>NZ_JAWOVC010000011.1:0-163887 GCF_033339735.1 Vibrio sp. 2033
TTTAAAATACAAAACGCCCGATGAAGTACATCGAGCGTTTTAGTTAAAAAGTGTCAACCCATATCAGGACGGGTCAGGTTTTAAAGAAGTCAACGACACACACGGACACCAAGTTGGCGACACTGTACTGCGGGAAATCGCTAGGCGGCTTAATTCTATGGCACTCAATGATTTTACTGTTTATCGCATGGGAGGAGATGAGTTCGCGGTTATCCTTGAAGGTGAACATCTCAATGAAGAGAACGTACGTGAGCAGATAAATACCGTCTTTGATGCACAAATATTAAACTCCGATAAAGTCTCAACACTTTCAACAAGCATGGGCTTAGCGCAATACCCTAAAGACAGTGACAATGTTGACTTTCTTATCAGCATAGCGGATAAGCGCATGTACAAAATGAAATTTCAACGTTAAACGGTATATATGATGAGAAAGTTCATGCAAGTACTGCTTCTACTGGCAGTCATTGCGGCAGGTGTGTTGGCTTGGGTATTTATTCCATCGCACGAAACCATCGGGCAAAAAACGCTTGAGCAGGCACTCAACGACGACTACAGCCTCGTTGGACATCGAATCTACTCAACCGATCCGGATGCTGGCAACCGATTCGGCTACTTCGTATTGGCAACGGGCCAGAGCATTGAAGAGCAAGAGCCGTTTTTGGTCACTTCGGATCAGTTTATTCGCATGGAGCAAACGGGTGATAATACCTTGTCTGTGACCATCAATGGCCGTATTTACCATTATCATAACGACTTGTGGGTGCCAAAATCAGACGGGAAATTGCAACACTTTTTAGTCAGCGCAACCGCCAAGTACGTACGCTAAAACGGGAACCTTACTCCCCCCTCCCACCACACACACAAAAAAAACAAAGCCCCGCAGTGTATGCGGGGCTTTTTACGTGAAGAAGAAAATAACATCGAAAGAATGAGCGTTACTTCGCTAATACTTTCTCTTTAATCACTTTGAGTACCCCAGCCTCTTGGTTGCTTGGCGCAGAATAACGAGCAATTTTCTTAATCTCTTCGTGCGCGTTGGCAACCGCGTACGAATGCTCACTGACTTGCAGCATTTCGAGGTCATTGAGATAGTCACCAAACGTCATGGTTTCTGCCGGAGTAAAATTCATCGTCTCTTGAAGATGCTGAATGGCCGCACCTTTAGAGGCCTCGGCATTCATCACATCCAGCCAGATTTTTGCACTCACCACGACTTTATGCGTTGCGCCAAACTTCGCGTTCATGGTCGGGAACAGGAGCTCTTCCGAACCGTCAAAGTGACAAATTGCTACCTTAATAAACTCGTCTTCGACCTCAAGCAAATCCGGCACATATTCACAGCGGTGGTAGTACTTTTGAAATTCTTCCAGCGATTGCTGATCATGCGTTTCGATGTACGCCGAGCGCTTGCCACACAATACGATGTTCGCTCCGTCAATTTCACGAGCCGCTTTCACAATCTCCGCCACTTCCGCTTTAGGAATGGTGCAACTGTAGAGCTCTTTGTCTTGGTACATCACCAAGGTGCCGTTTTCAGCCACATACAACAGTCTGTCTTTGATTGGCGCGAACGTGTCTCGCAGACTGTAATACTGACGACCAGACGCAGCGGAGAACAAAATACCTTGCTCTTCCAGTTGCAAAAACAGATCGAAAAACTCCGGATCCAAACGACCGTATTGGTCAAGCAATGTGCCATCCATATCGGAAGCAATAAATTTGATGCGAACTTGTGACATTAACTAAAACTCTAAATGACGCTGCGAAAATATATCCATGTAAGGTACAGGATCTTGTATGAATCTCAAGTCAGGATGACGACGCCTTTCGCTATTACCAAGGATGCTGTTTAAAGTAATCTTCACTGTGATCGATGAAAGCTCTCACCGCAGGAGACAAGTGTTTACGTGATGAATACAGCGCGTAAATGTTGAGATCATTTGGCTTCCAATCCGGCAACACCGACTCAAGCTGACCCGATTTGAGATAGATATTGCTCAAATAAGTTGGCAACATCGAAATACCCATGCCTTGTAAAGCGCCATGCAATAACGCCGTGGCCTCATTGCTGGTTAGGCGACACTCAATTCCCACCGATTCGAACTGGTCGCCCTGAGACAAATGCCACACGTGACGCTCAAAGTTTTTGTATCCCAAACAGTCGTGTGAAGATAAATCTCGCGGATGCGCGATCGCGTGGTGAGTTTGTAAATATTGCGGTGATGCTACCAACACCGATTCGCACACCGCAATCGGCTTACCAATCAAAGAAGGATCGGGATCTGACGCAATTCGGATCGCCAGATCGATGCGTTGTTCGGTTAGATCACTCACTGAATCTTGCAGATCTATGTCGATATACACTTTGGGGTGCTTTTGCATAAAACTGTTTACTACGGGGATCAACTGTGAGAATCCAAATGAAGTACTAGACGCAAGACGGATTTTTCCGGACAGCTCACCATCAACGGCAATGTTCGACGTTAATGTATCGGCCTGTTTTAACCAGCGCTCAATCTGAGGCAAGCTGCGCTCCCCTGCGGTGGTGAGGGACACCTTGCGCGTGGTGCGGTGTAACAAACGAGTTTGCAGCCAGTTCTCCATCGCCTCTACATAACGAGTTACCATTGGCCGAGACATGTCTAACCGCTCTGCGGTCGCGGTAAAACTGCCAGAATACACCACATCCACAAACACTTTTGCTGCCGTTACTCTATCCATATATTTGCTCGAAATAAGAAATAGTGATGCACATTATTGTGTATTTTTCCGAGCGTATCAATTTCCTAATATAGCTCCCGTTCCCAAGCCATCGTCGCTTGGCCCCAAATTCTTTAGGAGCTTATTATGAAAAAATTCACTTTGATTGCTGCATCCGTTTTAATGGCAAACCCTGTCCTAGCGGCAAACCACTCTCCCCTTACTCTTGAGGTTTACAACGCCGACGGTAACAGCTTCCACGTAAACTCAACCTTGGTATACGGTGAGACTGACGCCATGGTTATCGACACTGGATTCACCAAAGCTGACGCGATGCGCATTGCCGCTAAAGTTCTGGACTCAGGCAAAACACTTAAAACCATTTTTATCAGTCAAGCGGACCCAGATTACTACTTTGGCGCAGAGGCCTTACACCAACAGTTCCCTGATGCGCAGATCATCACAACGCCTGCGGTTCAAAAAATTATTAAAGAGAAATTGGCTGGAAAGCTGGCGTACTGGGGACCAAAGCTTGGCGCAAACGCACCGGTAAAACCAGTGATCCCTGTCGCGTACGATAAAGCATCATTAGAGCTAGAAGGTCATAAGATTGAAATCCGTGGTAACCATGGCACATCAGCACACCGCCCTTACCTATGGATTCCAGATAACAAAGCGATTCTAGGTAACGTAGCCGTGTACTCAAACGTACATTTGTGGATGGCAGATGCCGCAGACCAAACCGCCATCAATGCTTGGGAGCAGCAACTTAGCGAGATGCTTGCGCTTAAACCTCAAGTGGTCATTCCTGGTCACATGAAAGCAGGCACAAAGCTGAACGCAGACACCATTCGCTACTCGCAACAATACTTGCAGGATTTTCAGCAAGCGAAAAAACACAGCAATAACAGCGTTCAACTCATTGACACCATGTCTGCGAAATACCCAGAAGCTCAATTGCCAATCGCGCTAGAAATCGGTGCGAAAGTGCATACTGGTGAAATGTCATGGTAACCGTGCATTACTTCTTCGATCCCATGTGTGGTTGGTGCTACGGGGCATCACCACTCATCGAAGCCTTGATGGACACCTCTCAATTTAAGGTAGAGCTTCATCCCGGCGGTATGATTGAGAAGCGCGCGATTGAATCTGAATTTCGTCAGCACATCATCAACAGTGACGCTCGTATCGCAACCGAAACCGGAGCAACGTTTGGTGAAGCATATCTGCAACGCGTGAAAAGCGACGATGCGTTTGTTCTTGATTCTTATCTACCCACACAAGCGATCTTGAGTGCGGAGAAAATGGGGCTGAATCCATGGCACATGCTAAAGGCCATCCAATCTGCGCATTATCAGCTCGGGTTAAAAGTGAATGAAGCATCGACGCTCAAAGCCATTGCAGAATCGCTAGGTTTAGCAAGTGATGCGTGGGAGCAAAACATGACGTTAAGCGAAGCCGAACTAGGTGAGAGAATTCGCTCTAGCCGACAATTGATGCGCCAGTTGCACGTTGGTGGTTATCCAACCCTGATTGCAGAAGTAAATGGCGAGTACCTGACCTTGCCGCACTCGGCCTACTACGACAAACCAGCACAGTGGAAGCTTGCATTACGAAAACTGCAATAAACTCTTCCCCACTCGCTCTTGTCCTTAATCCAAGAGCGAGTGCCAACACCGACATGGCAATCCTGACTCAAACAGGTACAATCCTCGCTCGAATTTTTACTCGCGCGGATACCCACCATGCACTCGCCTGAACATTGTTTTACTCGTTTTACTGCTGATATTTCTGGCTATGAATTGCCAACGCAGTTTACGTTTCCGTTCTACTACACGCCGCATCCTCTTTGCGTTATGGCCGCAAAGCAATTGCAACAGCACTTATTAGCGCAAACCGACTTCGAACACGATTTTGGTTTGGTTAATGAAGAAACGGGGCGAGGCAAAATGTTTGGCGTATTGCTGGTAAAAAGCCCTCAAGGCGAGCTCGGCTTTTTAAGTGCGTTTTCTGGCAAAATTGCTGACCAAAACTTGATTCCAGGATTTGTCCCTCCTGTGTACGACATGCTGACCGATGAAGGCTTCTTCCGCGCAGAAACGGATGCCATCAACGCCGCCAATGCGGAGTACAAAACCTGTGCCGCGAATCCGGAATTAGCGGATCTTAAAGCGCAAATACAAGCCGACCGAGCCGCTTATCAGCAAGAGGAGCAAACACAGCGCCAAGTGATGATTGATGGCCGAGCAGCACGCAAGCGACAGCGCCAACAGGGCGAGCAAACGCTCAATGTCGATGATCTAAAAATCTTGTTGGATGAGTTGGGTAAGCAAAGTGTCGCTGAGAAAAACGTTCTCAAATACTTAAAGCAAGCGTGGGATGAAAAGCTTGCAATCAAAGAAGCGCGATTGGCCGAGTTAGAGCAGCAACTTGCTCACCTGAAAGAGCAGCGCAAGACGCTCTCCAACGCTTTACAGCACAAACTGCATAAACAATACCGCTTTCTAAACAACCATGGCGAAGCACGCGACTTGGTGGACATTTTTACGGACACCACAAACCCAATCCCACCAGCAGGTGCGGGGGAATGTGCTGCGCCAAAACTGCTCCAATACGCATTTAAACACAGATTCAAACCGCTGGCGCTGGCAGAATTTTGGTGGGGTGTTTCGCCAAAGTCTGAGGTTCGCCAACACAAAAAATTCTACCCATCGTGCAACAGCAAATGTCAGCCGATTTTAGGCCATATGATGCAAGGGCTGGATGTCGAACCCAACCCATTGGCGGAGAATTGGGCAGAAGACAAAGAGCTAGAGATAATCTACCAAGACGACGCTATGGTCGTCGTCAACAAGCCCTCGGGCTTACTTTCAGTGCCGGGTAAAACCATCAAAGACTCTGCTTATACGCGCCTACAAGCGATGTTCCCTGATGTGGAAGGGCCGTTTGTGATTCATCGCCTCGACATGGCGACCTCTGGCATTTTGGTGTTTGCCTTAACCAAGCGCGCGAACAAAAGTCTGCAAAAACAGTTTATGGCTCGCGGCGTACAAAAACGTTATATGGCACTGCTCGAAGGCGTATTAAACGAGCCTGAAGGGGAAATCTCACTGCCAATGCGTGGTGACCCCGACGACCGCCCACGTCAACTGGTGTGTTTTGAACACGGGAAACATGCAGAAACCTACTGGCAACTGATTGACGTCAAAGATGGACGCAGCAAGGTATACATGTATCCGAAAACCGGGCGAACTCACCAACTACGTGTACACAGTGCTCATCACATGGGGTTAAACATGCCGATGGTTGGTGATGGTTTATACGGCGAAAAAGCGAATCGCTTGCACCTGCATGCTGAGATGCTAGAGCTGGATCATCCATACAGCAAAGAGCGTATGGTGTTCCAAGCTGAGTGCGAATTCTAACGTATTCCCGATTTTAAATAACAAAAAGGCACTGACTAACAGTGCCTTTTTTTTCTAACAACAGAATAAGCGTGATGCGCAATACCGAAAACCGTTAGCTCACCTTAAACTTGGTCCACACCTGAGAGCGCCAACGTCTTGCCATGATGATACCACGTACCCATTCATCGAGTGCGATTGCCATCCAAGCCCCTAAAACGCCATAACCCAAGTGGATGCCAAAGATGTAAGAGAAAAGCACGCCTAATCCCCACATGCTCAAAATCCCCATTTGCACTGGGAACTTGATGTCACCCGCGCCTTTGAGCCCCGCGATAAAAATCAGGTTAAACACACGTCCAGCTTCGAGCAAAATTGAGCCCATGACTAACGAACTTGCCAATGCGAGTATTTCCGGTTGATCGGTAAATACGCGTAGAATCTCTTCTCTAAACAGGTAAATCAGTGTGGTTGCCGCCGTTGATGCCACAAATCCCACTAAGAAGTAGATTTGTACGCGTTTTAAAATGCTACTCACCCAACCTTTACCGATGTAGTAACCGGTCTGAATTTGCGCAGCCTGACCAATTGCCAGCGCGAAAGCAAACGAGAAACGGGCAATGTTTTGCGCATAAGTGAAAGCCGCTAACGATGCCGTCCCCATTTGCACCACAAAGTACACAATGCAGATTTGCGCCACGTTGTAAGACAGCACTTCACCCGCGTTCATACCGCCGATTTTTAAGATTTTTTTGTAAATCTCTGCCGGTACTTGTTTCATAGTCGACATTGGTAGTTCAATGCTACTGCGAGCGAGAATAAACCATAACATTAACGTACCGATGACTTGGCTGACGACGGTTGCTATTGCCACGCCTTGCACACCATACACAGGTAAACCGAATGGCTGGTAAAGCGCAATATAGTTACCAATGATGTTGAACACACCCGAGATCAAATTCACCACCATTGGGGAACGTGAATAACCATGACTACGCAGAATAGTTGTAAAAACAACGCCAATCGTAACGTTAAACGTCATCGCACCGCTTATCAGCAGATATTCATGAGCGTACTGCTCGACTTGCGCTTCCAAGCCGTAATACGGGAGTAGATATATCGCACCAAGCACGGCAATCACACTCAATAGCACACCGACGAGGACAGACAACGCAATACTCGCAACACCAACGCTCACTGACTCTTGCTCGCGTCCAGCGCCATTGTATTGGGCAATCAAAATCCCCGTACCGCTACTGACAAAGGTCGAAACGATGATTAAAAAGAAGGTAATCTGCGTGATCACACCAACAGCGGATACGGCTTTGTCTGAGTAGCCACTCAGCATGAACACGTCACTGGTTCCTAAAGCCGTCCGTAGCAAAATTTCGACAAGAATTGGCCAAGCTAATGCCACGATGGACATTCGTTGGTTGATGTTTTGGCTTTTAGGCATGCTTGTAACCTTTCCTACAACTAAAAACTGCCTCACAATATTTGTGAAGCAGTTTAAAAATAGTGACTCGAACGAAGCTCGATATGAGGTTGTGATTTAGCGCGGATTCTAGTCGCATATTGGTCATAACGACAACAATATTTCGCCCTGTTTCGGAAAAATATTTCTAATGCATTTTCGAAACGACATATGCCTTGACGATACGTAGAGCAGAGATTGGTGAACAATACTCTCAATCAACGAGCACCGAACAGAATCAGGATAATCAATAGAAATGTGTCTAACTAGATACATTACTTTGAGTTATCAGTCCAACCATATAGAGCCATGAAGAACCGTCATGAAAATCTGCATGCGCCACCATTCCTATTTGAACACTCGCACCAAATCACACTGATGGCTTTGCACTAAAAATGACTGATATCACATTTGGAAACTTTGTTGTTCTATTTATCGCGAAAATACCGCCTAGAATAAGCGTACACGTTAATTAAGCAAGGATACATAATGTCGACATTGGCTGGGGCGCGCTTAGAAGAAATGGCGGACATCCGCTCAACAAGAAAAAAGAAAATTGTCTTTTTATGCTCCAGTATCGCCGCTGCCTGTTTAACTTATGGTTCCATTGCTCAATCACTTGAGAATAACTGGGGTTTAAGCTTTTTCCATGCTTTGTGTGCCTTGGCATGCTTAGCAATCAGTTATGTAATAAAAGTCCAGCGGCACCATCAATACGCCGACTTATGGCTAAGTGCTGTCTTAATGTTCGAAGGGTTATTGTTACTTCTGTATAACGACGCTCCGTCAGGCAAAATGTTATGGCTATATCCTATTGTCGCCACTCTGGTGTTAATTAATGAGTTTAAGGTCGGTCTGTTGTTCAGTGGCACCTACATTTTACTGATCTTTTTTGGGGTCGCTTTTTTAGATCGACTGCCAACAGCCACAGAAATCATAGAGCGGAGATTGATGCTGACCCTGATAGCGACCGCGTTTGTGTGTCACACGTTCTCGTATTACTACACGAAAGTCCTCAATTACATTCAAACACTGTATCGTGAGGGGATTGAGGAGTTAGCATATTTTGACCAGCTCACTGGGCTTGCCAATCGCTGGAGCTTTGAGACTTGGGCGCGCGCAAAGCTCGATGAAATCAAGCACTCATCTGATGACAGCATCACCGCATTGGTTTTTCTCGATATCGATAACTTCAAGCACATCAACGACACCTACGGGCACGATATTGGTGACCAAGTACTTCAAGCCTTCGCAACTCGATTAAAAAATAACATTCGCAACAAAGACAGAAAAACCGATAAACACGACTACTCCATCGCTCGATTTGCGGGCGATGAATTTGTAATCATGCTTTACGATGTAAAAAGTAAAGGTGACCTCGACAGCATCCTAAAACGGATCGTGAATCTGTTTCCGACAGGTTACCGAAGCTACGATATGATTAACGAGTTAACAATGAGTGTAGGTGCTGCTATCTATAAGCAAGATGCAAAGGATTTGTCTGAATTGACTCGATGTGCAGATAAAGCAATGTACGCAGCTAAACATACTGGTAAAAACCAGTACGCCTTTTATGAGCACTGCAATACGGAAGAACAGTCAACATCTGATGCACCAGCGGTACCAGAAGCTTGCTAATGACTAAGCGAACACATGCATCACCCAAAGCCCCACAACGAGAAATACGATTAACCACACTACTTGCAACGTTCTGTTCGGCTTGCCTTGCTGACGAGTGGGGTGATCTTTAAACGCACGGCCCTTCATTTTGCCCATTAAGCTCTTTCCTAGAGCACGTCGATAAAATTCACGTCTCTTATGAGCGGCGTTGGCAACTTCGGTAAAGCGCTGTCTTTGCTCATTGGTGAGATCTTTATCCTCGTAACGAGGAGGGAGATCAGAATGCTTGCGTTGTACTGCCATCACTTCCTCCCTGGTCGATGGGTACATTTTTATTAAGTATATACCCAAATAACCAAAAAGATGCGTTATAAGTGAAGCACATAGACGAAAAAACCACCCGAAGGTGGTTTTATGACGAGCAACAAATGAACGCTAGAAGTACTCACATAAATACGCAGTCGCTTCTTTCACTTGAAGCTCAAATGAAGAATTACCTTCCACTTCAAAAAACTCACCACTTTGATAAGTCGTCCAATCGCTCTCGCCAACACGCTTGACCACAAGCGCACCTTTTACAACCGTCATACGCTCTGGTGCTTGAGTACCAAACGTGTACTCACCAGGAAGCATCACACCAACGCTAACATCCTGATCTTTCTGGTTAAAGCCTAGTGATTTTACACTACCAGCAAAATAGCTATTTTCCTTAATATTCATTATTGGTTTCCTTATCAAAAGTCCGCTCTTTTTTACCTTGTTTCTTTCCGTTACTCAAGCTTTGAAAGCCATTAAACTCAACGTAATAACGCACATCCTTTGCTACTGAGCGAGAACCTTTTTTCGCGAGGATTAATCAGGCGACCTAAACCGAGCAAGAAAACCTGCGAAGTAATGAATGTGAGCAAACAACAAAACCATCAATAAGATGTGTATCTGAATGTAAAAGTGGACATTAGATCATAGTTTCGTCGTCTCAATGGCGGGATTGTTTGTTTTTAAAAAGGAAGGTTTCCACCATGTTAAAAAAGTGGAGAAAATTAGATCTATGACGGACTCGACTCGCCGAAGGCGAAAAGCACGACAAGAACCAAAACTTTCATTTTTGGCTCGCCACCAATCCAAAATCCTCAAGAGTACATTTGTCTGCTTCGGGATGGGTCTGTTGACGTTTTTTGGCTATCAAATCCACCTCTCCTATCAAGACCACATTGATCCGGAAAAGGTGTACGGCGAATGGATTGAGATTGGCGCGCCACCCTACCAAACAGAACGTCTCGTTTTCACTGAAGATGGGGTATACCGAAACCATCGACTTATTACGACGGAATTTGAATTCGATGGCAAGGTCATCACGTTGAATACCGGATTAGGAAAGACAGCGTATCAGATCTCGGGCTCTCATCTTTCACCTCAAATACGCCGTATTGAGCCTCTTATTCCAGATCAGCGATTCATTCGTAAAGGATTTGAGCATACCGTTCAGGGCTCAGAAACCGGTGCAGCCTCTAAACGTCGCGCCGCGTTGAGTGAACACTTCAGCCGTGACTAGTACGTCTTCACGGCTATTTTTCCTTTCAATTCTCTTTCTATATCAATGAAACAAAACCTTAATAAACAACAAAATAAGGCCTTCATCGCATTTAACTAACTCGTTACTGAGTAAACAATAATTTTAGTTTCTGCTGAGATTTTATAAATTATTGACTCAGTCTGACACTTTCTGTGTAACAGAGTGCGAGTTTTAGTTAAGTTCTCTCAAGTGCCTCGAAAACCGTCTTAATTTTTTTTGACGAAAAAAAACTCTCTGAAATGCTGAGTGTGATGCTTTTGCACGTGGAGTAAATCCAATCATCTTATCTGGTGCAAGAGCAGCCTATGTTCTAGGTAGAACATGAATCCAAGGATTGAGAGAGAAGTTATGATTCGATTTAACCTATGTGCAGCTGGAGTTGCTTTAGCGCTATCAGGTGCTGCAGTTGCTGCTCCAACCGCACCAAGTATCGATATGTACGGTTCCAACAACCTTCAGTTTTCTAAAATTGAACTCGCGATGGAAACCACGTCAGGCTACTACGACATGGTGAAATACCATGAGCAAGCGAAGATCACTGTTAAATTTAACCAGTGGAGTGGCACACCTGGTGACACTTACAACGTCTATTTTGATGGTGTAAAAGTAGCAAGCGGCCCTATCACTGGTAGCCAAACAACAGCTTCGTTTGAATACGGCCAAGGTGGCTTATACCAAATGGAAATCGAAGCATGTGATGCGACAGGTTGTGCGAAAAGCGCACCAGCTGAAATCACAATTGCAGATACCGATGGTTCTCACCTGAAGCCACTAACGATGAATGTTGATCCAAACAACAAAACCTACAATACCGATCCAAGCGTCGTGATGGGTACGTATTTTGTTGAATGGGGCATCTATGGCCGTGACTACACCGTCGATAATATGCCGGTCGACAACTTGACTCACATCCTTTACGGTTTTATCCCAATTTGTGGCCCAAATGAGTCTGTGAAGTCTGTTGGCGGCAACAGTTTCAACGCGCTACAAACTGCTTGTACAGGTGTGCCTGATTATGAAGTCGTTATCCATGACCCTTGGGCTGCTTATCAGAAGAGCTTCCCACAAGCTGGTCATGAATACAGCACGCCTATCAAGGGTAACTACGCAATGCTAATGGCATTGAAACAACGTAACCCTGATCTAAAAATCATCCCATCGATCGGTGGTTGGACACTGTCTGACCCATTCTTCGATTTCGTGGACAAGAAAAACCGTGACACATTCGTCGCATCAGTTAAGAAGTTCCTGAAAACTTGGAAATTCTACGACGGTGTTGACATCGACTGGGAATTCCCTGGCGGCGGCGGTGCAGCAGCCGATAAGGGCGACCCTGTAAACGATGGCCCAGCATACATCGCACTGATGCGTGAACTGCGCGTAATGCTTGATGAATTAGAAGCTGAGACAGGCCGAACTTACGAGCTAACGTCCGCTATCGGTGTCGGTTACGACAAGATTGAAGACGTAGACTACGCAGATGCAGTTCAGTACATGGATTACATCTTCGCAATGACTTACGACTTCTACGGTGGTTGGAATAACGTTCCTGGTCACCAAACTGCGCTTTACTGTGGTTCATTCATGCGTCCTGGTCAGTGTGACGGTAGTGGCGTTGATGAGAACGGCGAACCGTACAAAGGTCCTGCTTACACAGCAGATAACGGCATCCAACTTCTTCTTGCTCAAGGCGTTCCTGCGAACAAGCTAGTACTTGGTACAGCAATGTACGGTCGTGGCTGGGAAGGCGTAACTCCAGATACACTCACAGATCCAAACGACCCAATGACAGGTACTGCTACAGGTAAACTGAAGGGCAGCACAGCGCAAGGTGTTTGGGAAGATGGCGTAATTGACTACAAAGGCATTAAGTCATTCATGCTAGGTGCAAACAACACTGGTATTAACGGCTTCGAGTACGGCTACGATGCACAAGCAGAAGCACCATGGGTATGGAACCGTACTACGGGCGAGTTGATCACATTTGATGACCACCGTTCAGTGCTAGCAAAAGGTAGCTACGCGAAGTCTCTTGGTCTTGCTGGTCTATTCTCTTGGGAAATTGACGCGGATAACGGTGACATTCTAAACGCGATGCACGAAGGTATGGCTGGTGGTGTGGTTCCTCAACCAAACCGTAAACCAACCGCAGCCGCTGGCGCAGATCAATCGGTAACAGGTCCTGCAAATGTGGTTCTAGATGGCAGCCTGTCAAAAGACTCTGACGGCACCATCGCAAGCTACGCTTGGGAACAAGTATCTGGCACAGCAGTGGTACTAACAGGTGCAAACACAGCGAAAGCAAGCTTTGATGCAGCAGAAGTTATTGTTGAAGAGCAATTAACTTTCAAGCTGACGGTGTCTGATAACGAAGGTGCAACGGCATCTGACCTCGTTGTAGTAACAGTGAAACCAGCAGGTGTTGTTGACCCAGTGAACAGCGCACCAATAGCGCAAGTTGTTGCTCCAGCAACAGCAAACGCTGGTGACGTTGTGGTTGTAGATGCATCTGCGTCTAGCGATGCAGACAACGATACCCTGACATTCAACTGGACTCTACCTCAAGGTCTGAATGCAACGGTTGAAGGCTCCAAAGTCACGTTCACTGCTGCGGAATACCCGCAAGACACAAGCTTAAGCTTCACTGTAAGTGTGAGCGACGGTAAAGCGTCTTCATCGGCAAGCGCGACAGTGGTTGTTGCACAGCACACAACCGATCCGAACCCTGGTACTTGCGACAACGCATGGGATGCGAGCGCAGTGTACACAGGTGGTAACCAAGTGACTCACGCAGGTAAAACGTGGGAAGCGAAATGGTGGACTCAGGGTGACGATCCTAGCCAATCTGGCGAATGGGGCGTTTGGAAAGAAGTTGGCGTAGCTAACTGTAACTAATTTCAGCCTTGCAGACGTTCTGCTAAATAAACAAAGGACAGCTTCGGCTGTCCTTTTTGGATTTAACCTCTTAACGAGGAGAGCAACACCAGAGACGAAAAAGTCTGAGGTGTTACTTTCAAACCGAATTAGCGCAAAACGGAGCGAATCAATCAGTAAAAGTAAGGGTTACCAAGCACTATCGAGCAAACGGTCAAAACTACTGAAGACTTGCTCACACTTCATCACTCGACCATGCCCCTGACCTTGTGTTGTCACTAACTCAACGTTTTTAATCTCTTCAGCCGCTTTTGCCGAGACACTGTATTTGGTGAACTTATCTTGCTCATCATGAATAATAATGGTGTGAGACGGACGCTCAGACAAACGCTTCATCGGATCAATGGACTGTAACGGATAGCCAAATTGGTCTTCAACTTCTGAAACCACAGCATTAAAAAGCTTCATCGAGTAACCGGAACGCGCAATGCTACCGAATAAGTTCTCTACGTAATTTAATACCGGAGCAATAAGCAGCAAAGGCTTGTTTTCTAATTTGCTGTGTCGGCACTCAAGAGCAGAAGCGGTGCCCATGCTGTGCCCAACTAGGCCAACAACATCCTCGACCGTATCCAACACATCTTCTAATCCTCTGACAAACCCCGGAATGTGCCCATACTGCCCCTCACTCTCACCATGTGCCGGATGATCGTACGCCAAAGCAGTAAACCCTTTCGACGCAATATGTTCCATCAGTGGATAAAACTGACTTGCCGTGCCAGACCAACCATGAGTTAGCACCCAAATAGGTCCAGAGCCCAAAGTATAGGTTTTGATGATGCCTGCATGCCCTTTAATTTCACCTTTGATAAGCCCTTGAGGTTCAATATTTTTAGGTTGCGTACGAGCAGGTGTCAGAAGAAGCTTGCGCGCGGTCTTCTTTGCATGTGACGGGGCCAGTGTATGGTGTAACCGAGTACTAATGTTCACCAAACTGCGCTTAATACTGAAACGTTGCGATGTATTAAAGTAAATTTTTTCACTCATAATCATGTCCTTAACTATCAGCTTTGCACAAAATAGAACGGTCGTGCTTTTTACGCTGATAAGAAAGAGCGAACTCAGCCGCTCTTTGTGATTTTATGTCTACGAATCTGGGAAGCGAATAACCGATATTAGCCTTTCCAGCGAGAAAATAAGTTGTCGATCCCTTGCCAAAACAGACGCAAGCTTTCTTGCTCACCTTTAATTGAGTAAAAAACATGCGCACTCAAATAAAGACCGTACAAATCAAACGTTGCTTGGCGTGTATCTAAGTCTGCTGCAAATTCTTGCTTCTCTTTGCCTTTCGCTATTTGGATCTCCAAATAGCTCAGCCAAGTGTCTATGGATTTACGCAGTCCGGCCTGAAGCGGGCAATCTTTATCTGCCGTATCATTCCAAGCGTCAAGAAACATACAACTTCCTTGGAATGCGTGATTCCAAGTCATCCAAGAGTCGAGCAACCCTCGAATTTTACGCTCGATATTGCCATCCCCGAGTTCTCGAGCAGGCTCAATAACCCGATCAGCGAACACTTTATTGGCGTGATCAAGCACCGATAGCTGTAAATTCAACTTCGAATTAAAGTGGGCAAACAGACCACTTTTCGACATACCGCATTGCTTGGCTAACTCTCCAATCGTAAGACTTTCTAATCCGTCTTCGCTGGCGATCTCAAAAGCCCGCTGCAGAATAAACTCTTTTGTCACTTTTCCTTTTTGCATAGTCTTATTTTTAGCACGATCGTTCTTTTTTGCAATCTCGAGTTAACTGGTCTAACCATTATTCAGTGCTATTTTCGACTCACGAATCAGGTATTGATTGCGTTAATAGGTTAATAATTAAGAAGTTTGAAGTAAGTCTTAATTTTCAAAACAGCTTCAATGTAAGCGCAAGTCTGTTGACTTTTTCACGTATTACTTCAGTAACAACCTGCTATTTTCACCTAAGTTTTTTATTTAGGTAAACAATGTAATGGCAAAGAAACAAAAAATAGCCAGCTTAGAGTTTGCACGTATCATTGCGATGCTTGCGATTGTGGGTTTGCATTGCCAGATGGCACTGACGTACTGGCAGTGGAATGGGATACCATGGGTTGGCTATATGCTCAACCAACTGGCTCGTTTTGCTGTTCCGCTGTTCTTTCTCATCTCGGGTTATCTAATCCAGCCGAAGTTGAGTCATTCACCTATCGATACTCTTAAGAACTACGCCAAACCGTTAATGAAGGTTTGGCTCATTTGGAGCATGATCAGTTTACTGATGCCATTCCAATGGCAGACGGTCGCTGAGGCTGGGTATCTCGCCGAAAGGCAAGGTTATTGGGGGTACCTAATGTCAACCCCGATCAATTCACTCATCGAAGGCGGACTCGTTCATCTGTGGTTTATTCCGGCTCTGGTCATTGCCGTAGCGTTAATTGCCTTTCTCGTGCATATCAATATGGCGCAACTGATACTGCCAACCGCAGTATTGCTATACATATACGGTGCCTTTGCTGGCAGTTACGCGACCATTACCGACCTGCCAGCGCCTTTCTTTACTCGTAACGGGCCTTTTTTCAGCACGTTGCTAGTTGCTCTAGGTTATTTCGCACGAGAAGTGCAGTGGCGGTGGTCGCGAAACAATACGGTTCGATGCATTATTCTTGGCATGGCACTGCATTTTGGTGAAGCTTACTGGCTGATGCAACATGACATCGCTTTCAACTCGCACGACTTCCTATTCGGTACCGTTATCTGGGCTGTAGGTGTCTTTATGTGGCTTTTGGCTCACCCTCATTTTGGCGACATGCCTTGGGTCTTCAAACTATCTCCTTGCGTGTTAGGAATATATGTTAGCCATCTGCTTATCATAATTGTCATGATGAATGTCGCTGAATTTATCGGGCTGCAACACCTCGCGAAAGATGTGTTTATTTATCCTGCAACGATTGTTGCAACCATACTGCTTGTGAAAGCAATTGACGCTTCACCGTTGAAAAAATGGCTCCTACGCTAAATGCATTCAGCTCTAGATATAGCTAGCTTTAACTCAAAAGGGTTAGAGCTAGCCAGTTAAAAATGAGATTTCTCTCTCACTGACCAATTTTTGACTTTCTAATCCTTCAGAATTTGCTTTCACTCACAAAAAACATTGTTCATTTCCTTTAAATTGGCTCGACTATTACAACATTGCTCATTAAACGGAGGCTGTATGTGGGCAGGTCAAGGACTCGTTCCTTTTTTAGAGATTAGTCACTGGTTAACTTACGGTTTATATGCCGCTGCGGTTTTATTCGGCGCAGCAAGCATTGCGTCACTCAGAAAATAGTGGCGCACACTATCATTTCCTAACTCCTACTGTTAATTCGAGCTCTCTCACAACTAACTCATTCATTTGTGGCTAATATTTCTCCAACCAGACAAAGGAGAAATGTCTATGCCAATCTATCCAATTGTGGCTTTCTGCTGTTTGTTGTTCTCTAGCGCCACCTTTGCTGCATCAACCAATGAACTGAACCTTGTTAATTCTGGTGTCGGTTACGCGGCTCTGATTATCTTTTCGATCGCTTACATACTGGTTATGTTGGAAGAGTATCTGAAAATGAGAAAATCCAAGCCAGTGCTGCTCGCTGCAGGATTAATTTGGATTCTGATTGGCTACACCTTTGCTCAACACAATCAGCCTGAAATCGCCAAATCCGCACTAGAACACAACTTGTTGGAATATGCCGAGTTGCTGCTGTTTTTGCTCGTGGCGATGACTTACATCAACGCAATGGAAGAACGCAAACTCTTCGATGCCTTACAGGCGTGGATGGTTGGTAAAGGTTTTGGATTCAAAAAGTTGTTCTGGCTGACGGGGTTTCTCGCTTTTGTCATTTCACCGATTGCCGATAACTTAACTACGGCCCTTTTGATGTGCGCTGTAGTGATGAAAGTCTCTGGTGATAATACTAAGTTCGTCAATCTTGCTTGTATCAACATTGTTATCGCAGCCAACGCTGGCGGTGCATTCAGCCCATTTGGTGATATTACAACCCTGATGGTGTGGCAGGCCGGTCATGTCAGCTTTGCTGAGTTCATTCCGTTGTTTGTACCGTCATTGGTGAACTACTTGGTTCCCGCATTTTTGATGTCACTTTTTGTTCCAAACACAAAACCGAATACGATTCACCAACACGTTGAGCTAAAACGCGGGGCAAGGCGTATTGTCGCGTTGTTCATTTTGACGATTGCCACCGCAGTCTCTTTCCACGCCTTGCTGCACTTCCCACCCGTTATGGGCATGATGATGGGCTTGGCGTACTTACAGTTTTTCGGATATTTTTTGCGCCAAACTCTCAAACACTCACTCGCAAAAAAAGCAGCTATGGCAATTGCCAATGGCGATGATCAGGCATTGAAGCGCTTAGGCTCAGTGGTTCCGTTTGATGTGTTTCATCGTGTGTCTCGAGCCGAATGGGACACCTTGTTGTTCTTCTACGGTGTTGTAATGTGTGTTGGCGGTTTAAGTTTACTTGGCTACCTCGAACTGGTTTCAAACGTCATGTACACGCAATGGAACCCAGTCTGGGCAAACGTAATGGTTGGTGTCCTATCTGCAATCGTCGATAACATTCCGGTTATGTTTGCTGTACTGACCATGGAACCAAGCATGTCGATGGGCAACTGGCTACTGGTCACATTAACCGCAGGTGTCGGTGGCAGTTTGCTTTCCATTGGCTCCGCGGCAGGCGTCGCTTTAATGGGAGCTGCGCGTGGACAATACACCTTCTTTGGCCACCTAAAGTGGGCTCCCGTCATCGCCTTGGGTTATGCCGCCAGTATTGCGGTACACTTGTGGATGAATAGCGGCTTATTTACTTAAAAGCACCGATAATCAGGCACTTAAATCGCAATATAACCTAGCGGTCAGATGGATGGTTAACGCCATCCATCACTTCAATCGCTCCCAACTCATATGGGTTGACGCCCTCTAAGCAGCCGACATTATAGCCATACTCACTCGGGTCAGAACGACGCTGATGGTGCGTATAAATACCGCACTCGCCACAGAAAAAGTGCTTCGCAGTGTGTGTATTAAATTGATACTGCTTCAAGACGTCTTCGCCTTGCATAATACGAATACCGTTCAAAGGTACAGATGCGACAATCGCGCCACGACGTCGACACATAGAACAGTCACACCGTCTCGGTTTCTCAATACCATTGGGTAACGCCAGTTCCAACTCAACTTTTCCACAGTGGCAACTCAGTCGATGTAATGTGTTGATTTGGGTGTTGCCAACTTTCTTAATCATAACTTTTCCTTGTTGTTTTTCTATCTGTGTACATTATGTTAAACAGGTTAACATCATCATAATCTCGTCCAAAAACTCGACATCCATCACTTTTCGCGACATTTTATTGGCCGATTTGTTAGTTGCTATTTTGGCGACTGTCTATCGCGTCCGTGAGACGTATTATCTCCGGCGCGGTTTTTAAACCAAGGAAATTAATTTATGGACAAAGATCATAGCCTAAGAGAGAACCTCTTGGCTCTGACGCTCGGCAGTGCGTTGGTGTCACTTGGGGTGATATTTTTTAGCAAAGTAGGATTGCTCACTGGCGGTACGGCTGGTTTGGCGATCTTCCTAACCAAAGTGAGTGACTTCAGTTTTGGTCAGATATTTTTCGCTCTTAACCTCCCTTTTTATATTTTATCTGTGATGCGCATGGGTTGGCGCTTCACTATCAATACCTTTATTGCGGTTTCGATTGTCTCTTTTGCGGTCGATCATCTGCATCATGTGATTGAGATTTCACGAATCGAACCTCTCTATGCGGCACTTTTGGGTGGTGGGCTGATTGGAATCGGTATGTTGGTAATTTTCCGTCACAAAATGAGTTTGGGTGGCTTTAACATTCTAGCGTTGTACCTTCAGGAACGTTTTGGAGTTCGAGCGGGTAAAGTTCAAATGGGGTTAGATTGTGCCATCGTGGTGATGTCACTGTTCATTGTAGATGTGCACCTTATCGCTCTATCTGTTCTAGGTGCCATCGCTACGAACTTGATTTTGGCGATGAACCATAAACCAGGACGATACCAAGCAAAAGCGCAAGCAGCATAATCATCGCTGCATAGTCAACAACCCTAAAGCCCCCAGCCAGTCGCTCGGGGCTTTTTCATTCAACGCTAAGATCACGTCAAAGAGCTCGTTTTGCAGTGCTGCTGCATCTCTTCATCCAATTTAGCTTTATATTTCTGGCTAAGATGGAAGTGTACTTGCATCAACAAGTCATGTGCGTGGAACAGCTCAAACGCGTCGCTACCATTTTGCTGACAAATAGCCTCACAGCGCTCAGCATGCACTTTGGCTTCTTGCGGTTTATCCGCTTTAAGCAAGCTCATCGCTAAGCGATACTCTGCGCGCTCTTCTTGCATCCAACCCCCTGCCACTTTCCAATAGTCTAGCGCGAGTGTCGCTGCTTCTAACATCTTCGATTTTTCCATGCACGTGCGCTCAGCCAGCGCTTCGTACTGACATGCTAAGTTGTTTGCAGTGATCGCGATAGCGCGCGCTAATGGCCCTTCTGCATCGTTCGGCGTCATTCCTAACGCTGCCTTCACCAACCATTGACTCGCCAGTTCAAGCTGAACAAGTGCAGAAAGTTCATTCGAAATCAAAGCGTAAACTCGGCGTTGTTCTTGCTCTTCCAATAATTCCATATTGTCAGTGCCATCTACGAAATAGCGCACAACGGCAATACTGCGTTGAAATGCCAAACTCTCGGCAACCTTGCGTTCATCAAAGTGCTCTAAACAAGTAAGAAACTGTTCTGGGCACTGGAGATGCCCAATAGCGGTATGCAGCATCAATGCGAATATTCGCTCGATTTGGGTAACGTCTTCCACCTCGCTCAGAGCCGTTTCTAGCTTAGCATAAACTTGTTCGGGATTTTCCTCGTGATGCTGCCAACACTCACTTATGAAGGCATCAAAATCCGTTTTGAAAGGCATGTCCTTATTGTCCTTCTTCTATTCGTATAACGATTATGAAACTCTACACTATCGTTACCCCTGTGTAGCACGCTTAATCCCAATACGAGAATCGCCTCACTTAAAGCGGTGTACCTTGCTCCAACGCGAGCAAACGTTGCTTGCGCTCCACTCCACCTGCATACCCAGTCAGTTTTCCGCTTTTGCCAATAACGCGATGACAAGGCACCACGATAGAAATCGGATTCTTCCCGTTTGCTAACCCAACAGCACGCACAGCTTTAGGGTTACCTATCGCATTCGCGAGATCTTGATAGCTCCACGTTTCCCCATATGGAATGGTCGTTAGTGCCTGCCAAACTTGATTTTGAAAATCAGTGCCTGTCGCTGCAAGGGGCAAATCGAATTCGTTGCGCAGACCAGCAAAGTATTCATCCAGTTGGGTGACAGCTTGGCGCAAGACCGGATGCTGCTCGTCTCGCCCCCCCAGCTCACTCGGCTTAGTGGTGCATGTTTCAAACCAAATGCCAAGTAAGCCCTCAGCGTTCGATTGGATAGTCACCGTTCCTAGTGGACTCGGCATTTCGGTATAAAATGTTTTCATGATTGATTCCATAAGTGAAACGTCGCGTAGCTTCCCCAAGGGGCCGCAGTGTGCGTATTCAGTGATGGGTAACGCTGCATCGCCTTTTTCACCACTAAGTCTTTATCTAGAAAGCAATCGGGTTGAGATTGCCCTCGCAGTTGAGCATAACTGACGGTCCAAGGTCCAATGCCTTTCAAAGCTAGCCAGTGCTGGGGGTCAGCTTCTGAGTTGTCCTGCATAAACTGGGCGAAGCGCACTAGCGTCTCTTTACGGCTTTGCGGCATGCGCAAAAAGCTCACGTCGGCGTTCGCAATATCACTGGGAGTCGGGAAAAAACGTTTTTCTGACTCTCCACTAAGTGTGGCCACCAATAAGTTAAGTTGACCAATCGCAGCTTTAACCGACACTTGCTGGCCTAAAATCGCTCTAACCCCTGCTTCCCATGCACTCCATACACCAGGAATACGAATACCTTTACTCGACACGAGCCCAGGCGCAACATACTCCAAATGCTGCTCAACAGTACAAATATCAGCGTCAAGATCGAACATACGACGAATGTCAGACACCAAGTTTTGCAGCTTCGTTACGTCTTCAATTTCAAACGCCAGTTCTAAGTATCCTTCACCTTTTGTCGCTTTAAACCAGGCTTTGCTGTCATCCAAAAAAACGTTGCGCTGATAACTCTCATCACTCACCAGCTCAACCCCCTCAACCGCTCGCAAACGATAGAAGTCCAACATGTGCGACCAATTCAACTCACCTCGATAAGGTAAGGCAATTCGATTGCAACCCGCACCATCAAACTCTTTACGGCGTACTTGAGAAGGCGTTAGTTTGAGAAACTTTTGAAAAGCATCGTTAAAGCGGCGCGTACTGTTAAAACCTGACGCAAACCCCACGTCGGTGACCGACATAGAGCTGGAGTGAAGCAACTGTTTGGCGAACATTAGTTGCTGATATTGCGCATACTGCTTGGGTGACATACCTAGATACTGCTCAAACAACATACGTAAGTAACGGTCAGAAATCCCAACACGCTCAGCCAACTCAGACACCGAATGGTGATGCAACTCCCCTCTATCAATTAACGAAATCGCTCGTTGAAAGGTCGTCTCGACACCTTTCCATGCCCAAGATCCAGGCGCGCTATCAGGTCGACAGCGTAAACACGGACGGTACCCTGCTTGAAGGGCTTGCGTCTTATCAGCGAAATACTCAACATTTTCTTCTTTAGGCAAATTTGCCGGGCAAATCGGACGACAAAAGATTCCCGTTGTTTTTACCGCCACATAAAATCGCCCATCAAAACGACTGTCTCGCGCGACTCGCGCCTTGTGACACTGCTCGAAGGTCAGTGAGGTATGGGGGTGAATAAACATAGTGCTTTCCTTGCTCATGCCTTTTGTCATTTATTGTTCATAGGCATCGTTCAATATAGTGTTATTGTAGCTTGCTTAAGCGCCCACAATTAGCCATTTTCGGAACTCAATATTGAGATTTATTGGCATTAGCGCTTTTGTACACTAAAGTTAGATCCAGAACATCACAACAACGTCGGCTAAAGGGAATTGGCATGGACTTACATACTTGCGTAATTGTATTAAGAAACCAAAAGGTTATTACCAGTAAATCCGTAGATCATTCTATTGGAATTATCGAACGAGACTCAGATAACGAGATCTCAGAAATTCAGATTAATGCGACGGATGGACGTAATATTCGAACTTATCACTACAACAATGTAGAGGAGTCATTAGAGAGCTTAATGAACCTCTGACGGTTTTCTTTAACACACCTTTCTCCCTTGTTAAAAGCGAAAGCAATAGAGCACAGTACATGTGCTCTTTTTTTGTTTAACAGAAAAAATGTTTATCGAAAATAATGACAGACCTTGATTTAAAACAGACAATAATCTGCAAATAAACACTCGAATATAAAAATCAAGGCATTGATTTAAATAAATAAAAACCAACTATTCAATTTTTTAGAACGAGTTTATCAAAATCCTCCCGTTATTTTTATGTTCGCCTCTACCTAAACTGTTCTCAACAGCACGGGAGCACACGCTTCCCACTCATTGAAAAGAGTCAGAGGACAGAATCATGAAAGCACTATTACAGAAAATTACCACATCAAACGCAGGTTACAGCGCACTATCACTTCGCGTTCCAATCGGCATTATCTTTATGGCGCACGGCGCACAAAAACTATTTGG
This sequence comes from Vibrio sp. 2033, assembly GCF_033339735.1. Classification (NCBI taxonomy): domain Bacteria; kingdom Pseudomonadati; phylum Pseudomonadota; class Gammaproteobacteria; order Vibrionales; family Vibrionaceae; genus Vibrio; species Vibrio sp. 2033. Next base: position 23,458 of record NZ_JAWOVC010000011.1, read on the forward strand.
CTGGTTTGGTGGCTACGGCCTAGAAGGCACAGGTCAGTGGATGGCATCTATCGGTTTAGGTCCTGGCGTACTCATGGCGTTACTTGCGGGCAGCGCAGAGTTCTTTGGCGGCTTGTTCATTTTACTTGGTCTGCTAACTCGACCAGCAGCGGTTGCTTTGGCGTTCACGATGGTGGTAGCGATATTCTCTGTCCACTTTGAGAATGGCCTGTTCATGGCAAACAACGGTTACGAGTTTGGCTTGGCATTACTGGCAGCGAGCGTTTCTCTGGCGTTCTCTGGCGCAGGTAAAGCAGCGTTAGATAACTTATTAAACAAAAAGCTCTCTTAAGGAGGCCTTATGATTACGGTAAGACATGCAGCAGACCGAGGTCGAGCAAACTTTGGCTGGCTTGATAGCAAACATACGTTTTCTTTTGGTAGCTACTACGATCCTCAACATATGGGCTTTTCTGAGCTGAGAGTCATTAATGACGATGTAGTCAAGCCTGGCGCGGGTTTTGATACACATGGCCACCGTGATATGGAGATCATCAGCTATGTGTTGGAAGGTGTTATCGCACACAAAGACAGTGAAGGTAACGTCAAAACACTACCTGCAGGTGAATTCCAACTCATGTCGGCAGGGAAAGGGATTTACCACAGTGAGTACAATGCATCGAACCAAGATACGCTGCGGTTTCTACAGATTTGGATTCAACCGAACACATTTGGAACCAAACCAGGTTATCAGCAAAAAGATTTTGGTCGCAATCCTGGGTTAACGACTATCGCAACTCCAACTGGAGAAAACGGCACGCTACTTATTAAGCAAGATGCGACTTTGCATCAGTTAATTCTTGAGCCAAGTAGCGAACTAAACTTTGAGATTGAGTCGGGCCGAAATCTATTCATCCATCAAGTGACTGGGAGCCTTAGTGTCGACAATACCACTTTGACGGCTGGCGACGGCGCGAAGGTTGAACACCAGAGTAAGGTTGTTTTGCGCAATACATCAAACGAAAGCACAACAGCCCTGTTGTTTGACTTACCATAACTATCGATTCATCGAGATAAAAACAAAGCCGCCTTGATTTCTCAAGGCGGCTTTTTCGTTTTTCTGACTTTTCATTCAACGCTATTCGTCGGAAGTGCCAGAACCAATTTGCTGAAAACTGTAAGCGGTCAGTGGATCGATCTCTTTGACAATTTCTTCCACTTGCTTAATCGCGTCTACAGACGAGCTAGCTTTACGATAGCTCAAATAGATAGGGCGACACCAATCTTCTACTCCAGACACCTTGTGAAGCTGCCCATTAGCGATAAATGGCTCCACGAGAGAGATTGGTAAGTACGCGGCTCCACCCTTCTCTAAAATAAAGTCCAATGCGATACGCGCTGTTGAAGTGCGTAAATATGGAGCCGGAATCTTAGGGTGACGCTCAGAATGCTCTGAGGAGAAACGCGTCCCCCAGTCAACGTACACATATTTGTTTTCGAAAACGGTGTCTAAAGAATCTTTCTCAGTTGATACCAGAACGAGAACAACATCCGCCACTTTTTTACAGTTAAGCTCATCAGCTTTGATCTGATCGAACGCAAATGCCATATCTAACGTGCGCTCTAGCAAGCTACGACTGAGCATCTCACGTCCCATCACTTCTGCCATGAAGCCATAACCACCAAACGAATCTGTGACGACACTTAAACAATTCTGTAAATAAGCGTCCCAAATGTTTGGCGTGCCACCTAACGTTAGTTGCAGCGCTTTGCCATCTTCAAGCGATAATTCTAGCTTCGCTTGTTGCAATGTAGTGACCATTACCTCGGCATAGCTGATTAAGCGCTCACCTGCAGAGGTCAACTTTATGTTATTTCGATCACGAATAAACAATTGCGTATCGAAGTAACTTTCCAATTGTTTGATACGTGCGCTCACAGCGGCTTGGGTAATATAAAGGTTCTCAGCAGCACGTCCGAAGTGACGAACTCTTGCCAGCTCTAAAAATGTTCGAAAGACTTTTACATCCATAAACCATCTCCTGGTTAATATAAAACCAGATTAACAACTAATTAAAATCATGACGACAAAAAAGTTTTGTTTTTCTTTTGTTAGATTTAAGCCTAATTTTCGCCGTAAGTTCACTACATTCATCAATAACGGTTACAGAGGCTGTTGACATGTCTGACACTGAATTCCGTCATGGCAAAAAACGTTTTTACGATAACGTAAAATTCCCACGCGGCTTTGCAAAGTCTGGCGATTTTACTCTTTCAGAAGAGGAAATCCTAACAATTTATGGGGATACAATGCTTGGCTTAGAGTCAGGCGAATTAACACCTGAAAACAGCGAAGAGAAACACTTCATCAAGGTGTTAGAAAACCCGGGCAAAGCAAAAACAAAACTTGAGCGTACGTGGCTAAAGTACACCCAACTTGCTCGTGGTCGCAAGCGCTTCCATACGCTAAATGGTCGTAACAAGCCTGACGCCACAGAAGAATACATTGAAGAGAGTTTGGTTGAAGACGATTAATAACCAATAACCTAGTTCTCGCCTTTTTCTAGCAGTAGGCGAAAGCTCGTTTGACTTTACTGAGCGAGCAAGACAAGCTCATTTCTTCTCCTAAAGCCCAAGGGGGCATTCTCCCAAGGGGGCATTCTCCCAAGGGCTTTTTTAATATTTGGGTGATGACCGTTTACTTGGCGAGCGTCGCAATCTTTTTCAGAAAGCTCTCTTTCAAATGCTCTTGGTCATATTCCAAGTGATAGGTGTTGTGGAAGCCAATTTTTAGCTCAACACCATTCCCTCTCAAGAAAACGTTGTACCCATCGTAGTCAGAAAACGCTTCTACACCTTCATACATTTTACCAAATTCGGTTGGTGTACCGTTGTTCATCACACATTCGTAAGCCTGTAGTACTTTGCTCGGATCTAACTCATTTTTCATACCGAATTCCTCACTGGTTTACACATTTCAATTATGGTTAAAGAATGAGCGCCATGCCATATCTAACCCATAATATTTGAAGTTCGTGTGCGATTTCGCACTCTGTAGGTTGTTAAAAAACAAGGTTAAGTGCGAAGGCAGAACTTAATTTAGATCATAAATTTTATCTATTGATTCGTCAGTTTCATAATGCAATTTCTTTGTAAAAAATCGTCTTATAAAAGCATTTAGATATAAAAATCGTCGACAAAACCAACATTGGTTAAAGAAAAAGCAAAATTTTGACCTAAAACAATAGCAGTTCGCCATTACTTATTTTATAATGCGAATTAATGTTTCAGTACATCGTCAATTCCAATAACTAGGGGCACAAAATGAGACTTATCCCGTTAACTCGAGCAGCACAAGTAGGTAAGTGGGCAGCTGCGCATATCGCTAAGCGTATCAACGACTTTAAACCTACTGCTGAGCGTCCATTCGTTCTGGGTCTACCAACTGGTGGCACTCCTCTAGCAACCTACAAAGCCCTAATCGAGCTTTACCAAGCCGGCGAAGTCAGCTTCAAAAACGTCGTGACTTTTAACATGGATGAGTACATTGGCATCCCTGCGGATCACCCAGAATCTTACCGCTCGTTCATGTACAACAACTTCTTTAATCACATTGATATTCAAGAAGAAAATATCAACCTACTGAACGGTAACACAGACGATCACGACGCAGAATGTAAGCGTTACGAAGACAAAATTAAGTCTTACGGCAAGATCAACCTGTTCATGGGCGGCGTGGGTAACGACGGTCACATCGCGTTCAACGAGCCAGCGTCATCTCTTTCTTCTCGTACTCGCATCAAGACCCTCACTGAAGACACTCGCATTGCGAACTCTCGCTTCTTTGACGGCGATATCAACCAAGTGCCTAAATACGCGCTGACTATCGGTGTTGGTACGCTTCTAGACTCAGAAGAAGTGATGATCTTGGTCACTGGTCATAACAAAGCTCAGGCACTTGAAGCAGCCGTGGAAGGTTGTGTAAACCATCTATGGACAGTTTCTGCTCTTCAGCTTCACCCTAAAGCGGTGATCGTATGCGACGAACCAGCTCAACAAGAACTGAAAGTGAAGACAGTGAAGTACTTCTCTGAGCTAGAAGCAGAAAACATCAAAGGCTTTTAACCCATAGGATTGCAGCCTAGAAATACACTAAAAATACAAAACCCGTGTTGAACACGGGTTTTTTCTTATCTGAACAGCGGGCTTAAGTCGTCAATAAGCTTTAATACCAAACTGACGAAGACGCTTAGGAAGCACTTCATCCAACTTGTCTAGTTCACTCGGTTCGACTTCGATAAGATTGAAATGATGCTGCTCATAAACAGTACGAATGGTCTCACGGTCGGCCTGAGCCATCTCCCCATCGTCACTTCCCCAAAATTGCAAATAGACTTTGCCACCTGGCAAGTAAAAATCGCTAGTGACATCTTGGTCAATCGGCAACTGACGCTCATAAGCGTGCACAACACCAGCCAAGTACAGCCAGTTGTCGATGAGCAACTCCCCCTTAGAGCGCACGTAATGCCCATCTAATGTTCGGTGCTTGGCTTCAAATTTTTGGCGAAAGCTTGAGTACGATTTATCCGTAGAATGTGACTCCGCGTCTTGCCCTAAAAACTCAATGACAGACTGCTTAAGACGCTTGTTACGCAGCACCACATCGTGCCATACGACAAAGGTATTTTGTGTTTCTTTATCGGTTCTTTGCTGCCCACCAGCGCGCACACCAGCTTCTGTGACACTCCATCCCTCTTCGGATTTGGTCAACCAACCCAGTTCACTCAAAAGCTGGTTCATGCGCTTCGCATTCAATTTCAGCTTTTCACCCAGTTGTGTCGCGCTCAATGTTTTCCCTGAGCTGGGAGTCAGCTCAATATGTAAGTTGGCCGGCCAGACGATGAACTGGCCAAATTTAGGGTGATCCACATACTCACCGCCAAACTTTGCCCCTTCTTCGGTCAAAATCCACTTTTCATCTTGGCGAACGATGTAGCCTGCACGTTTGAGATCGGCAAACAGCAGCTTAGCTTCTACCTTGCGCATTTTCGCTAATGCCGACGTCGATATTTTTTCAGACATGTGGGTACCTCATGCTGCTGCAAAATTGAACACTATGTCGTCATAGTAACGCATTGATTTCACGGCTTGAAGTCAGGCAAACAAGATTTCGTGTTACAAATAGCAAAGCCAGCGTATAGGTGCTGGCTTTGTTATTTCGGTAAAAAAGCGAATGTTATCGAATAAAAGCGATGCATCCTTGCAAAATCACTAAATTCACAATGTCGATGAAGAATGCACCGACAATTGGAACCACCATAAATGCTTGTGGTGATGGACCATATCGACTCACGATGGAGCCCATATTCATGACCGCAGTCGGTGTAGCACCTAATCCAAAACCGCAGTGTCCGCTAGCGATCACCGCCGCATCGTAGTTGCTTCCCATCATTCGGAATGTTACGTAGTAAGTGAACATCGCCAACACTGCCGACTGAATAGCAAGAATAATAAGGAATGGGATCGCAAGATCGAAAATATTCCACAATTTCAAACTCATCAAGGCCATGGCAAGAAATAGAGATAGTGCAACCGTGCCAAGAATATCAACGGTTTCTAAATCAACCTTGCGCGCCTTCGTCACTTCCATGATGTTAGTGATAACAACACCAATAAACAGCGCATAAACAAAATCGGGAATCATTAACCACTTGATGTCAAAACTGCTTACCCAACTCTCCAGATACTTCGCGCCTGTCACGCAAAGTAGAATGATGGACAAGCTTTCAACGACTCTTTTCGCTGTGACACGATCTTCCTCATGTTCGTTGTACGTCACCAGTTCAGGGAAACTCTGATGACTTTGATTGGTGCGTCCGTATTCCGATTCCAAGTTGTGTTTGTTTAGTAGCTTTTGTGCAACAGGGCTGCCAATAATCCCGCCCATCACCAAGCCAAATGTAGCAGAAGCCATTGCCACCTCTAGAACATTATGCAAACCATACATTTCTTGAAAAGTTTGCGACCACGCAGCTCCCGTTCCATGTCCGCCAGAAAGCGTAATGGATCCGGCGATCAACCCCATGAGTGGATCTAACCCCAACGCTGTTGCTAAGGACACGCCGACCGCATTTTGGATAAGAATGTAGACCGATGCCACAACTAGGAAGATGAAAACCTTCGCACCGCCTTTAATCAGTTGGGTGTAATTTGCCGCTAAGCCAACGGTTGCAAAAAACATCAGCATAAAGACGTTTTGCAGTGGTAAATCAAAGGAAACATCCACACCGTTTAAGTGCATCGTCGTGATGACGCAAGCGACCACTAGACCACCAACAATTGGCTCTGGAATATTAAATTTTTTTAAGGTTGGTAACTTGGTATTGATGAACTGCCCTAAAAACAACACGCAAATTGCGACGAGGAACGACTCCTGTGGGCCGATAGATATTACCTGATTCATGAGACCTCTTTACTCTACTCTTTCTCATTCATTGAGCACGCGCTCAACGTGAGATAGGTGCCTAAGCCAGTCAGATTGCCTCTCGAAACTTTTGTTTTCTAGGCCTCTTTGACCATTGATTCTCATCAAGTAAGAAATAGGCAGACCTAAAATTATGCTAATTATCATTCAGTGAGAATATTCATTTAGAACAGGCGATAAGTGTATTGATGGGAAGAGAAAAACAACACTTCTCAACTTATGAGAAGCAATTAATTTCCATATAAAACAAAACCTCAAAACAACGACCACATAGGTGGATATTTAGAGCGAATAAGACAGGCGGATACACTAGGTTTTAAATTATTACTTTCTCTCTAACGCACTAGGTGTTATACATATATATAACACCATCTCAACCAAGAGATTCACTCATGACTAATTGGCATGATCGCCAACCGATATTTCGACAGTTGGCAGACCAGATCACGCAGCAAATACTGCAAGGTGTCTGGCAAGAAGGCGATGCTCTGCCCTCCGTCCGTAGCATCTCTGCAGATATGAAAATTAACCACCTCACCGTTATGAAAGGCTATCAATTGCTTGTTGATGACGGGCTAGTGGAGAAAAAACGCGGTCAAGGTATGTTTGTCGCTTCAGGAGCAAAGCTCAAATTACTCGCAGACGAGAAGGCACGTTTTCTTCAGCAACAAATTCCGCAGATAGCCGACACAATACAGCGTCTGGATATGTCACTCGACGAATTCATTCTACAACTAAAACCACACTTGAAAGGTGACCAATGAGCGCATTAGTCAGTGTAAACAACGTCTCCAAGCACTATCAGCAACAAGGAGAAGCACTGCATGAAGTGAGTTTCGACCTACATGCAGGACAAGTACTTGGCTTACTCGGCCATAATGGCGCAGGTAAATCAACGCTTATTAATGCCCTACTCGGTGCACATGAATATCAGGGCACTATTCGTATCAACGGATTTGAACCCATTATGCAACGCGACAAGATAATGCAGAGCTTATCCTACATCTCGGATGTCAACGTTCTGCCAGATTGGATGACCGTTGCTCAACTGCTTAACTATACCGAGGGCGTGCATCCAGGGTTCAATCGCGCCCAAGCAGATACGCTACTTCGTCAAACGGACATCAAACCTCGTGCGCGTATCAAATCTTTATCCAAAGGGATGAAGGTGCAATTACACCTCGCGATTGTGATCGCAACCAACACCCAAATCCTCATATTGGATGAACCGACACTCGGGTTAGATCTCGTGTATCGCGAGACGTTTTATCGTCACTTATTGGAATGGTTTCACGACGGCGAGCGCGTGTTGATCATCGCCAGTCATGAAGTATCAGAGATTGAGCACTTGCTGACAGATGTTCTGATTCTTAAGCATGGTCGCCCCGTTCTGCAAACCTCGATGGACAGTATCAGTGAAGACTATTTCATTCTTGAAGCCAACGACGAGCACCGCACACAAATTGAAGCGATGAACCCACTCTCGTCACAAAAAGGCCTCGGTTCAACGAAATGGTTACTCAAAGCCCAGTATGCCCAACAAGCAGAAACAATGGGTTCCATCCATGGGGTGAAGTTAGCGGATCTATTTTTAGCATTGCAGAAGGAGGCAGCGTAATGCGTTCAGTTGTCGCGATGTTGCAAAAAGAGTGGTTAGAAAACCCTCTTGTTTTACGTATTCCACTGTTTGTGTTGGCGTGTGGAGTTATTCTCTTTGTGAGTTTAATGAGTAACGACACTCTACAACACAATATGTTTTTCCAAATGAGCTTTGGTGGCGATGTCAGTGACATTCACAAAGAGCTTGGTGATGATGTCAATATGTTGATTACCGGAGGAGCAGGGCTGCTGTCTATCTTGTTAGCCGTTCAGTACTTCCCAAGAACGCTACGCAAAGAACGGGCGGAAGGCAGCATTATGTTTTGGCGCAGTATGCCTGTCAGTGACATAAAAACCCATTTAGTGAAGCTAGGATTTGGCTTATTGGTGATTCCGCTCGTCTGCTCGGTGCTCGTACTCGCTGCAAATTTAATGTTGTGGTTGCTGAACATCTCTACTGATCACCAATTGGCTTTATTGTACCGCCAAGCCTCGTTAGGTTACGTGCTGCTGCATTGGGGAGAGTTTTTAATCAGAATGTTGTTCGCCGGTATTCTGCTGTTACCGCTGGCATTAACTGCGATGGCTATTTCACAAAAAGTGAACTCACCACTGGTCATTTTGTTTATCGCCATTTATGCGCTGCGTTGGATGCCTATCGCACTTTTTGGTTTCTACGGACTAGATCAGTTTTTCTCCGAAGTGCTTTACCTTCCGCTGCACGCCATTATTACACCAAACCCATTCAATGCCATTCCTCAAGCGGGTTGGTTAAACGTCGGCATTTACGCCTTCATTGGTATTCTTGGTTGGACAGCTAGCCTCAAGTTCAGCCGAACTATCCAATAATTCTTCGTTCAATAAACGACCAAACCAAGTCATAAAAAAACGGTCACAACCAGTGTTGTGACCGTTTTTATTTCGCCTCTAGGAGCTCATCCACTTAACTTTAACCAAGGAATGAAATGTAGCCTTGCAAGATAATTAAGTTGACGATGTCGATAAAGAAAGCCCCCACAATTGGCACCACCATAAATGCCTGCGGCGACGGGCCAAATCGGTTAACGATAGAGCCCATGTTCATCACGGCTGTTGGGGTTGCCCCCAAGCCAAAACCACAGTGCCCCCCTGCAATAACCGCAGCGTCATAGTTGCTTCCCATCACTTTGAACGTAACGTAGTAAGTGAAGATAGCTAAGACGACAGACTGCACAGCTAAAATGACCAAGAATGGAATCGCTAGATCGAAGATATTCCATAACTTCAAGCTCATCAGAGCCATCGCTAAGAACAGAGATAGCGATACCGTACCTAACATATCGACCGTTTCGGCATCTAACTTACGAATCTTGGTCACTTCCAAGAAATTCGTAATGATCACACCAATGAATAGCGCATATACGAAGTCTGGAATCATCAGCCATGAGATTTCATACGTGCTTACCCATTGCTCGACATACTTGGCCCCAGTAACACAGATCAGTAGGAAGAAGAGTTTCTCCACCACTTTTTTCGCCGTTACTTTATCTTCTTCGTATTCATTGTAAGTCACCAACTCCGGGAATTTCTCGTGAGTTTTGGCATCTCGACCACCACGACCATACTCAGACTCTATGCTGTTCTTTTCCACCAGACGCTGCGCTACAGGGCTACCAATGATACCGCCGATGATCAAACCAAAAGTCGCTGATGCCATTGCAATTTCTAAGACGTTATCCAATCCATACACGTCTTGAAAGGTTTGTGACCACGCAGCACCTGTACCATGACCACCAGACAGAGTAATCGAGCCAGCAATTAACCCCATCAAAGGATCTAAACCGAGCGCCGCCGCAAGTGAAACGCCAACGCCGTTTTGTATGATGATGTAAAACGATGCGACAGCTAAGAAGATAAAAACCTTCGCACCTCCTTTCATCAACTGAGTGTAATTTGCGGCCAAACCAACTGTCGCAAAAAACATTAACATAAACGTATTTTGTAATGGCAAGTCGAACTCTAAATCGATGCCGTTGAAATGAAGAGCAGTAATCATGCAGGCCACAATAAGGCCACCTACAATCGGCTCAGGTATGTTGAATTTCTTTAAAATCGGTAGCTTAGCATTAATAAAATGCCCCAGGAAAAGCACACTAATTGCGACCAAGAAGGACTCCAGTGCACCTACAGATATTAAATGATTCATATCGCCTCTTATTATTGTTCTCTTCATTCTCCGTAATGAATGAGTGTTAGTTTAACCTTCGTTCAATAGCAAATTTTCTCGCTTTATTGTTTCGAAAATACTCAAAAAGTTGGTGTAGATGCGCCTTAGGCTAGTTTAAGGGGCGCTCCTTAAGCGATGTGTCAGTTTTTACGCTGTTAGCAAGCCCTTAAATGTGAAAGGAGCTGATACAGCTCCTTCAAATGGCCCCTCGCAATACCTGTGCGTTATCGCTTGGGCTGTCGTGTTGTGAGTAAATTCTGGGTGACACTTTCTGAACCACTTCGGGCTCCCTTACTTAAACAGAATGTGTCAATTACTATCAAACAAAGTTCCTTCCCGTTGTAACCGCTAAACGCCGAGAGCGCGTTCAAAACAATTGGGTTTGCCTGTTCCTGTCGTAGCTTTTCAACTCTGGCTCATGGTGTATAAACGAGCCGAATCCAAGGAAACTCTCAGGCTGCAACAAACGTTTTCGTCACAACGGAGCAGGATTATAACATATCGCTGATAATTTTCTTCAATTCAGTGACATTCACCAACCCCATAGTTAAACCTTGCAATGATTAACTGCCTATTATCATTTTCACAGATAAAGATCGAAGCACAGTTACTCAGTAAGCTTCTTAGAATACGATGCATAGCTAATAACTTCACCGCCGTTCTTATCCAAGAGGTCTTGATAAACGCCCTAGAGAACCAAGCAGCCGAAATATGCGATGTTATCATGATTGCTTTTCGAGACCGACGTCCCGACTTTGGCTAATGAGTACAACCCCAACTATGCATCAGACAAAAACATGTATAATTTTTTATACAAGTTATTCAATAACAAGAGTCCCACATGAACATTCATTCGCTTTGCCCTGCACTATTACTCAGCGTCGTCTCATCAGCTACAGCAGCTGAAAACATTCGTATTCAATATTCTCCCGTAGAGACAACTCATGAAAAAATCGCCCAACAATCTATTCAAAGCAGCGATGTAAACACCATCTTTGCTGAGCTATCTCAGGCCTACTTTCCATTTGATAAAGCTCTCACGCTGGTTTACGGCGGAGAAGATGGTCCAATGTATGATCCTGATACACACACAATATACGTTCCTTACACTTTTTATTTGGAGTCGCTCAATTACTTCTCCAATAATCAGTATGAAGAACGCTTCGGAAAATCCCCAAAAACAGGGGCGCTAGATACGTTATTGCACACTTTACTTCATGAAGCTGGACATGCTTACATCGAAGATCAAAGCATCCCTGTTCTCGGAAAAGAAGAAGATGCGGTCGATAATTTTGCCACTATTTTAATGATTGACTTCCTAGAAGATGGCGCAGATATGGCCATTAGCGCCGCCGACATGTTCGCATTCGAATCCGACGACAGACCGGACTACTACGATTTTGGCGAGTACATTGACGAACACAGCTTTGATTTGCAGCGTTACTTTTCAACGTTATGTTTGGTGTACGGTAGTGATCCTGAGCAATACAAAGCCTTACTCGATGAAGTAGAAAAAGACTACCTGCGTGATCGCAAAGAGTTCTGCCAATTCAATTACGGCAACATTCGCGACAATTGGCTGCATTACTTGCAAAACAATGAACCAAAAGAAAATTCGCCACGTAAAAGCGATTAGAAAATCTCAAACAAGAAGACCGCAATGACAAAACTCACCATATTTTATGACGGAACCTGCCCGCTTTGTGCCAAAGAGATGAAGGCGCTAAAACAACGCGATGCCAAGCAGCACATCAAAACCGTCGATATCTATAGTGATGCATTCGCAGATTATCCTCAGATCGCTCCTGAACAAGCCAACACCATTTTGCACGCCCTCAACGAAAAGGGGGAGCTTCTGCTTGGGTTGGACGTGACTCATCGTGCGTGGCAATTAGTTGGTCGCGGTTGGCTCTACGCTCCACTGCGTTGGCGCCTCGTTAAACCTGTTGCTGACTGGCTTTACCTGAAATTCGCAAAGAATAGGTATCGCGTCTCATATTGGTTAACGGGGACTTCTCGTTGCAATAGTGGGTCGTGTTCACGTTAATTGTGATCCCGCTTAAAAATGCTACGACCTTCGTCTAGATTTACAAATTTCCAGTACTTCTGATTGAGTAACTCGGTTAATCTCTAAGCATTACAACAATAAGTATTAACACTTTTATCAGGCAAGCTTATTCAGCTTGTCACTTGTAACGCTGCGCCGAGAGAAGGACGTCTCTATGAATCTGACGATCAGAAAACGACTATATATCCTTTCAATAATTCCAATTCTAACTATGGCAATAGGCATGATGTGGTTCACCTACGTACAAACCACGGCCTACAACGAGCACGAGATTGAGCAAACTCGAAGTCGAATGATGGAGATGAAAAAAGCCGAACTCAAAAGTTACGTACAAATGGCGCGTTCCGCTGTCGAGCCGCTACTCGCACAAAATGCCCCACTGGAAGAGGCTCTGCCTATCTTGAAACAACTAGAGTTTGGTCAATCCGGCTACATCTTTGGTTATGATTCAAAAGGCGTTCGCGTCGTGGTGGGTAAAAACACCAAAGGCATCGGGGAAAACTTCTATAACTTGCAGGACAAGAAAGGCAATTACCTGATTCAGGATTTGCTAAAAAATGCCAAAACTGGTGAGTTCACGACTTATTACTTCCCGAAACTCGGTCAGAGTGAAGCACTACCGAAACTCAGCTACTCAGTCTTTATTCCTGAATGGGACTTGATGTTAGGAACGGGTTTCTACACGGACGATATCGACGCCATTGTGGCAGACATGGAAAAAGCCGCACACGAAGATCTCAACACCACACTAACTGCGATAGCCCTGTTTTGTGCCTCGATTACAGCGATAGTTGCAGTCTTTGCCGTGTTTGTTAACCGCAGCATCATGAAGCCTATTGAGCAGTTTGATGCTTCAATTCACTCTTTCGCGCAAGGCGATGCAGATTTAACCGCGCGCATGGAAGAATCGAGCGTGCCGGAGTTCACCCAACTTAGCCGTAACTTCAATATCTTCGTTGAAAGCCTGCAAGGCATCATCAAGAGTGTTAGCCATGTCGGACAAGAAGTGGTTTCAGAGACCAACGAGATGTCACAGCGTGCATCGCAAGTGGATGAGTTAGCTTCAGGTCAACGTGAAGAAACCGAACAGGTCGCTGCGGCAATGACCGAGATGACAGCAACGGCGCACGAGATTTCAAACAACGCTAACCAAGCAGCGCAATCAGCCAGAGACGCCGATGAAAACTCACAACAAGCAAAACACATTGTTGATTCAGCAGCGAACTCTGTCGAAGCGCTCGCGCTAGAAGTGTCAGAAGCCAGCACGGTGATTTCTCGTTTAGAGAGCGACGTAAAAAACATTTCTTCTTCTCTAGAAGTGATTCAGGATATCGCCGAGCAAACCAACCTATTGGCACTGAACGCAGCCATTGAAGCAGCCCGTGCTGGTGAACAAGGTCGCGGCTTCGCAGTCGTTGCCGATGAGGTCCGTAAACTGGCGAGTCGCACTCAAGACAGCACAGGCGAAATTCACCAAATGATCGAGCAGTTGAAGTCTGGCTCGGATGCGGCAGTGAAAGCCATGGGTTCAAGCCAAGCTCGTGGTGAAGCAACAGTGGAAGAAGCACGGGCAGCCTCTGCCGCACTGCAAGAAATCCAAGCCGCGATTGCTAACATCATGGACATGAACACGCTGATCGCAACGGCAACCGAAGAACAAAGCCAAGTTGGGCAAGAGATTTCACAACGCATCGAAGTCATCTCTCAACAAAGCAGCCAATCGGCGCACCTTGCGAATCAAAACCGCGCAGGCAGTGGCAACCTCAACCACAAAGCTAACGAGCTGTACGACTTGGTCGGTCGCTTTACGGTCTAGAGCTTTCCTCAAACACTCAACATGCAAACAGCGACGCCAAAACGTCGCTGTTTTTATTTCTGCTATCATAATGCGACTTAGCTATAATGCCGCCAACTTAGCACCCACAAGGGCAAACAAGATGATTATTATGACCACCAATTTCGGTGACATCGAAATTGAATTGAACCTAGAACGAGCGCCAGTTAGCTCAAAGAACTTCAAAAAATACTGTGAAGATGGCTTCTACGACGGCACCATTTTCCACCGCGTTATCGACGGCTTTATGATCCAAGGTGGCGGTCATACCGAAGACATGGCAGAAAAGCCAACACGCGCCCCTATCGCGAACGAAGCAAACCGTGGTCTAAAGAACCTTGTTGGCACTATCGCAATGGCGCGTACCGATGCTCCGCACTCTGCAACAGCACAGTTCTTCATTAACTTGGAAGACAATGATTTCCTAGACCACACCGCAACTACCAACCTAGGCTGGGGCTACGCCGTGTTTGGTAAAGTGACCGCGGGTATGGATGTCGTAAACCGCATCGCGAAAGTGAAAACGACCTCTAAGCTTGGTCACGATGATGTGCCATGCGATCCAATCATTATCGAGAAAGTGACGATCAGCGAATAAGCCCATTCATCTCTTCGGAGAAGTCGTCGCTATAAAACGACAAAAGCGCCTAACGTCTGATGACTTAGGCGCTTTTTGTTTTCGTTGCCGAAACAAATGAGCAGCGAGTTTACAGTGTAAAGAGTGAGCAGTTCTAGCGATTACATCCCTTTGAACAAACTTTGAGATGCACGACTCACAGGGAGCTTAGTTTCTCCAACATGCACAAACATTCTTCCAGCAAAGTCTTTGTTTACTTTGTTAATTTTGCACACTTGCACCACGCTTGAACGGTGCACTTGCCAGAACTGTTCTGGGTTAAGCTGCCCTATCAACTCTTTCAACGATGTACGAATCAAATACTCCTGCACTTTGCCTTGTCCTTGTTGGGCATACACAGAAACGTATTTTTCTTCCGCTTTGAAATACAACACATCAGACGTGGCGATCAGATGAATATCTTCCCCTTGCGTCGCTTTAATCCACTGTAAATACTGCGGCGTTTGTGGCGCGGATAATTGCTGCAACTGCTCTAACAGGCTGCTCATCTGCACATTGCTGCTCTCTTGTGTTCGCTTAGCAAGGCGTGCTTTCACTCTTTCACACGTCGTCAGGAGGCGCTCATCCGAGATAGGCTTAAGCAAATAATCGGCAGCATTTTGCTCAAAGGCTTTGATGGCGTAATCATCGTACGCGGTGACAAACACAATCAAAGGTGGATTGGCGAGTTGATTGAGCTTTTGTGCTAATGTCATGCCATCCAAAACTGGCATACGAATATCTAGAAACGCAATGTCAGGTTGACTTTGCTCAATGGCTTGCAACGCTTGTTCACCATCGGCGACTTTGGCTATCACCTCTAACTCTGGCCACACTTCAGCTAGGCTTTTATCAAGATGACGCCTCAATAGCGGTTCATCATCAGCAATAATGGCAGTAAACCCTGTATTCATTCCTTTCTTCCTTGATTACGATTCCATTGGCCAACTCAGGCGAACACAAACGCCACCCTGAACAGACTCACTGATAGAGACCTCTCCTTGCCCTGCGAACAAAGCTTCAACTCGCTGCTTGAGATTACTTAGACCCACACCAGAGCCCATGTGACCACTCACGTGATTCAAGCCAACACCCGTGTCTCTGACTTCAATCTTCAAGTTCTGTTGTTCGCGCTTGATGAGCAAGCTGACTTCACCACCCTCTCGCTTCGGCTCAATACCATGGATGATGGCGTTTTCGATTAAGGGTTGTAGCATCATCGGCGGTAACTCGGTTCTGCCTAGTCCCTCTTCAACCTCAATCTTGTAACTGAGTCGTTCACCCAAACGAGTTTGTTGAATACCCAAGTAAGCTTCAATTAACGCCGTTTCATTGTCTATGGTGGTGTGCTCTTCGCGTGAGCTTTTTAGCGTTGCACGCAACAGCGCGGTTAATTGTTCTAGCATCAGCTTGGCTTTATCGACATCTTGCGACATGAGTGCACTGATATTCGCCAGGGTATTGAATAGGAAATGCGGTTCAATCTGGCTTTGCATCTGCTTAAGCTGACTTAGCAACAGCGCACGATCTTGCTCTGCTTTCTCGCGCTTGATGGCTTCCAACTCTCGTTGAGCAACCGCCTCTTTCTCACGCGAGTAAAAATAGAAATAACACATACCGCTAAATAGTAATCCCATTAAGCCAACAGGGATCATATCGGAGATACCAAAATACTCTCCGAGCCAAAATTGCGCATTAATCACCCCAAACAATAAACAGGCAACAAGCGAACACACCACTTCTATCATACGTGGGATGGTTGGAAACAAACGGTCAATCAACCATGAGAAGAAGATAGCCGAATAGCCAAATCCAAAGCTAACCGCCACATGAATGTAAAATGGACCGCCCCAAACCGAGAGCGTCATTGCTGCGATAAAGAGACAAAATGCCGTGGTCACTAATAAGCTACGCGGCCATCCACTTTTTACCACTGATTTTGCTGAACACATTTAGAGTTTCCCTTTGATATTAAATACAATCATATGCTTATCATTGATTTGTGCGTAAGCAGATTGGTCGTCTCCGGTTAAAAAGCGTGCGGCAACTTCCACTTCTACACTTTGATCGCCGGTATCAATCCATTGGTAGTTAAGCCACTGCGTGACAATCACACTGCCATCTTGTGGCGACAACATCACATCCAACGTGGGGGTTACATCAATTAGCCAGCCCATATCTGCTTTGCCGTTCCATGCAGCCCACGCTTCCACATCCCAACTCCAGTGCAGCATTACGTTATGCTGAACGATATTGGCATGCTGAAACCCTTGGGCGTAGCTTGTCGCAAGTAGAGATACATTGGGATCAGGGATCTGAGAAAGTAATTCGCCACGCCCTATTGCTTGTTGCCATTCGCTTTTCGACCATGCTCGGCTGTCGTACCAATATTCAACAATCACGTTGTGTCCGGTTTGGTTTGCCCAGTTCAATCCAATTAAGGCTTGGAATGCGCTGCCCTGCTCCTCAACCGAAACAGGTTGGTAAAGATCACCTAGCTGAAACTGATAGCCGACACTTTGTCTTTGCCACAGCATGGAACCGTGCATGGCGATGGATTCATCCCACACAGCAATGGCACTGGCTCCGAGTAAACCTCGGCGCACATCATCGTAATAACCAATAAGTTGATACTCGGTGTCACCCACCAGCGCATAACGACGAATACCAACACCTTGTTGCTCTGCGGCTTGATCAAGTGCACTTTGGTCTTGTTGCCCCCAGCTTGAATCCGTTGCAATCACCGTCCACTCGCCTGCCATATCGTAGTGTGAAAGTGAAAACACACCCGCACCCTCTTCTGCGACTATGCCAACAGGATTTTGTCGATAAGGCTTAAACAGATCCAAAGGTCGGTAGCCATAACCCACGCCCCAATCCACGCGCAACTTACCTAAGCTCACATCAAGAGTGGTATCACCGACTTGCCACTCCCCTAGCCAAGCCAGCTCTCGAATCAGCAATTGGTTATCAGCTTCACTCCACCAATCACTCTTTCCTTGTTGATTGAGGTACAAACCTTGGCTGTACAGAGCAAACAAGCCACTGAAGTTGTGATAATTCACCTGTACATCCAACAGTGCATTAAGTGAATCACGAGAACTGCCCTGCGCTTGCATAAATGCGCTATCACGCTGCTTGGCAGTTTCGTAGCTGACAGCCCAATCCCACTCAAAACTCAGCTCATCATTGGCAAAAACTGGGGCTGCTGCGCCCACACACAACGACGCAGCAATCAACAAACTGGTGCTTTTGTTAAGGTTAGGCTGGTGCGATTTCATGTGACTTCCTTGCTCGTTTTCATGCTTCTATTTGCAGAGCTCAGACTAAAGCTGAGTCGTGTTAGCTTTCGGCAAATAACTTGGGTTGTAGAACTTGTTATCCAGTTGCCAAGGCACGATCTCTTGATACTCGATAACGGTCTTTTTGCTCGGCTGAATGCTATCAAGCAAGGTCATCTCACTGACGTAGTCTTCACCGTTGTCAGTTGCACGCCCATATTGCGCTTGCTTGGCGAGTTTGCCAGAGCGCAAGTAAAGATCAGCTTTGATTGGAAACGCATCTTGCTCAGACAACCACAAGTCGATCTTCTGATAGCTCGCCCCTTTGGTTTTCGCGGTTAACGCAAGGTGATAAGCCGCGACACTTTCCCCGTTTACCGAGACAGTTTCTGTCGCTTTCCATTCACCTTGATAATCTTGGCTCCACGTCAAGGTTGAGATGTCGCCGATAGACGCTTCACCAAGCAGCTTCTGCATTGGCGTAATGCGAATCGGACGGCGGCTCTTAGGCATTTGCAGCCAGTAGTTGTCGCCCATCATCAGCATCTTTTGCCCAGCTTCGACTGCTGATTTGAACACCACCAACGATTCACGATTTGGACGTGTGTACACGTGGTAAAGGCGGGTTTTATCTAACTCTTGGTCTTGATATAAGCGCACCAGTGACACCACTTTGGAGGAGTCATCTTGCAAGCGGTAGCTGTCGGCTTTTTCAATCAATTGCGCAACTTGCTGTGCATCTAACGCAGTTTCATTCGCACTGGCATTCATGCTTGCGATGCCGCTTACCGTCAGTAGTGCAATTGGTAATAGTGATCTGAAATTAAACATAAATCAGTGCCTCCGTAATTGGCTTGTTCACCCCTTTGCGCGCCGAGAAAAACGCCGCAACCAAACAAATCATCAATACTGCGAATCCTGCGACGGCCACCAGCTCCCAAGAGAAGTAAATCGTTAATGGGTAACCTTCTGTGCGTCCTGGAGGTGGCGGCATCTGCACATCCACGACCATCAGTAAGACGGTAACTAACGCAGTAAACAAAGCGCCGATTAAACTACCAATCACCGCAAGTAACCCTGCTTCGCGCAAGAACCCAACAATGATTTCGCGAGGGTAGCTACCAAGTGCTGACAAGGTGCCAATTTCACGGGTGCGTTCCGTTACCGAAATGGTCATGGTGTTAAACAGCGCGACAAATACCACCAGTGCCATTACTGCGCCCATGATGCCGAAGATACGGTCGTACAAATCTTTCACTTTGAGATAGAAGAACGCACGTTCTTGCCAAGGCGTAATTTCAATATCTTGGTCACTAAAGTTCTGCTTTTGCTTACTCAGAACCGAAGCCACTTGTTGCTCGACTTGGCTCGTTAAACTGGTATCGAACAGGAAGACAGATAACGCACTGACTTTGTCTGAACCGAGCAGCGATTGTGCGCTGTTGATGTGTACGTACAGTTGGCGTTTATCAAGCTCAGGCACGCCTGTTGAGTAGATGCCACGAACTTTGAAGTCATACGCGTTCAATGCGCCGTCGGTAGTGGTCGCCAGCAAGGTAATCCAATCGCCAACGTGCACGCTTAGATTGTTCGCCAAATCAACGCCAAGCATCACTTCTGGCTCTGCAGGGTCATAACGCGATGCATGAATGTTTGACAGCGTCTGCCCTTCACGCACATCCAAAAACGGTCCTTTCATATCGAATTCGCGCTCGTTCACGCCAATGCCGATAAAGATCGATGACTTGTTGCCGTTGGAAATCAAACCACTGAACTCAACTCGTGGCTGCACACCTCGCACTTCATTCAACCCAATCAATTGCTTGGTGATGTCGTCGGCGTGAGTTAAACCGTTACTCAGTGGCATCTCTTCTTCTTTAGCGAAGTAACCCGGCGTGGTTAACGTCAGATGCCCCGTGTCACGTGCTGTCGACTCTTTTAAACTGTCGTAGGTATACAGACCAAAACCACCCGCACTGGTTAACGCAAACACGGCAATGGCAATGATCAGCATCGACAATAAACTGCGACGGCGATTGCGTTGCAGGTTCAACCAAGCAAGGTGAACTGAAACTGGAATTAGCTTGCCCATGAAACCTCCTCCACACTTGCGTGCGTTTGAGTAATTTTGCCATCCACCAACTCAATGGTTCGATCGCAGCGAGATGCCATACGAGGGTCGTGTGTGGCGACGATAAAAGTGGTACCAAGCTCGTGTCCGAGCCCTTTCATAATGTCGATGACCTTGTTGGCAGTTTGGCTATCAAGACTTGCGGTTGGCTCATCTGCAATCACCAATGCCGGTTTGTGCACTAAGGCGCGTGCAATTGCCACACGCTGCTGCTGGCCGCCTGATAGGTTGTCTGGCATGTGATGAATAAACTCGCCCAAGCCAACGTGTTCTAGCATTTGTGTGGCGAGCTCGGTTTGTTCCGCTTTTGAAAAACCGTTGAGGTGTAGCGGATACGCCACGTTCTCTAACGCTGTCATCACGGGCACAAGATTGAATTTTTGAAATACAAAACCAAGCTTTTCACGGCGCATTTTTGCAGCCTGCATTTGTCCGGTTGGGTATGGGCTGCCTGCAAATGTCACCTGACCTTGGTATTGAGTATCCAGCATGCCAAGCACATTAAGTAAGGTGCTTTTGCCTGAACCAGACGGCCCGCACAATGCCACCATTTCGCCGGCAAACACTTCACCAGACACGTCTCGCAATGCACGCACCGTTTGGTTGCCAAGGGCGTAATCGCGACTGAGTTGATTAAAAACGATCATGACGCCTCCCTAATACTTGGCTAGCAACGCTTTCGCGGTTTGCGTTTCTAGATTGCTGTCGCCCAATTGCTCCATTTGCGCTAACCATATTTTGGCTTGTTGAACATCTTCAGCGCGCAGTGCCGCTTCAATGGCATAACGGTAAATCCACGAAGTAGCCGCGAAAGGTTGCTGACTAAAACTCGGTTCATCGAGCAGAGAAAGGTACAGCTCGTAGCCACGCTCAAAGTGATTGAACATGTCTGGCAGAGAGGTAAACGTAGTAGCTGCCATAGCGGTGGCTAGTTGATATTCCGGCAAACCTTGTAAGCGTTGTTGCTCTTGCAGTGGTACTGGCTGATTCGCCATTAGGTCCAAACCTTTTTGGATTGTGGCAAGACCGCGCTCGGTGAACTTCATCTTGTTCCAAGGCATAAACGCCTCACGACCTTGCAACGTCTCTGCACTGCCTAAATACACCAAAGTCACCGGCGTAGCGCCTTGCTCTTCGAGTTGTTTAGATAATTCGCCGTAAACGGTATCAACTAAGCCAGAGTCACCCTGCGCTGCTTGGTTGAATTGACTGAGTGTGCGCTCGCTTGGATTAGCCAGCGCCAGATTGCTGCTGAGTGCAAATGCGGCGATAAAAGTACTTGCCAGTTTAAGAGCTTTGATTGAGCGAGATTGAGAAACCATCATGTACTGTCCTTAGTTGAACGTGATTTGATGGTTTCAGATTAAGGGAGAAGGTCGCACGCTGCTTTTGCATGCGACCAATGGCAGTTATGCAGAGTGAATGGTATTGAGAGAGGATGAATGACATTCACTTAAACAGAAAATACAATTCCGCTCATTCGTAACTCTACATTTTTACGGCAGTCACAATAAAAACACTGGCTTAAAATCTGAGGCTAGTGTATTTATCCATCCCACAGCTACCCATAACAGACAGTGTCGCACTCTCCTTTCTTACACACCTTTGCATGGTGTCTGTTGTTTCCAAATCGAGATTCTTAGCATCGGAATAGTTTGAACTCTTCGAGTTTTAGTTGTTTTCGCACTCAAAATAGGTGCGTTATTAGGTCGTTGAAAATGAATAAGCGTTATTTCCCAAGAGTTGATTTGCCACTACTCATGGCGATCATTCCGATCATGCTGTTAAGTTCGCTCACTCTCTGGAGTGCCAGTAGCTTTAATGAGGCGATGCTCTTCAAACATTTGGCGCGCTGCGGACTGACATTAGTTTGTATCTTGGTCATGTCCTCGATTCCAGCGTCCAGCTATCAGCGCTCAGCTCCATATCTCTACATTATTGCGGTTGCGCTACTACTTGCTGTCGCTTTATTTGGTGATAGCACCAATGGCTCTCAACGTTGGCTCGATATCGGCTTCTTCCGCTTTCAACCGTCTGAGCTAATCAAGCTTTCCATTCCAATCATGATCGCCTGGATGCTGCATATTGAAGGAGGTCGACCAGACAGCCGGAAAATTGCGTTTTGCTTACTTATTACAATGATTCCTGCCGGGTTAATCGCGCTACAACCGGATTTAGACGGTGCAGTTTTTACCATCATTTATGCATTGTTCGTTTTGTTTTTGGCTGGCATGAGCTGGAAAATAATCTGCGGGTTTATTGCGAGCATTTTAACGTTAGCACCTATTTTATGGTTCTTCGTTATGGAAACCTATCAAAAGAGCCGTGTAACACAGTTCTTGCACCCTGAGTCCGATCCACTGGGTTCGGGCTACCAAATCATACAATCTTTGATTGCGATTGGCTCAGGCGGTATGAAAGGCAAAGGTTGGATGAATGCTACGCAAGGAACACTTGGCTTTATTCCAGAAAGTCATACGGACTTTATTTTTTCGACCTATGCGGAAGAATGGGGCTTTGTTGGCAGTTTAGTCTTACTCGCATTGTACTTGTTTATTACTGCACGCGTTATGTTGCTTGCATGTCAGTCTGACCACTTTTTTAGTCGGCTGGTAAGTGGCGCATTAGCGATGAGCTTTTTTCTGTATGCTTTTATCAATACGGGCATGGTGAGTGGCTTGTTGCCAGTAATGGGTAGCCCACTTCCCTTCTTTAGCTATGGCGGCACGGCGATGCTAACTCAAGGTATCTGTTTTGGTGTAATCATGTCGCTGTGTTATTCCAAATATCGTAACGCATAGCTCTGCTTGAGAAAAAGCGATCAAAAAAAGGCTTCCCTGAGGAAGCCTTTTTACAACGATATGAGCGAATTAATTACAGCTCTGCGTTGTGGTAAACCTGCTGAACATCATCACAGTCATCTAGAAGATCTAGGAATTTCTGGAACTTCTCTGCATCTTCACCCGATACAGGCGTATGAGTTTGCGGAACGAATGTGATTTCTTCAACATCGATCGTTAGATCTGGGAATGCACCGTTAAGCGCAGTTTTTGTTTTGAAGAATTCTGTGTGAGGTGCGAATACAGTGATAACACCGTCTTCTAGCTCAACGTCAGTAACGTCTACGTCTTCCATCATTAGCGTTTCTAGGATGATTTCATCATCGTCGCCTTTGAACTGGAATACCGCTTGGTGATCGAACATGTGAGAAACCGAGCCCTCAACACCAATTTTCGCACCGACTTTCACAAAGCATTGGCGTACATCTTGGAAAGTACGGTTGCCGTTGTCTGTTAGACAGTCAACGATAACGCTAGTACCGCCAGGGCCGAAGCCTTCGTAACGTGCTGGAGTGTAGTCTTCACCACCGCCACCGTTCGCTTTGTCGATCGCTTTATCGATAACGTGCGCAGGAACTTGGTCTTTTTTCGCTTTTGCGATCAGGTGTTTCAAAGACAAGTTCATGTCTGGATCACCACCACCGTTTTTCGCGCACATGTAAATTTCTTTACCGTATTTGGAATAAACTTTAATTTTCGCGCCTGCAGTTTTCGCCATAGAGGCTTTGCGCACTTCAAAACTTCTTCCCATCGGGATGTCTCTCTAAATTCAAATTTAATGCGAAGGATTTTAGCAAAAAGCGAAACCTTTTCAATTTCGCTTAGCAAAGGAATAGGGAGGTTACCTCATTCGTCGCATTGGATTGAACCATTGCCACGGTTCGCGTTAAGCGACACCCATTACTCGTTTGTACTTTTCGACCGATTGCTGGAAAAACGCCTTTTCATCAGCATCGTTAATCTTGGACAACTGTTCTTCTATTGCTTCAGGACCAGATTTGGCCTCTCTGAGCTTCCAAACCAAAAACGACGCCTGCTTATCCAGTTCGATTTTGTTTTTTTCGTCAGGCGGCAATAGGGATAGATTAAACGACATTCACAGCCTCAAGGTACTTTAAATACTAGCCGGGCACTATATCACACAGAGTTACAATTACAGAATAGAAACGCACTTAACTTGATCGATTTCAAGTTAACTATTTAGGCACAGCGCTGATTTTCAGTGCTTTTGGTAAATGCTGTTCGAATATTTGTTGTAATCGAGTCTTGGTAACGGGTTTAGCCACGAACTCGTTCATCCCGACAT
Organism: Vibrio sp. 2033; assembly: GCF_033339735.1. Classification (NCBI taxonomy): domain Bacteria; kingdom Pseudomonadati; phylum Pseudomonadota; class Gammaproteobacteria; order Vibrionales; family Vibrionaceae; genus Vibrio; species Vibrio sp. 2033. Next base: position 47,802 of record NZ_JAWOVC010000011.1, read on the forward strand.
CGAAGCAATGTTGCTGATCCTCTTTAATGACATTGGCACTTAGCGCAATAATTGGAACGTGTTTCCCCCACTCTCCCATTTTTCGAATTCGCTCCGTAGCAATAAACCCATCCATCACAGGCATTTGGCAGTCCATAAAAATCAAATCGAAAGGCTGCTGATCACACAGCTGCAATGCTTCTTCGCCATGGTTGGCGACACTCACTCGCACACCCAGTTTTTCTAACATGATGCGAACTACCTTCTGATTGACGATGGTATCTTCAACAACCAATACCCAAGGTTTATCATTATCTTGAGGGCTGATTTCGTTGTCTTCCGCTTTCGGGAAATCTAATACATTAAGTTGGTCGGTATAGGTCGATTGCGCATTTATTACAGCAACAGGAATCGAAAATTCAAAACAGCTTCCCAGCCCAAGCTCACTTGTTAGTTGTATTTCCCCTCCCATCAAGTTAACCAACTGTGCAGCTATCGCCAAACCAAGCCCTGTCCCACCATACTTTCTGGTGGTACTACCATCAGCTTGTTGGAAGCGTTCGAAGATTGCTTGTTGGTGCTCTTTCGCAATACCAATACCAGAATCCACAACTCGAAACCGGATATGAGCGGTCTCTCCATCAAGTCGAGATAACGCTACAAGAAGCTTCACATGGCCGCGCTCGGTAAATTTAATCGCGTTGCTCAACAAATTGTTCAGAACTTGTTTCAATCGTGTGGCATCACCTTGCACTTCCATTGGCAAGTGAGGATCAATATCGCTGAGCAGCTGTAAGTTTTTCTGCTTGGCTTTGACACTATGTAAACTGATGACATCGTCAAGTAGCTCGCGAAGATCATAGCTCGTGTATTCCAGCTCTACTTTGCCAGCTTCAACTTTAGAGAAGTCCAAAATGTCGTCGATGATCGTCATTAGTGAGTGAGAAGAACTGTCAATGATCTCTACAAACTCTTTTTGCTGGGGATCGAGGTCGGTGTCATTGAGCAACGACGACACACCAATAATGCCATTCATCGGTGTGCGGATCTCATGACTCATAGTGGCAAGAAACTCACTTTTCTTACGATTAGCGACTTCTGCCCTATCGCGTTCAGCCTCTAACTCAGTCTGGTGCTCTTTCACTTTCTCAACACTTCGGTTGTATTTCTCTGCCAAAACACTCACTTCATCAAAGCACCATCGTTTAGGGAGAGTCACTTTACTCGGCACTGTACCGCCACGAAAATCGCTCACCGCACCAGACAGCAATTGTAACGGATTGACCAACAAGCGAAACGCCACCCAAAGAACACCAATGATGAGGACAAGAATTTTGATCGCTTCTGTCGTAAGTAGAAAAAAGAACTGCTGCCAAAGATCTTCATATATCGCGCTAAGATCCGATTGAACCGTTAATATCGCGAGATCATACGTTTTATCGCCGACCCGATACTGCATCGGCCAGCTTCTCTCGACAACATCCTCAGAAAGCGCCGAACCTAATTCAATGATAACTTCGTCTTCACTAGCAATACGTAAGTAGTCCACCGAGGGCATACGCATTGCACCTTGAGCTTGTGTCAACAACAGCTCCCTATCCTCTACCCACAAACTCGCAGAAAAGCTCGATAAATAGCTAGACTCAACCTGCTTTAATTCAACATCTAAATGGGCTAAATCTTCGTGAAAAACTCGATATAAGCTCACTGTAGAAATGATGACCGTAAAGATTAAACTCAACGTTAATACCGCCAACATAAGTTGGTTGCCGATACTAAAACGACGTTGAGATCGCTCTTTTTCATCCATATGAAACCGCTCCGATAAACTTGCGCTACTCTAAATATAGCTACGCACAAATAATAATCGAGGATACGATGAAAAGACTTCTACTTAGATTGGCTTTTAGCTTAATTGTTGTAAGTTCTCATGTGACCGCAAATCAAGTGAACTATTACGTCATTGCTGAACAAGCTCGACCATTTCAAATTGAACAACAGGGACAAATGCACTCCGGAATTGTGACCGATATCGTCAGCGCTATCTTCGCGGAGTCGGATTACCAAGTGAATTATCATACTTATCCATTTAAACGTATGATTTCCATATTGGAAGAAGGCGCTGAGCCAAACTGGTTAACTTATGGCAGCCCGAACTGGGGCAAGGTGCAGTCGGAAAATTTATCTGAGGAGCCCATTTACACTGTAAAACATGTACTGGTGTCGAGTAGCGAGAAGCCTTTAGAATTCAAAAATATGGATACGATGCATGGTCGTTCTATTGTATTACTGCTGGGGTTTGATTATCCAAATTTAACACCGTTCTTTGAAAATGGCAGTGTCAATGAAATGCGCGTGAAAGACTACAACGCCGCATACCGAGTGATAAGCCGAACCCCTGGAGATACAGCTTTTGTCGAGATGGAATCCCGAGTCCTTTACAACTTAAAGCGACTCAATTTGCCGTTAGAGAATTTTCAGATACAGCCTTTCAGCTCGGTTATTCCTGACTACTCAATCTACCTGGCTTTTTCACCTCAAATGCAACCAGAAACTCAAAATTACATCAATACACGACTCGTTGAATTAAAAGCCTCAGGGGAAATTGATGAAATCATTCAAAAGTATCAATGAATCAACTCATTAACAAAAACGCCAACGATGATACGTTGGCGTTTTTGTTTCTGTAAAATCTGTAGCACTTACTTAGTGTGGTTAACAAACTTAGGATCAAACATGTGCCCCAATTTACTCGCCTTGGTTTGCAGGTAATGTTGATTACTTGGGTTATTCCCTTCTTGTAATGGCACTCGTTCAATGACGTTAATATCAACCGCTTTTAAGGCGGCGAGCTTGCGTGGGTTATTCGTCATTAGACGCACAGCGTCAATCCCCAAATGCTCTAGCATTCCTTTACAAAAAGCGTAATCACGCATATCAGCGGCAAAACCTAAACGTTCATTTGCTTCCACAGTATCTGCGCCATCATCTTGTAAGTGATAGGCACGAATTTTATTAATCAAGCCGATTCCACGTCCTTCTTGACGTAAATAAAGCAGCACGCCACATCCCTCTTTGACGATGTTTTGTAGCGCTCTATTAAGCTGAAAACCACAGTCACAACGCGTGCTAAATAGAGCATCTCCGGTAAGACACTCCGAATGCAACCGAATAAGTGGTGCTGCACTTTTTGTTGGCTCGCCATAGACCAGAGCAAGATGCTCTTTATTTGTCGCGGCTTCAATAAAGCCGTACATCATAAATGTGCCCCACTGGGTGGGCAATTTGGCTTTATCGATAAACTTCACGAGATTGTAAGGCTCAACATGTCTCAGCTCTGCCCGCACATTCATCAGAATCTCTCCTAGATGATTTTCTCCTTTACCATCTCCCCCGTCTCCCCAAAAGGCATCTTTATGAGAATGCTCTGTTAGGCAAGCGTTACCCGTTCTCATTAATTGCTGCGCTAATGGTGGATTTTGTAGAAACTTTTCCCTAACGATGAAAGCCATAACAGCCAACTTTATATCGTCCCAATCGCTTCTGACAAAGTGTTCGTATTTACGGCTTAAAGCAAACGCTTCATCAGGGGTGCTTGCGTGCTGAATTTTACTTTGCAACTGAGCATCGAGAAACTTTTGGGCTTGGTAATAATGTTCGCTGGTGGGCCAAGTTTGGGAGGAGATATTGACTGGGGCATGGCAAAAATTTGAGAGAAAACCGTGGGGCTCATCGGGCTCATAAAAAAGGATTTGATCAACCATACTTGCGCTCCTTGCTTTGTGGTTGCGATAATCAACAAAAAGCATATCGCTACTGATATATCTAGTAACACAAGGTCAGATTGTCAAACTTCTTCGGGACGGGACGTGAGTGTGAAACTCGTGCTTTTGAGGCGCAAGACAGATAAATGGAGGTTTTGAATAAGAGAGTAATAGAGTGAAAAAATAAAAAGGGCAGTCCGTCGACTACCCTATGGGTTGCTAAACCAACCTGAGGCGATCAGTGTATCAAGCCAAGCTCCCTTGCTTCTTCAATGGTCAACCCACTTTCACGGATCTCACGTAACGCTTCAATGCGTCTTCTGGCTTCTGCTGATTTCACTGTTTTCTCTGGCTTCACAACGGTTTCCTCATCAGGTAATTCCCATTTGTGAGCGATGTTGGTCATCTCGTCATGGTCGATAGAATTAATGGACATATTTCCTCCGAACACACCATGTTTTCGATGCGTAATCTATAGCAAAACCGGAACAAGGTGGTAAGAAAAACTGTAGGGAAATGTGACCCCTCCCGCCCTTTCGTTAACTCCTTAATAGATTCATCATTTAAGTTTTGCCAAGGGACAAATTTACGATTAAATTTGAGTAATTCCCCCTACGAAAAGTGTGCTGATCTAGCTCTCAATTCTGCTCTTCTTTAGTTTTATCAACGACGCATTACACCACTTCCTGTTTAACCTAACTTTCGAGTCACTTCACTGATTCATAGCTTGATACTTTCTAAAAACCGCCACACCTGATAATGATAATAATTATCCTTTAGATTGATAAGGTGTTTATATGGATGGTATTAACTTAAGTCATGCATACCACAATGACCCGGTCATCCAGATCCGAGATTTGTGCGTCGATTACATCACTGATAATGGTGATTTTAATGCGGTAAAGTCCGTCAGCTTTGATATCGGCAAAGGCGAAGTATTTGGTCTTGCCGGTGAATCTGGATGTGGTAAAAGCACAATCGCATTCTCAATAAATCGTCTTCATAAGCCGCCAGCGTTCATTTCTGGCGGTAAAATATGGTTTGATGGCAAAGATATCCTTAGTATCTCAGACTCTGAACTGACCGCTCTAAGGTGGAGTGAAATCGCCATGGTGTTCCAGAGCGCGATGAACTCACTCAACCCTGTCTTAACGATACAAGAGCAATTTGCAGATGTGTTACGACATCATCAAGGCCTCACTAACGCTCAAGCAAAAGATAGAGCAGAAAAGTTGTTGGACTTGGTCAATATTCCTCGAGAACGCTTAGCAGAATATCCTCATCAATTTTCAGGAGGAATGCGTCAGCGCTTGGTGATAGCCATTGCTTTGTCTCTAAATCCAAAACTGATCATTATGGATGAACCCACTACAGCATTAGATGTAGTGGTACAGAGAGAAATTTTACAGCAAATTTATCAGCTTAGAGATGAGTTCGGTTTTTCAGTCCTCTTTATCACTCATGACCTGGCACTCATGAGCCAACTATGTGATCGAATTGCAATCATGCGTCACGGAGAAATCGTCGAAGTCAATCGAGCATACGATATACGCAATCATCCTCAACACCCCTACACGCAAAAGCTATGGGCTTCTTTCCCAAACATCCATGACGTCCACAAACAACCAGAGTTACAAGGAGCGTAACCATGAGCCAGCCTATCATCCAAATGAAAAATGTGATTAAAGAATTCAAAGTGGGCGGTGGTTTAGCGAAAGAGGAAACCTTTCGTGCGCTTCAAGGAGTGACTTTTGATCTGTACGCAGGAAAAACCTTGGCTTTGGTTGGAGAGTCAGGCTGCGGTAAGAGTACTTGCGCTCGTTTAATAACCAAAGTCTATCCTGCAACGGAAGGCGAGATCCTTTTCAATGGCACTGACATAAATGAGATCACGTCACGATCGGCTCTACAAGAATATCGCAGTAAAGTACAAATGGTGTTTCAAGATCCGTTTGGCTCTCTCAATCCAACTCATACCATTCGCCATCACCTAACGCGTCCTTTGAAAATTCATAAACAAGTCAAAAACGAGCGCGACATCCCAGCCCGCTTGGAAGAGCTTCTAAAGCTGGTGGAACTACCTGAAGAGACATTGAATAAGTTCCCTCACGAACTCAGTGGTGGGCAACGTCAGCGAGTAAACTTAGCAAGGGCTTTAGCGGTAGGTTCGCAAATCATTCTTGCGGATGAGCCTACGTCTATGCTGGATGTTTCTATTCGCTTGGGAGTGTTGAATTTAATGCAACGAATGAAGCAAGAACTGGGAATTGGTTTTTTATACATCACTCATGATCTGGCGACTGCGCACTACATCGCGGAAGAAACCGCAGTAATGTACAAAGGGCAAATCGTTGAATGGGGCGACACTCATTCAATACTTAAGAATCCGCAGCATCCTTATACTAAGCTGTTGATTTCTGCCGTTCCTGATCCTGACTTACCTTTTGGTAACTTAGTGAAAAATGAGCCAAACTATTCGATAGATGCCGATGAAATTCGTCAACGTAGCAGCATAATTGTCGACGAATTTGATCAAATAGGGCCAAATCACTATGTAAAACAATGGACTGAGGCAGCGTAATGGATTTGAGTACTTGGCAAGATCAAATCGCCATGTGGTACGAACAGCGGAAACATGATCAAGTAGAAAAATTGGAAACGATCTTATATCAGGTGCCTGATGACGTGTTTGGACCCGAATTGAGTGATCTTCAAAGTAAAGCGATTGCTTGCTGGTTGGATGGATGTTTACGCGTGTTTCAACATGCAAGCTACCAAGACCCTCAGAAAGCATATCAAACCTTGCTTTATACGAGTGCAAAGCTTGAACAAGCAGCATGCCAAGTCTCGACTGATATTCTGATCAAAGATTGGTGTTTGAGACGACTTCAGCATCTCACCGTTGTGGCGTTAGAGTTTTGTAATCAGCAGTGTGATCAAAACAAGTGGCAGGAACAAGCCCATAGCTTAATCGAATCACATGTTGCGTTGATGCGTTCATTACATTGGAATGAACCCAAGAAGCATGATCAAGGTTTACCTCATTAGTCCGGAAAAATGATCAAGGCTTAATTAGCGGAATTTTAGGCAAAAAAAAGCGAGTTTCCTGAGGAGAAACTCGCGAAGTCTATTCAGAATGAATGTAACAATATGAGCCAATCTATTAATCATCAGAAAGGACAAAAGGTTGTCTATTCGGGATAAATAGTAGTATTAGGCTTGGCTTCTAATGTCAGTGGTTTGTAAGAGTTAAGTCTGTTTTTTATCATCGAAAGACATTGTTACATTTCAAACCGATACATCACACCTATAGCTTGATACACATCAAGCGACACTTTTAAATCGCCATTTCATCCAAGGCACGAAATACCATTTCATCCATGTGACCATCGAAGATTTGACGACAAACTTTCCGACGCACCGCTAACCCCGCAATCAAGCGCTCGATGGTAAGATGCTTAACATCGTTCTGGGTGTTAAACAGCTCGACGGTTTTACTTAATGTCTCATAAGGAATCGGCTCATCCCCTACCCTTAGCCAATCGAGCTTCTCTATGTAATCTGAGCACTCTTCTTTGATTGAGGCATACGAGTGCCCTGTCATCGCAGACAAAGCCGTTATACTGCGTTCTAGAGCCTCTGGTGAGGTATATTTAGATAGAGTAATGGTGATCTCATCAGCATTGATCTCTACCAAATGTTTTCTTTGCTTCACGCGTCGCCCTAAATTTCCTCTTGGAGACGGTGCTTTGCGTTGAATGGGCTCAAATTCGCCGTCTATGATGCCTGAGAGCTCCTCAAGCTGCTGTCGGGTTACCATCTCATTACGAAGCGGGTTTGGCAGCGTAGGCGCCATGTTGCGCTTACCTGCGTTGGTTGTACGCGCTCGCGAATAACGTAAGACCTCTTCGACATCACATTTGATGTCGATCTGGTAGTCCATCACTTTGTCATTTTCGATCATGGTTTCGATCGTCAGGTGATAACCCCACAAATTAACGACGAATAGATCATCATTCCCTTTTCCATCAGACAAACGCTTTAGTTCTCGGATCAAATCCATGGAGAAACGTCGCCATTCAATGTTACGTGCAAGTTTCTGGTTTAACTCACTCAGTAGCATGCAATCCGTGTGACGACGAACCATGCGACTACGGAAGAAAGAGTACAGTTGAAACACCAAAGTATGTTGTTTCAAGATCTCTGGCGGAAACAAGAAGAAATAATCGCGCGTTAACAGCTCTTCATAGAACGAAGGTTCCCAAACTAAAATATATAAGTTTGGCTTGATACGAATTTCACCATCGCTTCCCTCCACAGGTGCCTCTTCAGAGGCCGTGATGGTTCGAGCAAGAAAACGAAAACGATCACTTTTGAAGCCCTCTGGCATGTTTTCACTTAGCCAACGTCCAGTAAGTTCATGGAGCTGAAAATCAGTGAATTCAATGCGATCAATGCTATCGCGAATGGAATCACGAGCTGGACCACTGTCTTTTTTGCCTCTGAGCGACAAAATATCAGTGATGTATAGCGGCGTTTTGTTTGGTACGTGAGCCGCATCAAGCTGATACTGATCTTTGTGATGATCATGATACTGAACCGTTAACGTGAAGAGAGCGAACAGGGTCATGAGATCATCCACAGTCATGATATTTTTGGATGATCGCGTCTCGATAACGGCTTTTGTGCCAGAGATCGACACCATGGATTTCTGATAACTTTTTCGAGTTCTTGGTGGCGCAAGTGCTTGGTCAATGATCCCAGCCCAATTTGTTGGAGATACAACAAATTGATCGGCTTCATCTTTCATCGTGGGAGGTGTGTTTAACCCGTGCTCATTCAACAAACGTTTGTTTACTTGAGTCTGAGCCAATGCTTTCGAACGTTTTTGTTTCTCGTTCTGGCGAACTTTGTCGGTAACAAGACTTGTTGCTCCCAACACAGATATAAGCTGATTGGGATTCACAAATTTATGTAGCATCGTTTTACCAGCAAGTCCCTCTTCAAAACGCACTGGAGTTTGAGTAAATAAACCAATATTTACTGCCGCGCGCAAACGTTGTTGCAGGGCTGCGCGTGTGAGTTGCCCATCTGTTGCTTCCACAATCTCTGTGGTTGAAACCAAACCATCCTTGCTGCTGAAGCCTCGTAATGAGATCAGATTAAGCAACTCTAAGATGCTTTTGGTCACCCCTTTGAAATGTTGGTACTGCTCTACCCAATCCGCAGAGGATTCATGTACCTCAAAAAGATGGCCATCTTTGTGGCTTCTCGGTGCTTTAATCAGAATTTTTTCATCAGCCGTCATTTTAGATCCAGATCACACTAGCCGTAGTTGTGCTATGGTTCCGAAGAATAAAGAAAAACAGATCATAAATAAAGAAAAAAGATTGTTTTTTAAATAACTGATCTTTTTGATTAATCTGATCTTAATTGATTATATGATCTAATGATCTGGCTTGGAGTTTTTCTCTAAGCTTTTGTTCTATAAGGCTATTATTTTCATGTATTTCGGAACTATGATCATAAGAAGTCTGAAAGTATGATCAACAATAACCTGAAAGCATGATCATATTTATTCGTAAGCATGATCATTAAGGTTATGAAAAGATGATCAAAAGAGTCTTGAAACGATGATCATGATGTTTTTACAGGTTATCCACAGATGCAGTATTTAATAATGATCTTCACGATGATTATATTGTGCATTGGTAATGTTATTTATACTCGGATCGATGATCAAGAGCCAATATATCTATCGTTCTGGCACCCATATTGATGAGATATCACTCATCTGATTAAAATACATTCAAGTCGCTCATATTTAGAAGTAAATCCTAGTCTCTGCTTATTTACAGGAAGCATGATCATGAGAGTGTGATTTATCATAGCAACTTGCGCAATTTCATTGTTCCGGCTTCTATACCGTCAATTTCTGCTCAATCCCCCATTCTGTCTGCACTCAACCGTAAATCAGAGAAGAAAACTCATGCTTCCGAGAGATTCTAAGGCTTGATCATATTTCCGATTAATGGATCTTATTTTATTTGCGTGTTTACACCGTACTCTGCTCAATTTTGCCATGATCATGCTTTCGGATTTGTTTATTAACACGGAAGCATGATCATAAGTATACCTTGATCATACTTCCATAGATGTTTCGCTAGAACTGCCCTATTTTGTTCGGAGACATGATCAAGGTGTTCAGGTCTTTATTGTTCCGATATTACTTACTATTTTTCGTTTAAATTAGGTTGGTCTAACATAATCCGTAATTTAGCTTAAGATTATAATCGTTCCGGTAGAAAATTGATTTACATTGTAAATGAGTGACGCTGTAACACTTTTTATTTTTAAGTTTAGGTGTCCACTTATGAGAAGATTATTTGATTAAAAATAGTTATCTTTTTGACCATAAATCATAAAAGCGTCGATTTGGGTGTTTTTTTATGTGATGGTTATTCAAAATGTTTGTGCACCTTTTTGTTGTTTTTGGTCTTTACTGCTGTACAATTGCAATTATAAATCCTTCCAACGGAATTTGGCATGAAAAGAGAAAAAACGATTGAAAACCTTCTTGAGTTAGCGGAGCTGACTCAGCAGGTTCAAGCTGACCGTATTGAAATTGTTTTAGAAGAGCGAAGCGATAACTACTTCCCACCAATGTCGAAAGCGATGATGGAAACCCGTTCTGGTCTAACTCGCCGTAAGCTCGACGACGCGATTGGTAAAATGGAAGCCGCTGGGCATCAATTTACCAAAAACAACGCGAATCATTATTCAATTACGTTAGAAGAAGCACACATGCTCATGGATGCGGCTGAAGTGCCTAAATTTCATGAGCGTAAAAAGAATTCAGGTAACAAACCTTGGATTATTAATGTGCAGAACCAAAAGGGCGGTACAGGTAAATCAATGACCGCGGTTCATTTAGCAGCATGTTTAGCGCTAAATTTGGATAAACGATACCGTATTTGTTTAATCGACTTAGACCCACAAGGCTCGCTACGTTTATTCCTCAACCCGCAAATCAGCATGGCAGAGCATGATAATATCTATTCTGCGGTAGACATTATGTTGGGTAACGTGCCTGATGGTGTGGAAATTGACAGTGAATTTTTACGTAAAAACGTATTGCTGCCAACGCAATATCCGAACTTAAAGTCGATTTCAGCGTTTCCAGAAGACGCGATGTTTAATGCGGAAGCATGGCAAACGCTATCTGAAGACCCATCACTCGATATCGTCCGTCTGCTGAAAGAGCAACTGATTGATAAAATTGCTGATGACTTCGATATCATTATGATTGATACCGGTCCACACGTTGACCCATTAGTATGGAATGCGATGTATGCATCAAATGCCTTGCTAATTCCTTGTGCGGCTAAGCGTCTGGACTGGGCTTCAACAGTAAACTTCTTCCAGCATTTGCCTACGGTATATGAAATGTTCCCGGAGGACTGGAATGGTCTTGAGTTTGTTCGCTTGATGCCAACCATGTTTGAGGACGACAATAAGAAGCAAGTTTCTGTTTTAACTGAAATGAACTATCTTCTAGGTGACCAAGTTATGATGGCTACTATTCCTCGTAGCCGTGCGTTTGAAACCTGTGCCGATACCTACAGCACAGTATTTGATCTGACAGTAAGCGATTTTGAAGGCGGTAAGAAGACACTAGCTACCGCGCAAGACGCTGTTCATAAAAGCGCACTGGAATTAGAGCGTGTGCTGCACTCTAATTGGCCGTCATTGAATCAGGGGTAATAAGTAAATGGCTTTGAAAACGTCTGAATTAAACGCGAAATTATTTGGCAAAACGAATAAGCGTCGTGTTGTGACTCCGCAAGAGGCGCAAACTGCGGCAAAAGAGAAAGCTCAAACGATTGAACTAGCAGTTGCAGGTGAAAATATTGTTCAGTTTGAACTTGTGCGTATTCCTGCAAATAAAGTTGCGACAGAAACAACAGTATTTGTTGATAACGCTCGTGAGCAATCGTTCTTAAACGAACATGCTTTATCTGATGTTTTAGTCACACTCAAAGAGCGTGGCCAACAATATCCAGCAGTGGGTCGTAGAACTGAAGATGGCAAGATTGAAGTTTTAGATGGTAGCCGTCGTCGCATGTCTTGTATCCTCGCTGAACAAGACTTTTTGGTTTATGTTGCTGACAACATTAATACTGACCATGCTAAGTTTTTGTCTGATGTGGCAAATGCTCACAAGCCGCTCTCTTTATATGAAAAAGGGAAAGAGATGCAGGCTAAGCTTGATAGTGGTGAAGCTGAGGATCAGAAAGCATTGGCAAAAATGTTCCAGTGCAGTGAAGCGTTGGTAAGTGGCGCTTTAAAAGCCGCAGCATTACCGTTAGAACTGCTTCAAGCGTATCCGAATGTTGGCGATCTCGGTCGCCCAACAATCGTGAAACTGCACAAACAGTTTTCAACGCTAACGCCAGAGCAGCAGCAAGAGCTGTTAGATAAATGTCGCTCTAGCGAAGGGTTTTTATGGCAGCGAAGCACTGCTCAAGGCGTTGCTCGTCTGACAAAAGAAGTCACGGAAAGCATCGAAAATTGGATTACTGAACTTGCACCAGCAAAACCTGGTAAGAAGACGGAAAAAGTCGACTTAGTTAAAGGTCGAGCAAGCTATAGCCGAAAAGGTAGCAGCCTGGCGTTGAACTTGAAGAAAGTTGACGACAGCTTAATGGAAGAGATTCTTGCGTTTGTACAAACCAAACTGCAATAACAAATGATGATTGAATCAACCGCCTCCGGGCGGTTTTTTTATATCTGAGAAGCGTCAAATTAAAGATGTGATACCATTGCGTCAGTTCAACGTTGGATAGACAAAATGCAGACACAATCTGATTTCCTTTCATCACTTCAACATCAAGCTCACCAATCTTTCCAAAGGATTGGTGTTGTCATTCAAGGGGAGGCTTCTTGGCAAAATGCGTTGATGTCAGAGTTCCATAAAACGCAGCGCCATCAACGTTGGTTTTCTGTTGGTTATTTTGGTTTGAAAAACGTATCCAGTGTTTCGTCTAAACAAGGGCACATGTTGCTAGGCAGAGAGTGTGACGTTCTATTGTTTGATGCTCGAAATGGCTTTGACGCCAATAGTTTTACCGCCGCGCTTGGCTCATTGGTTGGCGGCGGTTTTCTTATTGTCATTACTGAGCTGCGACAAAATGCGAATTTTGCTCAGCAATGGATGCACAAACAATGGGAGAAGCTCGTTGTTATTGAGCAAGACAAACCATTGCCAACGGCTCCAGACATCAAGCAAGCAGAAAAAGAAAGCCACTACACGGAACAAGAACATGCCATTTCTCTAATTGAAAAGGTGGTGACAGGACATCGAAAGCGACCATTAATTTTGACCGCTGATCGTGGACGTGGAAAAACAAGTGCCCTCGGAATTGCGTGTGCGAACTTATTACAGCAGAAGCCGCTTAGAATCTTAATTACGGCACCATCTATAAAAGCCGTTGAGCCTGTTTACCAACATGCTTTACGTTTACTCCCTAGCGCACAGCGTATTAAGAAGGACAGATTAGAATCAGGGCAGGGAGCCATTCAATTTATTGCTCCAGATGAACTATTATTGAGTCGACCTGAATGTGATTTGTTACTTGTCGATGAAGCGGCTGCAACTCCAGTTCCTATGCTCAAAAGCATTACCGAACATTATCATCGACTCGTTTTTTCTACGACTATTCACGGTTATGAAGGTTGTGGCCGGGGCTTTACGATTAAATTTGTTGATTGGCTTCAGAAACAGCGTTCGGGAATGAAAACATGGCACATGACACAGCCCATCCGCTGGAGCATGAATGATGCGCTTGAATCATGGCTCTATGACGCGTTTTTGTTGGATGCGGAGTTAACGCACCATCAACTTAAACAGGTCGACTCAATTTCCCTTTCTAAAGCCGATAAGAAAAATTTGATATCGCAGCCTAGTTTGCTGCGTGAGTGCTTCGCTCTTTTGGTGAATGCTCATTATCAGACCTCGCCGAATGATTTGATTCACCTTTTGCAAGACGACAACAGTCAGCTCTATTTTGCTAAGCAAGATAATGCGGTTGTGGGGGTAATATTAGCGGTCGAAGAGGGTGGGCTTGACGCTGAATTGGTTGAAGAAATTCAGCTTGGTAAGCGTCGTCCTAAAGGACACTTAGCCCCAGTTACGATTGCAAACCACCTAGGATTTCCGAATGTCGCGAATCTATCGACGCTGCGAGTCATGAGAATTGCTGTTCATCCGGAATTGCAAGGAAGAGGCATCGGTCAAAAAATGCTGCAGCAACTTGATCAAATGGCGGCTAAACACATTGCTTACTTATCCACGAGTTTCGGTGCGACGGAAGAGTTGGTCCATTTCTGGCTACAATCGAACTTCCGTGCAATTCGTTTAGGGTCAATGCGCGATGCTGCTAGCGGTTGTTATTCAGTCTTGATGGTCAAACCTTGTGATTCCCAACAGACGGCTTGGGTCGACCAATCTCAGGCGCTATTTGAAGAAATGTTGTCTAACAATGTGGCTGACGTCTATCCAAAATTAGAAGCCCCTATTTTTCGAGCTCTATTGCCGCAACCTTTGGGAATGAGTCCACTTCATCCCGCTAAGTTATTACTAATTGAATGTTATGCTGATGGTGGTAACAGTTATGAGTCTGTGTCTGTGTGGCTTCAACAGTGGTTACTTAATTTAGGTTTGAACTCTGCTTCCGACTTGATGATTAGTAAGCTTTTTCTTAACCGTAGTTGGACTGAATGTGCTCAGCAATTTGGTTTACCTGGAAGAAGGCAAGTTGAGCAGCAGTTAAGGGACGAAGTAAGACACATTTGGAGCGATTTACACTGTAAACAATAAAGGGAAATTTACACTGTAAATGAAATTATTGGGAGCTGATTTTACACTGTAAATCCAGCTCCTTTTTGTTTCAGCGTGTATTTTGATTGAGCCTTAGGCTAAATCGAGTTTTCTCTTAATATCCTGTTTAACCGTTATTGATGGATTACTTTCTTTAGTGACGTGAGCCCTATAATAAGAAATGCGAGGTTTGTTCAGAAAACGGATTTGGTTAGACTGAAAGTGTTGATGGGAAGCAAAGTGGTAAGGGTATGTGGAAGCTGTGTCTTGAGTTATCTGAAGATAAGATCAAGGTGATAGCCCGTCTTCCGGGTGAAGTGGATCTCGGTGGTGAGCTAAATCAAAATGAATTAAACGAGCAGCTCGTCGCAATGAACGCTGAAAAGATGTTTATTGTAGAGGGGGAAGTCGTTAGGTTCATTAACTGCGCCAAAGAACGTAAAGCTGAAGCTTACGAAGGCATCGTCATTGCAGAAAAACGCAACGCACAAGTTGAGGTCGAATTGTCGAATAATGACATGCTCGCCAGTATGAACGTTGTCGGTGCGTACGGAGGCCGAGGTTTACGTGGCCCCGAGATTGTTCAAGCTCTTGCTCAAGCGCGAGTTTCGAAAGGCATCAACAAACTGGCTTTGAAGAAAGTGTTGGTTGTCAGCACTCAGCTCAAACCTGGCGAAACTTTTTCTCAACCTGTAGCGGTTGGTAAGCAACCTATCAAAGGCAAAGACGCTCTTTTTACTCCTCTTGTTAAAGACATCACCAAACGCATCCTCAAACCCAAAGACGGCCAATCTGCTAGCGACAAAATTGATTTACGTAACCTCGGTGAAACTATCGCGGTTGACGTAGGCGATGAGGTGATGCGCCGCACGCCTGCGACCAAAGGCACGCCTGGCTTTACTGTTCAAGGGCGAGTGATTCCTCCGCAAGCCGGAAAAGACAGCCCAATGAAGCCGGGCAAAGGCACTGAGATAAGCAAGCAAGACCCAAACCTATTGATTGCATCGGTATCCGGTACGCCTCTGATTAAAGACAAAACCATCGAAGTTGATAACGCACTCTGTCTCAATAGCGTTGGCGTGAATACAGGCCACGTGAAATTCAAAGGGAATGTGATTATCGGTGGCAACATCGAATCCGGAATGATTGTTAAAGCGACGGGCTCTATTACTGTAGGCGGCTTCATTGAATCGGCTGAAGTACAAGCGCAAGACGACATTCAAGTTGGTAAAGGGATCATTGGCCACACCGTGAGTGATGGCCAGCCAAAGAGTTGTCACGTCAAAGCCAAAGGTTCGATTCGTGCCAGCTACGCCCAATATTGTGATTTGCAAGCCGGCGAAGATATTGAGTTGGCGGTGCACAGCATGAATAACGATATTGTTTGTGGGCGCAATCTGACGGTGCTGGATGCGAACGGTAGGAACGGTACGCTCAGCGGCGGAGATGCAAAAGTCGGTGACAAGGTGGTGTGCTTACAATTGGGCGTAGAAGGCGACACCGCCACTAAGGTAGAAGCGTTCGCGCGCTATTCTGCATTTAAGGAGCGATTAGCAGAGCTCAAAGATCAATACAAACGCGCTCAAGAAGGAACGATGGATGTGATTCGTAAAGAGCTCGAATTTAAGAAACGTCCTAAAGCCGAACGTACCGACGAAGAACAAGCTCAGATTGACGTGATGAAAACACAAAACAACGAGCAGCTTGAAGCGATAAAGCAAAAGCTAGAACAAACGGAACATGACTTTGAAGTCGCGTTAGAAGAAAATATTGTCGAAGCCAAAGAGCGTGTCTTCACACGCGTGACGGTGCAGTTTGGCGACGAACAAGTAACGACAAAGCGCACTCATGGCGGTTGTTCGTTCCGTTTCAATCAATACGAAATTAAAGTCTCGGCGAACTTGGAAGAAGAGGACGTCGCTGCGGTTTAAGCTTTCTTACTCACTGAGCCCACACGTCGCAACAAGATGTGTGGGCTTTTTTTATCTACAAATCGACAATGTGCTCTTGATAGTAGTCCGCAAGCGCACCCACTTGGCTGCTACACATTACTTTCATTGCTTGTTTAATGTGTTCTATTGGCCAGTTCCACCATTGGATATTGAGTAGAGTTTCAATCTCTTTATCGCTGAATCGTTGACGTACGACTTGGTTGTTTCCAACCACTACCGAATAAGGTTGCACGTCTTTCGTCACTACGGTGCGTGCTCCGATGACGGCTCCATCACCGATGTTTACTCCGGGCATGATCATCGCCTCACTGCCAATCCAAACATCATTTCCCACCACTGTGTCTCCGGCACGCTCGAAACCGTCTTGTACGCCTTCTCCAAATTCTTCAGGAGAGAAGGGGAAGGTCGAAATCCAGTCAATGCGATGACCTTGGTTTCCTGCCATCATGAAAGTGGCTCCAGAAGCGATGGAACAAAACTTGCCAACGATTAATTTGTCGATGCTATCGGGTTCTCTACTTTGCCATTCTTGAAGTGTGACGGGGTCACCCAACAAGTAGCGTACCGCTTGCTCTTCGAAGCTTTTTTGATGATAGAAGCCCGAGTAATAGCTGTAATCGCCAACGATGATATTGGGATTAGTGATGTGATCTTTAATGACTTGACCTTTTAACCACGTGTCGAAAACACTCATAACTCATCCTTTCAAATTTAGGTTGTACAGAGTTTAGAGGCTTTCTATTATTTCCAGTAGTTTGATTTTAGAGATTCAGAATTACTGTATGGAAATAAAATGGCTCAGCTACGTACCACTTTACGTCGCTTTGTGTGAGGAACGGAGTATTGCTGGTGCAGCAAAGCGACTGAATTGTTCGAATGCGCATGTAAGTCGGCAACTTAAACAGCTTGAAGACTTATTGTCGGTGCAGCTTATTCAGCGAACTACGCGCCAGTTTAATTTGACCTACGATGGTTTGCGATTTTATCAGCAGGTAAAGCAACTGCTCGAAGGCGCTGAGCAGATCAATGAGCAAGTCATGGCAAACGAGATCGTATCGGGAAAATTGAGAATAGCGGCGTCCGCTTCTTTCGGAGCTGCGTTACTCAGCCAAACATTGATCGAGTTTCGATTGCAACATCCACAAGTGAGCGTCGAAGTGATCTTCACAGAGACACCTCTCGACTTGATTGAGGCTGGGTTTGATATCGCATTCTACTTTACCGATACTCCTCCAGAGGGATACGTCGGCCATCAGCTACGCACTTTACACTGTAAACCGATCGCTCATCGCTCGTATTTAGCTGATAAACCAAATGTAAGTACGCCAGAGGATCTTGGTGACTTAGAGCACATCCTTTATAAAAGTCGCGACTTGGTGTTAGATAAGTGGACGTTTAGGCATAAGCAAACTCAACAGCAGTGCAGCATTGAGTTAGAAAGTATGCTGAGTTTTAATCTTGTCCAGTCCATGTTGGATGCTACTTTGGCGGGCTGTGGTGTAGCCATGCTAGATGAATTTGCACTGGCTAAACTCGAACCTGTACAAAAAGAAAAACTCGTGATCTTACTACCAGAATGGCAAACGGATGCGATTTTGCCGCTTTATCTGCTTTACCCAAAACGTGAGCACTTACCAAGAAGAACGCGAGCGTTCATCGAACACTTTAGGAACATATATTCTGTCGGCGAGTAGCAACAGCAAACTTAGTGACAATAGAGGAAGCAAAGGAATGCGAAAACACTGTATTGCGATTGGCGGTGGGGGCTGGATGATGGGAGAGAATCCGAGCCCGCTCGATCAATACATTTTGTCTTTGTCTGGTAAGGAGAATCCAAACATTTGTTTTCTACCTACAGCCACGGGAGATGCCGATGAAGTGATTGAACGTTTTTACGATGCGAAGCTTAGTGAAAACGTGACCCATTTTCCGCTGTTTAAGTTTGAAGCTGGTTGGAAAGAAACGCTATTTGAACAAGACATCATTTACGTAGGTGGCGGTAATACGCGTTCGATGTTGGCCATTTGGCGCGAATGGGGAATCGATAGAATACTCAAGCAGTGTTATGAACAAGGCATCATCATTTGTGGCATGAGCGCAGGTGCAATTTGTTGGTTTGAGTTTGCGGTGACAGACAGTGATCCCGAAGCATACCAAGTTATGCGTTGTCTTGGATTTATTGACGGTTTGGCTGCGGCGCATTTTTCTCATGTAGGTGAGAAGTTCGAGGTTTTCCAAGCCTTTGCTCGTTCTCAACCGAGCATCACTTGTTATGGCATTCACGATTATGCGGCATTGCACTTTGTTGATGGAAAATTGTTAGCTACTGTCACCAGCTTCCCTGATGCAGGCGTATTGGTTAAAACAGGTAACGAAGAAAACATATGGCGAGGGTGAGCTTCTTCAAATCAGCATTAAAGGCAATAACTACTGACCGGACACAGAAGAAGCTCATGGATTCAGCTAACTTACATTAAGTATCGTGCTTACAGCTCGTAACGTAGACCTAAGTGGTAGTAGCTTTCGTCTGCGTGCGCACCGCCAAATGAGACTTCTTGTCCATTGCTGTAGCCACGCGAGCCGTTACGATCAACGTAGTTTGTGTAGATAGAAGAACGAGGCGTCAGTTTGTATTGCACTTCTAGCGTTGTATCTTTCAGCTCTAGCTCGTCACCATCACTGTTTTCTAAAGAACGATAACCAGCACGCAGTACCCATTTGTCATTTACACTGTAAACCGCCGTTAGTTCCATCACTTTGTCGGTACTGGTTTGTGAGTAATAGCCCTCTAGTTCATCTTCCGAGTACAACGCACCCAACATCAAATCACCTAGGTAGTAACGCGTACCTGCGCCCCAGAATGTGTAATCGGTGTCGTTGCTTTCACGTGCATCACCTTTATTCTTCTGCATCGCCACCACTGGTGCCAAGGTACCCAAACTTCCCATATCTAGCGTATAACGCAGTGCAGTGTTGTAACCGTAGTCGAGCTCAGAAGTGTTGTTTCCTAAAATGTACGCGACAGAAAAATCGAAATTACCTAGGCTGTTTTGGTATTGTAGCGTGCCATCTTGACGGAAAACTTGCGTCGCGGTTTTGTCGACTTTATTCGCTTGGCGCGCCATAGAAACATCGGAAGAGGCGAATACATCACCAATGTCGGTAAACATAATCAATCCAGATGCCACGCGACCACCTGTAATGCGACCATAATCTTTCGCATCAATCCCCGCCCATACATAACGCGCGGTCAGAGACGGTTTGTCGTTTACTTGGTTTGCGTATTCAGCTGCACCCACTTGGTATTGCGCTTGGCCGATGATCGACGCGTACTCGTTGATGGTTTGTGAACCGTTTAAACCAATACGACCATCAAACTCGCCATTTGCATCGCCGTGCTCGTCATTTTTACTGGTGACATTGAAACCAAGACGAGAGTAAATATTTAAAACTGACCCATCTTCCGCTTGATACAGCTGCGCTGCCATTGCGTTTGATGCCATCAATGTAGGGAGAAGTAGAGTCAAAATGTGCTTTTTCATGATTAACGACCTTTCATTTCTATTGTTTTAGGTACGACAAAGCCCCTTCCGAGTAACGGAATAAGAAAAATTGTCGTGAAGTAGAGAGAGGGTGCGCCCTTGTTTGCCAAGGGCGCGAGCTAGTCCATTCCTATAGGGGAAGAATGATTTAGCTTAAATCGACGTCTTTGCAGCCAAAGAAGTAAGTCGCGAGGAAGCCGACGATGTAAGAGATAAGCAGGCCAGCAACAAACACCATCATGCCTGGGAAGATGCCATTTTCTGATGTCATGAGAGGAATCGCCACGATACCGGATGGGCCAAACACCGTATTAAGACCAACTGGTAAGCCAAGGTAAGAAACTAAGCCGATAAAGAAGCCGCCCGCAGCGCCACCAATACAAGCGGTAACGAATGGTTTTACGCGTGGTAATGTCACGCCGTAAATCAATGGTTCGCCAATACCTAGAAGACCAGGAATAATAGCGCCTTTAACTTGAGTACGCAGTAGAGCGTCTTTTTTGGCTTTGAAATACAGCGCCATTGACGCGCCAACCTGACCGCCACCAGCCATCGCTAGGATAGGAAACAGCGAGTTAAAGCCCTGTGCTTCCATCAATGCGAAGTACACTGGAACAAAACCCTGGTGGATGCCAAATACCACAGAAATTAAGAACAAACCTGCCAAGATTGCAGCGCCTAATGGGTTATCGTTTAAGTTGAGGAACAACCAAGACATCCCTTTAAACAGCTCGCCGCCGATTGGCATGATGATCAAGAAGGTTACCGCACCCATGATCAACAGAGTGATAACGGACGTTAAGATCATGTCCAGATCATCTGGCATGTATTGACGAACCTTACGCTCGACTTGTGCACCGATGATCGCTGCTAAAAGTACGCCGATAATGTTGCCGCGCGGATCAATCGCAAAGCCGAAAAACTCGTTCATGCCAGAGTAAATGCCGGATGTAGCCTCTGGGTTGTAACCCAGCACAAACAAAGAGGCGAGAATGGCACCATTAACACCAGAGCCGCCAAACGCTTGCTGCGCGTTGTAACCAATCAGAATACTTAAGAAAGCAAACAGACCCTTACCAAAGACTTTCATGTAGGCAATCAAATCCAACATAAACTGGCTTGGTGTCTGGTCGAGAACAAACATCTGTTCCAATAACGTCGCAAAACCTAGCAACAAACCAGCGGCAATAAAGCCAGGGATCAACGGCGTAAAGATGGTGGCAAACTTGCTTAAAAAACGCTGAACTGCACTGGTTTGTTTGCTCTTCATCTGTTTTTTCTGCTCGGCCGCGACGGCAGAAAGATCTTGTTGCGGCATATCTGGTTCTTCACTGTCACCAGAGGTTAAGCTGTCGATCAGTTGATTCATCATCTCAGCCGCTTGTTGAGCTTTTCCAGGACCGAGAATGATCTGAAACTGCTCATCGCTTTCCACCACACCCATTACGCCGGGAATTTGCTTGATAACTGATTGATCAGCCAAGCCATTGTTGGCGAGCGATAAACGCAAACGCGTCATACAGTTACCACATTTGCTTACGTTGCTACTGCCACCCACTGCGGACAGCAACTGCGATACTGTGTTTGAAGTTATTTTTGCCATAGGGTCTATCCTTCAGAACTCGGATTATTTAATTATTATTTAGTGCTGCGCGAATAAAGCCGTTGTGCGCGGCGAGGCGTGATTTGGCTTGTTCGGCATCCAAATCGGCCAAAATCATTAAGATGGCGGTTTTGCAGTGGCGACCACAGGCATTTAATGCTCGCTCTGCTTCTTCTTTTGATGCGTCGGTTGCTTCCACAACAATGTTGGTTTGGCGTAGGATGAGCTTGGCGTTAGTGGCTTCTACATCCACCATTAAGTTGCCAAATACCTTACCGCTACGAATCATTGCGCCTGTCGTGAGCATGTTTAGCACCAGTTTTTGTGCGGTGCCGGCTTTCATGCGAGAAGATCCAGTGACAACCTCTGCGCCAACTATCGGCAGAATCGCGATGTCGGCCGCTTCTGCCATGGTACATTCTGGATTACAAGCGATAGATGCGGTCGTGGCTCCGATGGATTTAGCGTACTCCAAACCACCTAGCACATAAGGTGTACGGCCACTTGCAGCGATGCCTACAACCACGTCATTCTTGGAGAGGTGAAGTGCTTTTAAGTCGTCTTGGCCCATTTTCGCGTTGTCTTCTGCGTTTTCTACCGCTTTTAAAATCGCTTGATGTCCACCAGCAATTAAGCCAATCACCATATCTGGGTGCGTGCCGTAGGTAGGAGGACACTCGCTCGCATCAAGAATGCCTAAGCGACCTGACGTACCAGCTCCCATGTAAATTAAACGGCCACCATTTGCAAAAGCTTGGGTAATTGCGTCAACTGTCTCTGCAATTTGTGGTAGCACCGCTTTTACCGCGAGCGGGACTTTTTGATCCTCTTCATTAATGACTTGCAGCATCTCGATGGTCGAAAGCGTATCGATCTCGGCACTGGCTGGGTTACGGCTTTCTGTCACCAATCTGCTTAAATCAATTTTCATGTTTTGCACTCTTCGTAATGTTCAATCTGAGGGCGATTTTATGGAATAAAATATTCAGGTTTGGTGATAAAAATCACACTTGAGGTTATTCTTTATGCAGGAGAAATTTGGAATAATGAGAGAAAATATACGTCTATTACATCCGGGATTAACTGTCTTGGTTAGAATAATCAGGGGGTTAAATCAAACGCCTATTATTTCTGTTTTGGAATAATTTATTTAAAATTTTTGAGGTTTTTGTTGTGTCAGTTATCAATAGGATAGTCGCGAGGCGTACTCAGCTTTCGCAAAGCGGTCGTTTGGTTGGCGATTGGATTGTTGAAAACGCAGAAAAGGCGGCGCTGCTCACCAGCCAAGAACTTGCGGCGCAAGTAAAAGTGAGTCAATCGAGCATTGTGAAATTTACTCAGCGTATCGGCTTTAAAGGTTACAGCGAGTTTAAGTTAGCTTTGAATGAAGAGATTGGCCGTAAGCATGCGATGCAGTCGACACCGCTGCACAGTGATATTTTGGCTGACGACCCCATTGCGGTAATTTCACAGAAACTGGTGAAAGCGAAAACCGACGCTATGTTTCAAACTACCAATACGCTGTCTTACGAAGCGTGTCACCAAGCGGTGAAATGGTTGAGTGAAGCGCGTCGAGTGCAAGTGGTCGGGATTGGGGGCTCTGCACTGACCGCGAAGGATTTAAGCTTTAAACTGCTTAAACTTGGTATTACGGCGCTTTCTGAACAAGACAGCCACGTGCAGATTGCTGTTGCCCGCACGCTCTCTCCAGAAGATGTTCAGATCGCAATCTCGTTTTCGGGTGAGCGCAAAGAAATTCTCGTCGCGGCAGAAGCGGCAAAAGAGCAGGGCGCGAAGGTGATTGCGTTATCTGCGCCTGGAAGAAGTCGCTTGCGCGGTATTGCCGATATTACGTTTGATACGATTGCCAATGAAACGGAACATCGCAGCTCATCCATTGCTTCGCGTACCGCGCAAAACGTGATCACCGATTTGCTGTTTATCATCTTGGTTCAACAAAGAGACGACAGTGCCCGTCAGTTGATCAGCGATATCAGTACCGACATCAAACAGATCCTCACATGATCGCTTAACCAACAGCGGACTAAAGATCCGGATCGTGCCTCAGCAAAGCAATAAAAGCAGAGAGATGTTTTTCAATGGTGAGATCGGCAGAAATCGCGGGCAATTCCAACGTGATGCAAGGTAAATCACGTTCACTACACCAAGTGCCGAATGAGCCGGGTGTTTCGTAGTCGATATCGTCCACGATTGGCAGTTGGAACTGCTCGCCGAGCCATTTGGCAAGGTCGGAATGTTTGGGATCATCCACAAAAGCAAGCGGTTCATGAAGCGACACCACAAACTTTGGCTTGCGCAGTTCAATCAAGTTAATTAATGCGCTAACTTCAGGCTCTAGTTGGTTTTTAGTGCCAGTTTTCACCTGTACGTCTCGAACGGGTGTGTGAGAGCTCCATCGATACACTGTGCCATGCTCAGTCCAATTTTGGGTTGGAAACGCGCGATTGAGATCCACTTGGTTTGCATTTGCGCGTGTGCCTAGTTGGTTGCCGTCAGGATTCATTGACAGAATCACATCATGTCGTAAGTTTTCAGCAGGCAAGCTTCTTAGCGCGCAGGACAAACCTGCAATCGAGGCCGTCTCGTCCCCGTGAGTGCCTGCCAAAATCAAACCTCGCAAAGCACTTTCGACTTGAGCCGGAAAATACAGTAATGGCGCACCAAGCACGGATTGACCGTATGATGTTGGCCGAATTAAAAATGCCGCTCTTTCCGTTCTTGGAATTAGACTCACCGTAATCTCCTGATTGATGAAGTAGTATCAATATCTAAGCTAATTACACCTAGCTAAACTGAACCGTTTAAACTCGTCAACGGTTGAAATGTTAATTGTGGCACTTGCTTCACAAGACGCGTTAGGAGAACGAAAAACGATATGGATTTTAAAAAACATTCAACGGCGTTGCTGATTTCCTCTTTATTCACCCCTTTTCTTGCTACATCAGTTGCTGCGGAGACCTTACCTAAAGGCATTCAACTTGCCGCAGAACAGCATGTAGTACGTGCGAATGACGCAGAGGCGGCGACGCTTGACCCAGCGAAAGCCGAAGGTCTGCCAGAAATGCATGTGATTCGTGACTTATTTGAAGGGCTTGTGATTCAAGATCGTGACGGAAACATTATTCCCGGTGTGGCAGAATCATGGGAAACCAACGACAACCAAACCTTTACTTTTCACTTGCGCAAAGACGCGAAATGGTCGAATGGCGAGCCTGTGACAGCGGATGATTTTGTCTATTCACTGCGCCGAGCGGTAGATCCGAAAACCGCTTCTCCAAATGTTTGGTATCTCAAACTCACCAAGATCAAAAACATCACCGATGTAGCAGAGGGCAAAAAGCCTTTGGACGATCTCGGTATCAAGGCAGTGGATAAATACACCCTACGTTTTGAGTTGGACAGTCAAGTGCCGTACTTTGTTGCTATGACTGGGCACACGTCCATGATGCCAGTGCATCAAGCGACAGTGGAAAACCGCGACAAGCCGTGGAGTGATCAAGACCAATTTGTTAGCAACGGTGCATTCACATTGGATAAGTGGGTCGTGAATGAGCGCATTGAACTGGTTAAGAGTCCAAGTTACTGGGACAGCGCAGATACGCATTTAAACAAAGTGACTTACATTCCGTTTGAAAACCAAAACGCGTCAATCAATCGTTATGCGGCAGGAGAGCTGGATATAACGTCAGATGTGCCGACTCATATGGCGCAGAAGCTTAAACAAGATTACAAGCAGGCTTACACGGTGGTGCCATTACTGTGCACGTATTACTACTCGTTCAATACCACTCGTCCGCCATTTGATGATGCGCGAGTGCGTCAAGCGGTGTCGTACTCCATCATGCGTGATGTGATTACGAATGGTGTCACGCAAGTGGGCAACCTTCCTGCGTACACCTTTGCGCATCAGTACACTGCCGGTTTTGATGCGACGCCCCCTGAGTATAGTAAATGGAGTCAGCAACAACGTGACGAGAAAGCGCGTCAGTTGTTAAAAGAAGCGGGTTACAGCCAAGACAAGCCGCTCGATTTTAAATTGCTGTACAACACCAGTGAGGCAAACAAATCGATCGCGGTTGCGATAGCGTCGATGCTACAAAAAAATCTCGGTGCACACGTGGAGTTAGAAAACCAAGAGTGGAAGTCATACTTAGTGGCGCGTAAACAAGGCAATTTCGATGTGATGCGCGCTTCCTGGTGTGGTGATTACAATGAAGCGTCTACTTTCCTGAGCTTACTTCGCTCAGGTTCTTCGGGTAACTTTGCACGTTACAGCAATGAAGCGTACGACAACGCGATGAACAGTGCATTGGCCGCAACCGATGAGAAAGCGCGCCAAGGTTTCTATGATCAAGCCGAGCAATTGTTGGCGGCGGATATGCCAATCGCACCGATTTACTACTACATGCAAGCGCGTTTGGTTCGTCCTACGGTTGGCGGTTTTGCCAAGAGCAACGTAGAAGGTCGTATCTACTCGAAAGACCTCTACATCAAGAAGTAGCGCTCAAAACAAGCGATAAATATGAAGCCCCGAAGATGTATCTTACGGGGCTTCTTTTTATTGTTAGCGAGTGGAGAGCTTGTTCACGAGCATAGCGACTCGTTTGCCAAGATACTCTGCTGTTGCAACATCAGAAGCATGCAACTGACCATCTTCACCACCTTGTGCAACAATACCACCTTGTACACCATAACGATTCAGGTTTTGCTCCCCAGAATTGCTGATCTTATCCAACCCGACCCACATCATGCCGTGTTGGTTAGCGAGCGTTTGTAGATATTGTAATGTGCAAGATTGGTCGCCATTCATTGCCCCACCACTGGTAAAGCCAGCCGCGATTTTGCTCGCCCATTTTTGGTAATACCAAGATTCACTGCTTGCATCTGCAAATGCTTTAAACTGCGCTGCTACACCGCCCATATAGGTCGGTGAGCCAAAGATAATCGCATCACACTCAGCAAGTTCATCCATTAGTTTAGGGTTCACAAAACGTCCCTCAATAATCTCATTGCCTTCAATTCGGTGAGAGAGGATTTCACAGTCATCTTGCTGCTTAATGCCTTGTTGTTCAACGCCTGCGGCAATCGCGCGAGCAAGCTGACCAGTAACGTCGGTTTTAGAGAAATAAATAATCGCAATTTTGGACACAATGGTTCCTTTTTTCATTGTTGATTTTTAATCGTGCGACTAAGGCTAAAACCTCAAGCTAAGTTGAGGTCAAGAAGAGATTTGAGATAGATAAAGTACGAATTGGTATCTAAAAAGCTTTCTTATAGGGTAAGTCGACGGCATAACTACAGTGAATGCAACGACGATGAATGTCGTGTATAAAAGCGTTAAAGGAAGATCTTAAAGATGTAGAAAACTCTCTTGGAAACAATGATAAAGGTACCGATGCTAGTGATGATTAATAGGCGGAAAAATAGATTAAAATATGTAAACTCAGACCTGATCCAAGGCGGGAAAAGTACATTTCATCGTTTCTTAAGGCGAGGGATTATTATCATTATGGTAGGAGGCCTTTCTACAGCCTCTTCCACGGTATTTGCACACTTTATAGCGGGTGTGTTTGATGTGGATATGAATGTTCATCCAGAGAGCTTAGAAGAAAAAGTGCATGCACTACTTTTTGTTTCGGTCAGTCTTGTTTTTTACCTCTTTTATGCCCTTATCTCGCTAAATATTAGTGGGTGGCTCATAATGAAGCTAAAAATATAAGCTTAACTAAAACCATGTCCTTGTATTTTAAGGAAGATGGAACTAGTGGCGATTTTTTCTTTGCTTGCACCATCTCTATTTTTTGTATTTATTTAAGGTTCGTAAATAAGAAGCTTCCTTTGGTTAAAGTGGCGCTTTTGGTTTCGGCGATGTGTCATGTTTTTATCATGAAAGAATACAGTGGTGACCTTCAGCTTATACGTTTTGTCTCTTCACTGTTTTTCGCCATTAACTTTGGGTTATTTGTGACCACCAAGTGATACTAAAAAGCCGATGTAGATACATCGGCTTTTTAGTGGGTTATTTCTTTCTGCGAGTATAAATCCGAGATTTTACTTTACTTGGCTCTAGCTTGTTTTTCGCCAGTTTTAGCACTGCTTTTTGCAAAATCTGGTTGTTTGGGTAAGTGATCAAGTTACCGTTGTCGTGCTTAATTAACACGTGAAACATGCTGATTTCTTGAATCTCACCGCAGATGTCTTCATCTTTGTCTACGACTTTAATTCGGTCACCCACTCGGTATGGGAAGACAAAAAAGATCAAAAAGCTGGCAGTGATGTTGCTCAGAATTGACCACTGCGCAATAAACGCCACACCTAATACGGCAAAAATGGACGATAGGAACAAAGACACATCGCCATAGCCAATACCTGTGATAATGGCAAAAATAGAGGCGGTCAAAAATAGCAGCGCGACATTGAAACAGCGCTGAATAAAACTCAAACGAGCCTTTTTTACACCTTTCGTTGTTGCCAAATTTAGGATGGCTCTATTTACAATCCTCTTCAGGATGCGATACGCGATCAGGACAAAAATGCCCATCAATAGTTTGTAACCGAGGGAGCCCGTAGTGAAATACTGGCTCACTTGCTCTAATTGGATCCAATCATTCATTTCTTCATCTCGACGATATCTAGAAAGCGGCTTTTATAGCTGATTTTTTGCTGTAAGTAATCACAATTTTTCTTTACACCATTTGTCTCTGTGTTGAGGTACCACAGAGTACTATATTGGTTAATCAAAGACTTAGTGAGCATTGCGAACTCTTTGGCTTCATTACTTATATTCAACCAAAGCTGACGTGATTTTGAAAAGAGCAATCTTTGAGCTGTATCCCATATCCGACATTCTATGACGCTAGTTCCTTATAAACGAGCTGAATATGACTTTTGTCCTGATAACCTAAGGTGTATTAATTGAAATAGCTTTTAGGGCGTTGAAAAATGGAAGAAGATGAAAAGGCGATTATGATTTTATTCGTGATTGTTGGCCTTGTACTCGTTTGGGTCGCGCTTGAAGAACTTAATTATCTCGGGCTCACAATAAAATAAGCCCCGTTAAACACAAGTTAAACGGGGCCCTTGTCTTTTATCAATGTGAATTCAGGCTAGCTAACCGCACGCACTTTGCCTTGTTTCAAATCGTTCAGCACTTGCGCTTTAGGACCATCTGCAATGATGCTGCCTTTTTCCATCACAATTACGCGATCAACGATGTCGAGCATAGACGTTTTATGCGTAATCAGAATCAGCGTTTCACTAGGTTTCAACTGTGCTAATTGATGCTTAATGTGCATCTCTGAGCGGTTATCCATCGCACTGGTTGGTTCATCCATGAGTAGAACAGGAGGACGACCCAAAAATGCACGAGCGATCGTGACTGCTTGACGTTGACCACCCGAAAGCATTGCACCACCTTCACCAACTTGGCGTTCTAAGCCCGCTGGGTCAGATTGCGTAAACGCAGTAACACCGGCACGATTCGCTGCGTCTAGTACGTCACGGTCATCGGTTAATGGGCGACCTAGCGTAATGTTGTCGCGGATAGAACCAAAGAACAGATTCGAATCTTGCGGCACACAACCAATATTACGGCGAATGTCGACATGATGCAGTTGTGCGATGTCGGTATCATCAATGCGAACATGACCTTCCGTCGGCTGATACAAGCCCATGATGAGACGCTCTAACGTGGTTTTACCCGAACCGATACGGCCTATGATCGCTACTTTTTCGCCTGGGTTAATGGTCAAGCTCAAATCTCGAATCGACGCCACCGGTGAATCTGGGTAGTGGAAGGTCACGCGTTCAAGTTCAATTTTGCCTTGTACTATTGGACGGTGAATGTAACGTTTACCTTCTTCTTGTTCATCCGGCATTTCCATGACTTGATTGATAATTGTCATAGAAGACTTCGCTTGGTTGTAGCGCGTAGAGAGTAAGGATAACTGAACCAAAGGACCTATCGCGCGGCCGCTAAGCATGGTTGCGGCAATCAAACCACCCATGGTTAAGTCGCCCTCTGCAATCAAGTAAACGCCTAGGATGATCATCCCTACGTTACTACTTTGCTGCACAAAACCTGCTGCGTTTTGAATGCTATCCGTAATTCGGCGGCTTTTTATATTCCAGTTCGCCATGTGCGCAACTGCCTCTTCCCAGCGGTATTGGAATTGGCTTTGCGCACTGAGCATTTTTACGGTTTCTAACCCAGCCAAGCTCTCTATCAAATTGGCATATTTTTGCGATGCTAGGCGTGAACCCTCCTCAATGGAGCGGCGCAGCGGCCCTTGTATCAGTAGCGAGTGAATAATCAAAATGACCACGCCCACCATCGGTACATACACAAGATCGCCAGCCATTAGCCATATAATCACTAAGAACAAAATGGCAAAAGGCAAATCAATGAGAGCACTGACGGTCGCTGAAGTAAAAAACTCTCGAATAGATTCGAATTCTTGTAAATGGCGAGCGAAGGCACCGACCGAAGGCGGTTTCGATTCCATTCTAATCCCCATCACTTTGCTGAACAGTTTGGATGAAATCAGAATGTCAGACTTCTTGCCCGCCACATCAATGAAGTAATTTCTCAGCGACTTGAGAATGAAGTCGAACAGGAACACGACAAAGATGCCACTTGCTAGTACCCATAGGGTTTCAAACGCAAGATTCGGAACCACTTTGTCGTACACCAAGCGAGTGAATAGCGGAGCGGCAACCGCAAAGAGGTTGATGAGAAGTGATGCGATTAAAACATCACGGTAGATGCGTTTTGACTGCCACAAGGTGGACCAGAACCAGTGGCCTTCGTTGGTTTTGAGCACTTCGGGAGAGCGCTCATCGAAACGGAATTGCTTTTTAACTAAAAAGTACCGACCAGTGTATTGCTCAAGTAGGTCTTCTAATGGAATAGAGATCGGCACCATTCCACTTTCTAGGGTGGTGACTTCGGCCTCGCGTTTCTCCATATTGATGCTGTTGAGAACGCAAGAGTCACCGCCTTTAAGAACTAAGATTGCCGGCAGAATTAGGCTGGAGATGCTCTCCAGCTCTGCGCGGTTTTCCTTGGCAACCAATCCGGCCCTTTCCGCTGCTCTTGGTAGCAAAAATGGGGTCAGTTTACCGTCAGATAGCGGTAGTCCGTTGACTAGCGCTTCTGGCGAGTTAGCTAACCCATAGTAACGGCTAACGTAGATGAGCGAATTCAGTAAAGGGTCTTTCATCGTTGATAAACCTTTTTATTCCTTGTCGACGATGAATCCTTGGAATACCTCAACAAAGTGTTCAGTGAGGAAATCCAACTGGATTTGAGTTTCGATACGCGATGCGATAGTCGTAATACCAAGGTTGTGGGCAGTACGAGAGATCGACGTTAGCGTGAATTTCTGTTTTTCGTCGTGCAAGTTGTGTGTGAATAGGTAATCGAGCTTCACATAGTTCGGGCGGAACTCTTGGATGTATTCCAAAGATTGGAAGTTACGTCCGTAGTTATCTACGCCGAACTCAGCACCTGATTGGCGAATGGCATTACATAACAGTGCTGCGTGGTGAGGCTGATCGATAAAGCATTCCTCTGGAATTTCAAAGTGTAGCTTAGAGGCGACTTTGGCGTGTTTTTCCAGCATGCTAGTTGTCCAGCGAATAAACGATGGTTGAGACAAGCTGCTTTGCGCGATGTTAATCGCGACTGGGTCATTAAGTTCACCACTTTCTAGCATCTTAATCATTGATTCAATGACATACTGGTCAAAGATGTTGGTGGCGTCTAACTGTTCTAGTGCGAATAGGTATTGATTCGCACGATACGTTTCACCATCTTTTTCGATGCTTGAAAATACTTCGTTGTGGAATACTTTACCCCATGTGTTTTTCGCAGCTTGGAAACGGAATTTAACCCAATCACTATGAATGGCTTCTTCAACCAACGCTTTCCATTGCTGTTTACCCATCAAACTAGAAGGTGTATCACTGCCAATGAAGCCGTATGGCTTGTCTGGTTGCGCTTTGGCTTTCGATAGTGCGTTGTCCACCATCGAGAGGATTTCAGAGCGCGTTTTCTGATCTTTGCTGTGTGCAACCCCTAGTGACGCTTTAGGTTTTGCTAAGCCTGTTGGGTCAGTATTTAGGCCGTTCACACAATTGACGATGCTGTCCGATAAAATGCGTAACTCGCTCTCATCCATATGAGGGAAAAGCAAACCGAACTCATCACTAGATAAGCGAGCAATAGTGGCACCCGGTACATCAATGGTGTTTTTCAAACGTTGAGACAGTTCTTTAACGTGGGCATCTGCGCGTTGGTAATCTTTGGTCTCGTAAATGTCCCCAATGTATTCAGCATGGAGTAGCGCGATACCCCCTTGCGTTTGCTCTGCAAGCCATTGGTCGATTTGGTTGATGTAGAATGAGCGGTTACCCAATTTAGATATAGGATCGAGGTAAGCCTGAGCACGCAGACGTTGCGCCTCTTTGGCTTGCTCTTTGAATGATAGCTCGATTTGAGCAGACATCATGTTAATGCCATCTACCACCGCGATAAGATCTTTGGTTCTTGGACGAGCAAGCGGTTCACCAAATTGGTTATTCGCGATTTCATGCATTTTATTCACGATGGCCGTTAACGGCTTTAGCGAGCGACGTAGGATATATGAAATTGCCACTAAACCAGCCAGAAAAATGACACTGAATACAGACAGCAAGCCAATAAAACCTTGCCAGAGCTGCTCGTAAGCTGCGCCTGGGTGGCTAATGATTTCTACTTCGGCGAGCTGCATCCAACCACTGGTCACAACACGCTTATCGTGAATCGCTTTAAATAGATTCATGTCGATAAACCATTGTGGCACCGTACTTGGTTTAACTGGGTAGGTACGCACGATCTGGTAGTCAGAATCTAATGCTGTAAGACGAACAACGGAGTAGGTGCTGCCGTCAAACAGAGCATTAATCACGGACTCAACCGCGACTTTATCTTTGTCCTTTAGGTAAGGAGCCAGTGCCAAACCTACGGTGTTAATAGTGTTGTTGACCTCTGAACGTTGCTGTTGCTCCAAGCTGTCTCGAGTCGTGTTGAATTGGATTACGAATACTGATGCCAACAAGAGTATAAAGACCGTAACCATCCCCACCACAAGCTTCTTATATAGGGTCATGTTTCTCACTCGTCATAGTTAATTTTAGGTTTATTTAACTGCAACTTACGTTCGCGCGAGCGTAAGTCATTCCAAAGGCTCAACCGTGATGCTTTCCCTGCCAGCTCTCCAGTGCTAGCAGATGACTTCATCAACCACAGGTTTGTACCATTAAAACTGTATATCGGTAGCAAGTCGCTACGCTTAGAGGCTCGGACAATGTCAGGATTGATATTATCGAGAATGAGCGGCTCAGAACTTGGGGTAGGGTAGTAAGCTAATACCATGTGAAACTGATTCAGTTCGATGGCTTTTACGTATATTAAGCGCATCTTTGAATCTGGTATTCCTAGCTCGAGTAAAGAGAAGTACTTAGCAATAGTGAAATCTTCACAGTCTCCTGCGTTACTCCCTAAAAATTCGAGTGGCGTAGCCCAATAATCTGTCTTTCCCCACAGTTTTATGTCGTCAACGAAATACAGCTGATTAAAAAAGTCGTTAACGCCAGCGAGCTGTTCATGAGTCTCTAATTGTTTAAATAAGTCGAGGTTCTTTCGCCATGTATTTACGCGCAATCCCGCACGTTCGCCGTACACCGCTGTGACCGTATTGACCCATCGTTGTTCTTTACTGTTCAGCGCACCAAGTTGGAACGACAAACAACTTAAGCTGATTAATAATGTAACTTTACGCTGCAAATTGGATCGCATATTCGACTCGTATCACAAGTATACTCTTCTAGAGAGTTCGTCAGTGAGAAATAAGTGCTTTTTATTTAATCACTTATCGCTCAATACTCTCTATCGCGAGTATCTTAATGTGGTTTACTCCTTCAAGGCGTTAGTTTTGGCACTTAAGATAGGCTTAAGTAGATACTCCAAAACGGTTCGCTTCCCTGTGATGATATCGACCGATGCTGTCATTCCTGGAATGATTGGTAAATCTGCATCTTGACCAAAGTTTGTTTTTTCGGTGCGTACACGAACAATGTAGAAGCTGTTGCCTTCTTCATCTTGAGTGGTATCCGCGCTGATATGTTCCAACTCACCCTCTAAACCGCCGTACTTTGTGAAGTCGTAAGCTGTAAACTTCACGATAGCATGAAGATCTGGGCGTAAAAATGCGATGTCTTTTGGCGCAATTTTCGCCTCTACCAATAGTGTGTCTTCTGTTGGTACGATCTCGACGATATCCATACCAGGTTGGATAACACCACCGACAGTATTGATGTTCAGTGTTTTGATTTTGCCTGTTACTGGCGAATTCACAACCGTTCGGTTTACTCTATCTTCCAAGCCCACCGCTGATTCAACCAAAGCAGATAATTGGTCTTGGGCGCTGTTGAGTTTCTCTTGCTGTTCAGAGCGGAATTTGAGTGCAACATCAATACGGTTGAGCATGGATTCTCGAATCGCTGATTGCAATACGGGAATCTTGAGCTCACTGGACGTCATTTCACGACGGGTATCGTTGACTTGGCGCTGTAATTTGAGCAGTTCAATACGAGGAACAACGCCCTCGTCTGCCAAAGGTTTGGTGATATCGAGTTCTTTTTTCGCGTATTGGTAGCTTTGACGCAAGTTCCTTACTCGTGCTTGGATCTCTACCAAGTCCTGCTGCTTTTGCTGCACTTGTTGGTCAATAACAGAAAGTTGGTTGCGCAAATTATCTAGATCTTCGCGATATTCTGCTTTTTGACGCTGTGTGAGTTGAGGTCGAGTCTCTTCCAAGGTTGGTGGGAAGGTCAGTTTACCGTAATCAAGTAGTACACTTTGACGCCAGTTTTCCGTTTCAAAATCACGATTAACGGCAACACTGTTAATAGAAGCGGATAGTTGCAGCACAGATGCGGTAAGGTTGGCAACTTGTTGCTCACGTTCACGAAAATCTGAGCGAAAGCGGGTGTCATCAATAAGCAGTAACTGTTGGCCTTTTTCAACCAACTGACCTTCTTTGACCAAGATTTCTTTGACTAAGCCACCTTCTAAGTTTTGGACTACTTGTATCTGTGAGGAGGGAATCACTTTGCCTTGACCAACCGTGACTTTGTCGATTTCAGCCCAAGATGCCCAACCTATTGCTGCAATGAAAAATAGCACCATAACCCAGAGCATAAAACGCGCGCTGTTGGGGGTATTGAGGAGCAATGCTGCAGTTTTGTCATCAACAAAATCCAACTCTTCATCGTTGAGTTTGTTGTAGTTATCTTGGCTCATCACAGTCCCTGCTTATATAATTACGGATTATCTTTTTGATCTTATTATTATTAACCGATCATGTCAGCATGCTCGGCTAATAAAATATGAGAAGAGGGTTATTCTCTCTTCAAATGAGCTTTCTTACACTTTCTAAATCAAACAAAAGCATAATTAGCGCCGGAGTATAGCTATTACGCCTTGAACTTGGCTTTATCCAACTGATGTTTTTTTAGTTTGTCGTACAAGGTTTTGCGTGATACCTGTAATTCTAGTTGAACCTCTTTGAGTCTGCCGCGATGTCTTTGCAATGCATCGAATAACAAGCAATATTCAAAGTATTCTGTGCGCTGAGTCATACTCTGAATTTCAAGACTTTTCTCACTATTCCAATCTTCCATTCTAAAAGTATCTGGCTTGAGGGCACGAAGTTCAGCAAATTGGCGTAGCTGCTTAACGTTTTCTGGCCATTCGAGATTGGTGAGGTGTTTGACTTCTTCTAGGCTGATATGTGGTGGCTGTAACTGATATCGGCTCGCGGTGTGGCGCACAAAGTGCTTGTATAAAGGCCCTATATCTTCCTTTCTTTCATCGAGCGTTGGTAAGTGAATTAGAGTCGCCAGGGATTTTAGAGGCGGCTCGGCTTGGGTGGTCGCGCCAAAAACACGTTCAAGTTTTGGGTGCTTGAACAAGTATTCCCATTGCTCAAATGATACATGCTCTGCGCTATGTAAGTACAAACTGCAGTGGCGTTTTCCTTCACTTAAGCGGTGTATGGCTTTGTCGAGCGCTTCTAATGAAAGCTCATAGAGGTCTTCACCAGAAGCGGCGATTAGCTCACTATCTGGTGTTGCATGTATGTCGTGGGCAAATTGTGCAGCTAGTCGCCGACCCGTACCATCTTGACCTACAAAAATGAGCGGCTGGCTTGTAGGCGCACTGATCAAGGCGCGACGAATACTAACCATGGCCTTACTGTGACCAATCATTTTCGGACCAACATGAGTTTGCATGTCGAGCTCTTTCTTAAGCCAGATGTTTTCTTGCAACAAGTTCAGTTTATCGCTGGCATTGTTGAGCGATTTCATGAGCTGTTCCGTTGAAAACGGTTTTTCTAGAAAGTCGTACGCGCCGCTTTTCATCGCATCTACCGCGGTTTTCACATCTCCATGTCCAGTAAGTACGATGAATTGAAAGTGATCGTTTTTGCTTCGCAAAGTTCGCATAAACTCCAAGCCATCCATCACGGGCATATGGATATCGGTAATGATAATCGCAGGTGTATTTGAGTCGATTACGCGTAAGGCTTCTACTGCGTTTGGTAAGCAGGTGACGTCTATCCCTTCAATCAGCAGGGCTTGAGACACGGCATCACGAATGTGTGGTTCGTCATCAACAAAGAAAACTGGGTTATTCATGGTCGTTTTCCACTTCTGGGGTACGTTTATTCTGATTGACTATTGGTAGCGTCACGATAAAGGTCATCCCTCCTGCTTGTTGTTCTGTGTTCTGATGTTTATAGGCACAGAGGGAGCCGTGATAGCTCTCTATAATCCGCTTGGAGATTGTTAAACCTAATCCAAGACCCTCCGGCTTAGTCGTAAAAAATGGGTCGAACACTTTTGCTAGGGCTTCGTCTGACATCCCTGGTCCGTTATCGGAAACAAGAATGTCGCAACTGTCATCATGACACTGAACAGCAATGGATATTTGCGGATCGATACAGTGGTTTTCCATCGCTTGTGCCGCGTTGTGGAAGAGATTGATCAGCACTTGTTCTAATTCAACGCTGTGAATGGCCAGCTTCACATCATAGTCGATGGCCGGAACTTTTAGTGTTACTCCTTGCTTAATAAGCTTGTTGCTCAAAATGCTGGTGGCAGTATGTACCGCGTCGTGCAGTACTGAGATTTCATTGTGTGAATCGTGCGTGGCTTTCCGAGTAAAGACTTTTAAGCGGGCAATGACTTCCGAAATGGTGTCATTAAGTGTCAGCATTTTGCCCAAATTGTCGGCGACCATTGGGTATTTTTCCATTGCCAACAAACGCTGCGAGTTTTCGGTATAGGTTCTTAGTGCGGAAAGTGGCTGATTTATCTCATGATTAATACTGGCTGATAGCTCGCCCAACAGTGCCAATTTCGCGGCTTGCGTCAGTTCTTGTTGTGTTTGTTTAAGCTCTTGTTGGCTTTGCTCATATTGACGGATGGTCTGTTGTAGTTTTTGGTTGGCTTCACTCAGAACTAGTGTCCGTTGCACTACTTTTTCTTCTAGGCTCACATTGAGATGGGCAAGGCGTGCTTTGTTAACTAGGGTTTGGAACCACGCTAATGCAATTAGAGCAATGAGCGCATATAAGATCAGGAAGACGATATCGGCCTGTAAAACGGCGGCAAGAACGCTGTTGTGGTTAATTAAGGCAACGACGCGAAACCCTTTATCCAATAAGTGTGTTGCGTATGCGAGGTAATTCGGTGATAGAAGCAATTGATTGTCATCAAACTCCGTGACACCACTGTGCGCCGTCAACTCACCAAAATATTCGGGCAAGGTATCGCCATATTGACGCGTTTCGGTAAGTTCAATTATTGCACTCGATGACAGTGGGAAAAGTGCACGATAGCGCCAGTCTGGTAAATTGCTCATAAACACGACATTGTGTTTATCTGTAATGAGTACGTCAGTCGTGGTTTGCGAAAGGCGCTGTTCTAATTGCTCCAAGTTCACTTTTACTGTGATCACGCCAACGACTTCCTCATTTACCCACAGCGGAGATGAGAAGAAGTACCCACGTTTATTCGAGCGCACGCCTAATCCAACATATTGAGCGGGCTCACCGCGTCGCGCATTTTTAAAATAGGGGCGATAGCTAAAGCTAGAGCCAACAAACGTATCTTCTTGCTGAAAGTTACTTGAGGCTATGACTAACCCGGTGCGGTCATGAACGTAAATCGTATCGGCCAAACTTTGCTTCAACCAATCTGATAACAGTAGGTTGAGCTCTTGAGAGGGCGTTCCGCGCTCTACTGCTTTGAGTAGTCTTGGGTCGTGACTTAATAGGTTTGGTATCTGTTCAAACTTTGCCAGTTCGTAGTCCACTTCTTGTGACACTTGCGCGGCTTGTCTCTCTAGCTTTTGTTGCCATTGATCATGTTGGTATTGAGTTGCGTAATGATGAGTAAGCGCAAGCCCTGAAATGCCGACGGCACACAGTAGCAGTAAAAAATGACGTAGGGCTTTGGGGTTGAGTAAGTTCACGATCGGCTCACTGGTTTTTTGTGTCATGGTATCAAATGACGCACTGTGATGCTGTGAGCGGCAACGATAACAAGCACAATGATGTCCTTGTATTTCCTCAGTATCGGGAGCACAATCGACAAAAACGAGTGAAGGAGTAAAGATGGAACTTGCTGATATTCGTCGTGAGTACACCAAAGGTGGGCTGCGTCGTAAAGATTTGAAAGCTGATCCTATTGATCAATTTAATCTGTGGCTAGAGCAAGCAGTTGAAGCGGGTTTAACGGACCCGACTGCGATGACAGTTGCAACGGTTGATGAAAATGGCATGCCGTTTCAACGCATTGTTCTATTGAAAAACGTCGACAAAGATGGTTTTGTGTTTTACACCAACCTAGGCAGTCGCAAGGCCCAGCAGCTAGAGCATAACAGCAATATTAGTTTGCACTTCCCTTGGCACCCGTTAGAGCGCCAAGTTCATATTACTGGTGTGGCTGAAAAGCTTACCGCCGTAGAGAATATGAAATACTTTACTTCTCGTCCTAAAGAGAGCCAGTTGGCCGCAATCGCGAGCAAACAAAGTAGCCGTATTTCTGCCAGAGGTGTGTTGGAAGGTAAGTTTTTAGAGCTAAAACAGAAGTTTGCTAAGGGTGAAATACCAGTACCAACCTTTTGGGGTGGCTTTCGCGTAAAACCAAAGAGCATCGAATTTTGGCAAGGTGGCGAACATCGCCTTCACGATCGTTTTCTTTTCTCCCAGCATGATGGAAGTTGGGACATTGATCGTTTAGCGCCATAGGCTTATGGTCCCTCATGAATAAACAAACACCGCCGAATTGGGGCGGTGTTTTTGTAGGTAGAAGCGATGCGAATTATCGCTCTCCATTCAACACAACCGATAATTGATGCTTAAGCAGCGTTTTGGGTACAACAGAGCCGTAGCCTGCTTCCATTGCTTTATCTATTAGCTCGTTCTTGCTGTTCGCTGCAAACTTATTACGTAAGCGTGCGACGTGACCTTCAACGGTTTTTGTTGATATGCCCATGACCTGAGAGATAAATTGAGGCTTTTTGCCATAGAGCAAGAGGAAAAGCGTTTCTTGCTCGCGGCATGTGAGCTTCTCTGGTTTTGGTTGTAAGTCAGAAAAACGAAAGATGGATTGTTGATTTGGGTTGGTACTGATTGCACGACAAACCCAATACCCGACTTCAATCACGGCGGTGTCGGTGAGTTCCCTTCCGTAGAAAATGGTGCCTACGATGTCGCCTTTGTCATCTCGCCACGGTGTTTTAGTAAATATATGTGCTCGCCAGCGGCCATCTGGATAAGGGTGGATATCCAGAATTTTTAGTGACTCGCCAGTTTCGAGAACGTGTTTATCTTGGCGTTGAAATTCTTGCGCGCATTCAGTGGTTGGGCTGGCCATATCAAAATCAGTTTTACCCAAGCATTCCTCGGGCGACGTGTGCCCTAACAGTTCTGCGTATTCCTGGTTTACGTATAGGAATACCGAATCTTTATCTTTGCATCCCCAACAACCTGGTAGCTGTTTAAGGAGGGATTGTTCTATGGTATCGACTGAAATATTCACAAAAGGACTCACTACATACTGCTTTTACCAATACAGAGACGTCCGTGTTACATGGCTCGTATTGATGTTGCCAAGTAGGCAGTTACGTTGCTAGAACACGTTCGTTGATTGGCGCTCAATCCAATTAAATTCAAGGTGTTCGATGTTTTCGTCAGGTAGTCGACGAAATGGAACGAAGAGTTTAATTGGGAAAATGGTCTGTTTCATTACAGATATGTGCGCTCACGGATGTCCGCCTAATGTTCGGCTTACAACTCGTATCGTCCTTGATCATGCTTCCTACAACTCAGTTGTAATGTGGTTGACGTTTATATCACTTGTGAGCGAAAGAGCTGCACCTAAGCATATGAGAGGGACAGTGAGACAAAAGCTATGATATCAGCTTATGCCATTGTTTTCATTGTTGAGAAGCGAAAAAAAAGCCAGCCTGAAGACGGGCTGGCAACACAAGATATAATCTTGTCGACGTGTAGAAGAGGTTCTAAATTACCTAGCGAGGGTCTGCTAAGTAAGTTAGAGGTATCAATGAGATACCGAGAGCTTTAGATCGTATGCATCTTAAAGCTCGATAACTAATGTATTGAATCAGAGGCATATTAGTAAGGGGGGAAATCCCTCTATGTTGAGCTTAAGAGTGGGTTTCGATCCGTTTCAGGGGCGACTTATCTAATATGGAGCACGGTGTTTTACAAAATAACAGATTGTTCGGTAATAAGGATCTTTACATTGATTGATTATGTATACGTAAGGTGTTGCCTATCTATCCGTTTTTGTTAATAAAATTGGTTGCTCACTGACCGTAAATTAACCTCGCATGATCATCGTTCCGGAACTATGATCATGTAAATGAACTTGATCATGCTGATTTGATCTTGTCGATTGAGTTGGGTAAAAGTTGCAACCCAACAAAGAAGGTATATGATGCGAAGACGTAAGCTGACCGTGTAAAGACGACTGTTTAAAATGAGTGACTCAGATAACCAAAAAATCCTTTCATATCAAGAGATTATTCTGCCAAAGCCGGCGGAGCTGATCACACTTCCGTCTTATATGGATTGCCACGATCATTCTTATACGCAGATCGTGATTGGTTTAAAAGGGCAAGCCGAATTTGAAGTGCGCGGGCGAGGTAATCTTGTCGGCCCTGGTCAAGGTTGTGTGGTTACCGCATGCTCTGATCATGCTTTCGGTGGCGTCATCAATCAATCGGATATTTTGGTGCTGAATATGCCCAAACCGACAAATGATGATCCTGAAATGCTTCAAAAAATCAATAACCTGGAGAGAGACCATGTCTACTTCCAGTTAGATAGTCAAATTCAGAAGCTGATACAGATGTTGGTTCAGGAAATGCGAAACCATCCGGATGACCTGCTGTTAAGTCGTGCGTGTAACGACACTGTGATTGCATTAATGCAGCGCCATATCTCGGCATTTGAGACCAGTCGAAAAGAGTCGCGCTTTGATTTGGAGGCGATTGATCGTTACATTGAGCAGCACCTGAGTCATAAGATTAGTGTGGCTCAATTGGCCGGGCGAGTGTTTCTTGGGGAAAGTCAGTTCCATTGCTTGTTTAAAGAGCAGATGGGGATTACACCTCATCAATATGTTCTTGGAAAGCGAATCGACATGGCTCGTGAATTAATCGAGCAAGGGCACCTTTCTTTAGGGCAAATTGCCGAGTTTACTGGCTTCTCAAGCCAGAGTACTTTTACTCATACTTTTACTCGCTTACAGGGAATATCACCTTCCCGTTATAAAAAACAAGTTGGATAACAACGCGTTTTTTTAGGTCAAATAATCATCAATCAGAATAAAGCCATGCACTATGCATGGTTTTTTTATGTTTTATTCACGTGACCTATCTCTCGTTTTTTTAAATTCTCTGTTCTTTGCAGTGGTTGATATGCCACTTGATCCTACATTTTCTCTTAGAACGAGCTCTTCACAAAAATCTTATTGATATTCTTGATATTTTGTTGTGAATGCAATGAAAAAATTAAAATTTACAACACAAAATATTACCTATTTGAATGTGACTATGTGGATGTTTTGTTATAAAAGCGAGTTTTTGGCAAAAATGTCGTAGTTTTTGACAAGTATTCTTATCGGCCTCAAAATACACTGCCAGCCATTGATAATCCTCGAAGCGGTTTTCGAGGAGTGAGATTGAGGAACACACATGTTTACAGCTACGAACGTGTTGACACCGGAATTTATCGGGCAGCCGCTTGATAAGTTGTGGTCACTGATCTCGCCATTATATATGGTGGACGAGTCTCAATGGCTAGAGCAACTATTGCCACTAGCGACGCCGACAGAGGATGAAAAATCGGCGATCACTACCCAAACGACCCACCTTATCGAAGCCATTCGTGCCGATAAGAAGTCAATCCAGATGATTGATGCTTTATTGCTGGAATACAGCTTAGATACTCAAGAAGGTATCTTGCTGATGTGTCTTGCAGAAGCATTAATGCGCATCCCAGATGCCGCGACAGCAGATTCTTTGATTAAAGATAAGTTGAGTGTCGCAGACTGGAAATCTCACCTGAAGAACTCTGACTCTGTGTTTGTTAACGCATCAACATGGGGCCTCATGCTAACAGGTAAAGTGGTTGGTCTTGGTGAGCAAGGCACCCAGAGCCCAGGTCAGGCTGTAAACCGTCTGGTAAATAAATTCTCTGAGCCTGTGATTCGTAAAGCCATGTATCAGGCAATGAAGATCATGGGTCACCAGTTTGTTCGTGGTCGTACGATCGAAGAAGCGCAGAAGAACGGTCGTCCAATGCGCGACAAAGGTTTCACCTACTCGTTTGATATGTTGGGTGAGGCGGCGTTAACTACAGCGGACGCGAACAAGTACTTCAAAGATTACCTAATGGCGATCGAAGCGGTGGGTCGCGAGACTTACGGTAACGACACCAGCCCTGCGCCTTCGATTTCCATCAAGCTTTCTGCATTACACCCGCGCTACGAAGTCGCAAATGAAGAACGTGTAATGACAGAGTTGTATGACTCACTAATGCAGCTATTGAAACGTGCAATTGAAGTCGACGTTGCAATCACAATCGATGCAGAAGAAGCGGATCGCCTTGAGCTTTCCCTGAAGCTATTTGAGAAAGTATACCGTAGCGATCTTGTGAAGGGTTGGGGCAAGTTTGGTTTGGTTATTCAAGCCTACTCAAAACGTGCGCTACCAGTCTTGGTGTGGCTAAATGCACTCGCAAAAGAACAAGGTGACGTTATTCCTCTGCGTTTGGTTAAAGGCGCGTACTGGGACAGCGAAATCAAGTGGTCTCAACAAGCGGGTTATGCAAATTACCCAGTATACACTCGCAAAGAAGCGACGGACGTTGCATACCTAGCTTGTGCTCGTTTCCTACTTAGCGAAGGTGTTCGCGGTAATATCTACCCACAATTTGCAAGCCACAATGCTCACACGGTGACGGCAATTGCTGTCATGGCGGAGCACAAAGAATACGAGTTCCAGCGCCTGCATGGTATGGGTGATTCACTGTATAACCATGTTATGAAAATGTACGGTCAGCCAGTACGTATTTATGCTCCTGTCGGTAGCCATGCTGATCTTCTTCCGTACTTGGTTCGTCGTTTGCTTGAAAATGGTGCGAACAGCTCGTTTGTACACCGTCTAGTTGATGCGCGTTGTCCGATTTATGAGTTGACCCATCACCCTGTGGATGTGTTGACGGGTTTTGACACGCTACACAACGACAAAATTCCATTGCCTGCCGATATTTTCCCTGAGCGTAAGAACTCATATGGCGTCAACATTGATATCGACAGTGAGGCGAAGCCATTTGAAGCGCAGGTAGAAAGCTTCATGGACAATCAGTGGGTTGCAGGCCCGATGATCAATGGTGAGCGTTTTGCCGAAAGCATGATCAAGGAAAATGCGGCTGAGATCATCACCGCACCGTACGATCGCCGAATTGAAGTCGGCAAAGTGGCATTTGCAACACTTGATCATGTTTCCGCTGCAATTGATGCGGCGCAAACTGCTTTCTCTGATTGGAAAACCGTTCCTGTTGAGCAAAAAGCGGCTTGTTTAGAAAAGCTTGCTGACTTAATGGAAGAAAATCTGGCTGAGCTGGTGGCGATTTGTCACAAAGAAGCGGGCAAGACGATTCACGATAGCATTGATGAAGTTCGTGAAGCAGTGGATTTCTGTCGTTATTACGCGAAACAAGCGCAAAACCTACAGCCATTTGAGCTAGAAGGCTTTGACGGTGTGAAACGCATTTCTAGCCGTGAAGGTCTTGGTGTGTTTGTGTGTATCAGCCCTTGGAACTTCCCGTTGGCTATCTTCCTTGGTCAGGTAACGGCAGCACTGATTGCAGGTAACACTGTGGTTGCAAAACCTGCTGAGCAAACAAGCTTAATTGCCGCTCGTGCTATTGAATTAATGCTTGATGCGGGTTTCCCTGCTGGTGTGATTCAGTTACTTACTGGTCGCGGCGCTGAGATCGGTCATGCACTGACTTCTCATGATGCTATTGCTGGTGTGGCATTCACTGGCTCAACGGCAACGGCGCAACGCATTAACGTCACGCTCGCGGAGCGCAGCGCGAAACCAGTTCCGTTTATTGCGGAAACAGGTGGCCAAAACGCAATGATTGTGGACAGTACTGCATTGCCAGAGCAGGTGGTGCGTGATGTGATTCGTTCGGCGTTTGCATCTGCTGGTCAGCGTTGTTCTGCCCTTCGTGTTCTATTTGTACAAGAAGATGTAGCAGACCGTATGATCAACCTGATTCAGGGTGCGATGAATGAACTGCATGTTGGTTTACCTTACCTACACAAAACAGATGTTGGTCCGGTTATCGACAGCAATGCAAAACAAAAACTCCTCGCTCACCTTGAGCAAATGAGCAAAACACAGACTAAAGTCGCTCAGCTACAG
The DNA here is from genome assembly GCF_033339735.1 of Vibrio sp. 2033. Lineage (NCBI taxonomy): Bacteria > Pseudomonadati > Pseudomonadota > Gammaproteobacteria > Vibrionales > Vibrionaceae > Vibrio > Vibrio sp. 2033. The sequence goes on from NZ_JAWOVC010000011.1 coordinate 92,619, forward strand.
CTGGATGAATCGTGCCAGCATGGTGACTTTGTCTCACCAAGTGCGTTTGAAATCTCGGGCATCGATGTGCTGAAAGAAGAACAATTTGGTCCAATCTTGCACATTGTTCGCTTTAAAGCGTCTGAATTACCGAACGTGGTTGCGCAGATCAACAAAACGGGTTTTGGCTTGACGATGGGTATCCATAGCCGTAACGAAACCACGTACCGTTGGATTGAGAAACATGCACGAGTAGGTAACTGCTACATCAACCGAGACCAAGTTGGCGCTGTGGTTGGTGTACAGCCGTTTGGTGGTCAAGGCTTGTCAGGTACTGGCCCGAAAGCTGGTGGTCCACACTACCTATTCCGATTTACTCAACATCTTCTTGCTCAAGCAGAAAACGCATAAGGAGTCGCATTATGGTTCATCAGATCACCTATTTTAAAGATGCATTCTCTGCGTGGGAGCAGTGGAATCTGACTGATTTTGATTACAAATGCGAGCATGTTCTGGCATTTAAATCTGCACTAGAAGGGCAGCAGTCTACCGTTGCCAAAGTGGTTTCTTACCACTTGCAACAAGCATCAGCTCTTCTTGCAGAAACTCACCAGTTAGTTGGCCCTACAGGGGAAACTAACGAACTGTATGCCGCAGGACGCGGTGTGGCTTTGGTGATTTGTGAAAACAACATCGAGCCTGCTGATAATGCGTTATACAGTGCTTTTGCGATGATCACCTGTGCCTTAATTGCCGGCAACAGTGTGGTCGTTTGCAGTGACAATGCAGAGCTAAACCAATTGGTTAAGCAAGCTGTAGCGTTGGCAAACTTCCCATCTAACTTAGTCCAGGTTGTTGCGTACGATGCGTCTGCCCCGTTGCTTGAGAGCGATGTACGTAGTGTGGGTTATGTTGGGCGTTCACAGGTTGAGCATGCGCTCAATCTTCAACTAGCTAAGCGTGACGGTGCAATCGTCGGCTTAGTTTCTGAAACGGATTTAGAGTCACCGAAATTGGCTCATGATCCTCATCTCTCGTTGCGCTTCATTACTGAGCGCACTCGAACGATAAATATTACCGCGGTGGGTGGTAACGCAACTCTACTCGAGTTGGGGAACGAAACTCACTAACCTGACTTGTAATGCCAATCTGGAGTAACTGGACTGAGAGCCGGTCCAGATTGGTTTTTTATACTCTGATGTATTGCTGAGACGGTAAAATATCAGGGCAGGCAAGGAAGGAAATAATTATAACGAGGACTATCTAATGATAGAAAATAGCTTTGCTATCACGTCCACTTTTGTGGCGTATTTACTGATTATGGTTGCTATTGGCGTTTACGCGTATAAGAGGACTTCCAATTCATCTGACTACTTCCTAGGTGGCCGTAGCCTAGGTCCGTGGCCTGCTGCATTATCTGCAGGTGCTTCAGACATGAGTGGTTGGCTGCTGCTAGGCTTGCCTGGCTATGCGTACGCTGCGGGTATCGAGGCCTTCTGGTTAGCCGGCGGTCTACTTCTTGGTACATGGGCAAACTGGCTCATCAGTGCAAAACGCCTCCGTACCTACAGTATCCAAACTGACGCGCTAACGTTGCCAGAGTTCCTGTCACGTCGCTTCAACGATAAGTCGAAACTGATTCAGACAATCTCTGCGTTTTTCATTCTTCTATTTTTCCTTTTCTACACCAGCTCAGGTTTGGTCGCAGGGGGCAAACTGTTTGAGACGGTATTCGGTCTAGATTATACCTACGCTGTTATCATCGGTACGGTGTGTGTCGTTTCTTACACACTATTCGGTGGTTTCCTAGCGGTATCTTGGACTGACTTAGTGCAAGGTCTGCTAATGGCGGCTGCGCTAATGATTGTTCCTATAGCGGTAATGGACGGTGGTTTAGGTCAGCTAAGTTCTGATCTACATGACATCAACCCAGAACTTGCAACGCTATGGAATGACGCGAAAGGCGAACCATTATCTGCGATTGCCATTATCTCTCTAGCGGCGTGGGGCCTTGGTTACTTTGGTCAGCCACACATCCTAGCGCGTTTTAAAGCGTCTCGTTCAAACAAAGATCTAACGACTGCACGTCGTATCGCAGTGATTTGGACGGCACTATCTATGGTTGGTGCAATGCTTGTTGGTCTTGTTGGTCTGGTTTGGGTTACGGGTCATCCGGGTACTCAACTAGAGGACGGTGAGAAGATCTTCATGCTATTGGTTAACGCAGTATTCCATCCTGTCGTTGCGGGTATGTTGTTAGCAGCAATCCTAGCGGCGGTAATGAGTACCGCTGACTCACAGCTCCTTGTTTCATCTTCAGCGCTTGCAGAAGACTTCTACAAGCAAGTATTCAAGCCAGAAGCGTCTTCTGAAGAAATCGTAATGATTGGTCGTATCGGTGTTATCGTTATTTCGCTTGTTGCGCTATTCCTAGCGATGACGCCTGATAGCTCAGTACTTGGTCTTGTATCTTACGCTTGGGCTGGTTTTGGTGCGGCATTTGGTCCTGCGGTTGTACTTAGCCTTTACTGGAGCGGTATGAACCGTAACGGCGCGTTAGCAGGTATTCTTGTTGGTGGTATCACTATCGTAGTTTGGAAGCAGCTAACTGGCGGTTGGTTTGATGTGTACGAAATCGTACCGGGCATCATCTTCTCTACGCTTGCCATCATTGTGGTAAGTAAAGCAACGGGCGGTGCTGCGCAAGACGTGTTAGACCAACACCAGTCGTTCGAGAAAAAACTGGTTGAACTAGACTAGTAACTTCCCGTATATGAACACAAAGCCCGCTATTTTAGCGGGCTTTGTTTTATCTGAAACTTAATTAACGTTAGTGGCGGTAGCTTGAGATCAGAGCTTAGCATTGCTCGGTTAGATTGGAGTGTTAGTCGCGACGAATTTTGGCGTAAATAACGGTGTTACTCAACTCTCCCGATGTGGTAAGACGTTCGTTTCTGAGCTCTCCTTCGAACTCATAACCACAGCGCTCGGCTACAGCCCGGCTCTTTTGGTTGGTGCTATCAGCATGAATTGCGATTCTCTTGGCGCCCAAGTCATCAAACGCATAGCGCTCAACTTCGAGCACAGCCTCGGCAACATAACCATTGCCAACGGCAGCATTATCTAACCAATAACCTATCTCAAAGGATGGTACGTCGGGATCTCGAATCATCAAGCCGACCGCACCCAGTAAGCGATCGCTTTCCTTTTCAATGATGTAGTAACGCAGCTCTTCTTCGAAGTTTTCAAAGTTTGCGATGGCTTTCTCTGTCCCTTCTATCATCGCTTCTAATGTCAGCACATGAGGCACCCACGGCAGATAGACTTCGAGAGTCTTTTGGCTGCGAACGACAGCTTGATGCGCCTCTTCGGCTCGTTCTAAACAAGCAGGGATGAGTTTGAGACGTTTCGTTTCCATGCCGACTCTCCTATGGGTGAAAAATGAACGGAAAATCATTTAAACAGATGTACTTAGAATGATCTAGTCAACGCCGTCATATTATTCACTTGGTTTGCCAGAGAGAAACTGAGAGAATCGAACCGTTATCAAATCAACTAGGTTCATTATGAAACTTTTAGTAAGAAACTTGGCTCGTCACATGACCGAGCAAGATATCCGCAAATTATTCTCAGCGTACGGCAAAGTAGAACTGTGTTCGCTAGTGCTTGATCAAGACACGGGTTTGTCGAAAGGCTTCGGTTTTGTCATCATGCCGGACGAAGCAGAAGCCATTTCTGCTCTTGAAGCACTGAATTTGACGAACGTAGAAAAAAGCAAAATTCGCGTGAAAGTCGCACAAGACTAATACAGAGAAAAGCCAGCGTTATTGCTGGCTTTTTTGTCTTTCTATTTAGAGACTAAATTGGCAACATTCTAGAATGTCTTCTCTTTTCGTTTTAGCGAGATTGATCATCAATTCTCTCTTCAAGTTGTTTCATTAAATCCTTTAACTGTAGAGAATCGAAATTGTCTGAATGCGGCACTTGGTAAGCGTCGTTGACTGTGTAGAGCATCAAACTTTTGCTAGAAAAGAACTCTTTCTGTATTTGGACTTTGACAATGTCATCAAGAGGTAGACGGAAGTAAACCGTTGAGCCCTGGCGGTACTTCAAGGTGTTGGTGCTTGCATCGATATCTAGCGTTTTAGGATTGAACGCGCGGCGCGTGAAGTACGTTGAGAGCAGTTTCAATCCTATTATTGTGAGTGCTACGAGTCCAAACTCGACGATCTTGTCTGCTAGGTAGGAAAAATAGAACAGCGACAACAATACAGTTCCTAGCAAGAAAGGGTTGTTCTTGGGCAGATTTTGTGAAGTTTCATGGATGATCATCCGACATATCCCTCGACTTTATTCAGAAGCGACGAACGTGAGTTGGTAGACACAAACCTTTCGTTCTTTGCCTTGCATGCGCAATGTTTTGTCACCGATGTAAGGGATATTTAGTTTTTGGATCACCGATTTAGAACGCAGATTGTCCACCAAATGCATCACGGTTATTCCGTTTAACTCAAAGTGCATTCGAGCAAATTCGAGTAAGGCTTTGGAGGCCTCGAATGCATAGCCTTTCCCCCAATGTGGCACGCCAACCCAGTAGCCTAATGTTCCGTACCCCTCTTCGATACGCGGTAAACTCACCGCACCAAGTAACTCCCCAGTGTTTCGCAAGGTAATAGTGTACGCCACGCCTTGATGCTGCTGATACATCGGATAGTGCCTATCTATCCATGCTTGCGCCATCGGTAGCTCATAAGGATGTGGGATGTTTGCTGTCATGTCGGCAATTCGCTTATCTCCAGCGAGTAAAGCCACTTGTTGGCAGTCATCGATATTGAATGGCCGGAGGACGAGTCTTTCGGTAGTGAGAATCGGTTGTATCGTCATGCATTTCTTCCTTGATGAGACGGCTATAGCTGCTAGCAATTGGTTTGCGGGGTAAATCAAGATAACAAGGCGTCTCGAAAGCTCGATCTAGCCAGCTGTAAAGTTGTCATGCGCCTTACTAAATAATAAGCCCGAACAATTGCTTATGTGTAATGTGTCGTATTATTACACACATAAGCACGTTTGCTCATATTGATGGTACAAAAGTTGAGGTCTGACCAATGTCTCAGTTTTTTGATACTTTCGTTCAATTTTTTGAAGATAGGGCACAAAAAATTAAAGGAGCTTTTTAATTGTGGAATTATTTTGAACAAAATATGTCAATTGTCAGTAGGACGAAAAAGTAGGGAGAAGAGAAATGCCGGATATATATTGCGCAGCTTGTAGAAAATCAACGCAACATAAAGTGATTATGAAGCGTTGCGAGCCTCAGTCTGTTGACTCGTTAACAGGCAAAATGGTGAGTTTTACACAGCTGATGGCGAAATTTGTATCAGGTGAACATTATTACGAGATGGAGCCTCAATACTACTGCCGTTGTTGTAATCATCGTGCAATTGGAGAGGTTGTTCCACATCCTACACGGCATACATCGGCCGCACTCTAACTCTGAGTGATAGCCATGATTAATGGCTAAATAGGGCGGCGTTGCCCGAACGACATATCTATACAGGCGTGTCATGCGCTTTCAAATTTGCGACTCCGCGGGAGCCGCTAGGTTGCTTTTTCTCTTCATATCACGGTTACTAAGTGAGCGGCAATAATCATAGCTCTTTCCCTCCTTCGTTGTTTTCTGGTTATTCTCTGCTGAATTTCACATGCTGTGCATTTGATGGTTTGCAATTTTTTGAGCAACGATTAATGTGATGCTTTCTAAGTGGTTACAAGGAAGTGGGTTAATGAGTTATCAATTGGACCGGATTGATTTACATATTTTGAGAGTGCTTCATTCGAGAGGCAGAATTCCAGTTGTAGAACTAGCAAAGCTGATTAACTTAACGACTTCTCCATGTTCTGATCGTGTAAAGCGGCTAGAAAAAGAAGGGTATATCAATGGTTATCATGCGGAGTTGAATGCGGAAAAGTTGGGGCTGGATGTGCAAGTATTCATCCATATTCGTTTAGACCAAACCAGTTTTTCTATTTTTGAAAAGTTTGCGAAAGCGGTGGAATTGATGCCTGAAATTGAAGAGTGCTACTCGCTCTCTGGAGATTTCGATACCATGATAAAAGTTCGTGTTAAGAGCATGAAAGCGTATCAGGAGTTTATGTCGAGCAAGTTAGGCACGCTTCCGGGCGTGATTCAAACTCGTAGTGAAGTGGTCATAGAAGAACATAAAACGGGATTTGGTGTTAATCCCGAGCTCCTTGGTTAGGCGAGGCATGTGTTGAGCCTCCTTATTTAGCGTGGCTTGGTATATTACTTTTTCACGATTAAAAAAGGAGCCGAAGCTCCTTTTTAATAAATCGGTGAGCGATTATGCCCCGATAAAGGTGCTGATAACGCCAATTAAACCACCAAAAACACCGCCCCAAACGACTAGCCAGCCAAGGTGTTGTTTAATCATCTTTTGCACCATTTCTTTAACTAATGCCGGTGTTAATTCGCTTAAACGTTGATCGATGATACCTTCAATGTTCTGCTTTATCTCATCCATCATTGCAGGAGATTCGAATTGCTCTTTCAGTGCTTCTTTGATGTTATCGCTCTTGCTCAACTCAATGATGGATTCTTGCATCTTTTCGACGAAAGGTTGGCGCATGGGTTGTAGCGCTTCCGAGCCGCCAAACATCGCTAGCATGCCACCAAACTGAGAGCCTTCAATTACTTCCACTAGGGAATCAAATGCTGGATTTAAATCTACTTTCTCAATTACTGGTTGAAGATCGATGTTCACACCGCCCGCCATTTCTTTATTCAAGAATCGGTCAATGTTCGCTTCAGTAAAAAACTGTTCCATCATCAGGTTTTTGATAGCCAGTTTAAACTCTTCAAATCGCGCGGGGATCACGCCAGAACCGTATAATCCAGGCACTTTCTCAAACAGCATATGGATGGCAAGCCAGTTGGTGATGGCGCCTGAGAACGCAAACAGCCCTGCATACCAAAGATAGTCGTTTTGTAATTGATGACCTCCAGCCATCAAAGCGATAGCGAGGACATTCGTTAGCAAACTTTTGTTCATAGTGACCAGTTATATATGAATATCGGAAAGAATAAGTGGGCCTGATTCTATACCTAAGTCACATTAAGATGCTAGGTTTTGCCGTGATGAGTAGTCTTGTAGCGAAGGGAAAAAAATGAATGCTCGGAAAAACAAAACCCGACAATCATTGTCGGGCCACTGCTTTTTCTTAGAAAAACTAAGATTCTATTTTTAATTTTAGATGCGGTAGATCTTACAACAAAGTTGGCATTTCCATCTTTCTGAGTAGCCAAATAGCTTGTCAGCCCAACTTGGTTTGAGTTGTACGATCTGCATTGAACCACATTTACACATAAGCTAATTACCTTATTGTTAATATAATAACTAAGCCATCTATTGAGTATAGCTGTTTCTCAAAAAGTGAAATGACAAATGAAGACGGCTCAATACTCTGTATTGTGTTCATTGCAATGGATACGCAACGAGGCGGTATATTAGCAGAAAAAGTGTGAGCTTTATCATGGAGAGTGTTTCATATATGAGAAACCACAATGGCTATATGAGCATCTAGCCATGGATTTAAATAAAAAACGGCGCTTAAAGCGCCGTTTTTATTGAGCTTATCACTCGTTAAGAAGCGTGTTGATTGTCTAGTTCTTCAGCGATAAATCCGCCAGTTTGATGCGCCCAAAGCTGGGCGTAAATGCCGTTATTCGCAATGAGTTCTTGATGAGAACCTTGTTCAACGATGCTGCCTTTATCTAGCACGATGAGGCGATCCATTTGTGCGATGGTCGATAATCGGTGAGCGATAGCAATAACCGTTTTCCCTTGCATTAATTCATTCAAGCTTTCCTGAATCGCTGCTTCGACTTCTGAATCTAGAGCCGATGTTGCTTCATCCAATACCAGCAATGGTGCATCTTTGAGTAGCACACGAGATATTGCGATACGCTGACGTTGGCCGCCAGACAGTTTCACACCACGTTCACCAACTTGCGCATCGTATCCGACATTACCAAATGGGTCGGTCAGAGTTTCGATAAACTCATGGGCATGCGCTTGCTTAGTGGCTTTCAGCAAATCTTCTTCTGTCGCATCTGGATTGCCATACAAAATATTGTCTCGAATTGAACGGTGTAGCAGAGAAGTATCTTGGGTCACCATACCGATCTTTGAACGCAAAGAGTCTTGTGTGACTTCTGAGATGTTCTGTCCATCGATCTTAATGCTGCCGTCTTCGACATCGTGGAAACGAAGTAACAAGTTCACCAAAGTCGATTTTCCGGCGCCGGAGCGCCCAACCAAGCCTACTTTCTCTCCTGGTTTGATGTTGAGATCGAGATGGCTAATTACGCCTTTGTTCTCACCGTAATGGAAGCTGACGTTATCAAAGTGAATGCCTCCTTCAGTGACAACCAAGTCTTTTGCACCTGGTTTATCTTTAATATCAATAGGCTTAGAGAGTGTTTTCATTCCATCGACAACGGTTCCCATGTTTTCAAAGAGGGCGCCAACTTCCCACATTATCCACATCGACATACCATTTACGCGTAATGCAAGACTAACAGCAATCGCAATCGCGCCAACGCTAATGGCACTATCCAACCACAGGTAAATAGATAAAGCAGCAACGGAAAAGACCAAAATATAGTTTGAGATCTCTACAGCGACGTCGAAGCCGGTCACTAGGCGCATTTGACGATAGACCGTATTCAAAAATCCTTTCATGCCTTGCTCGGCATATTGGGTTTCGCGCTGGCTATGAGAAAACAGTTTGACGGTTTGAATATTGGTATAACTGTCGACGATGCGCCCTGTCATTGTCGAACGTGCATCGGCCTGTGCTGAAGCGACGTCTTTGAGCTTAGGGACAAAATAGATTTGGATAGCGATGTAAGCGAGTAGCCAGACAATCATTGGGATCATCAAACGCCAGTCTGCCGTCGCTAACATAATGATCATGCTGGTGAAGTAAACCGTAACGTAAACAAACACATCCATAGCTTTCATCACGGTTTCGCGCACAGCTAATGAGGTTTGCATGACTTTCGTTGCGACTCGACCTGCAAAATCATCTTGATAGAAGTTCAAGCTTTGATTGAGCAAATACCGGTGTGCAAGCCAGCGGATAGACATTGGGTAGTTGCCCAATAACGTTTGATGAACGAGCAACGAGTACAAGATCACCAATATAGGCATGACAACCAGCAATAAGGCTCCGTAGAAAATCAAATCCGATTTGTTGTCTTGTAAGAACGTTTCTGGATTGCTGGTAGACAACCAATCAACCAATTGTCCCATGGCGCCAAACAACATTACCTCAACAACAGCCACAATTGTGGCCATCAAAGACATGATGATCAAAGGCTTTTCATAACCACGAGTGTAATAACGCAGAAAAGCGAACATCCCTGAAGGAGGCTGATCCGGTGTAGATTTGGGGAACGGCTCTGTAAAGCCTTCAAATCGTTTAAACATAACTCATCCTAAAGTTAAAACAGTGCCATTTGGGGTGGCTAAATCCATCGATTCACGCTGCTTTGGACGAAACCGCGTGTATGAGAGTTTTTTGCCTGCTCCTCGATAAAGCAGACCGATTGACGAGAGGGGCGAAAAAATAGTCTAACCGATTGTGTCTTAAATGTAACTAGTTGGTTATGAGTGTGATTGTCTATGGTTCTGATTCTTATGATGAATTCTTATCATGTTCATCACGGTGCCATAAAATCTTAAACCTGCAAAGTGACAATAAAATTTAGGGAAAAATAAACTTAATGCAGCAAAAAACACTTTTGTGCAATTAAATTAATTGTCAAAACAGCAAAACTGAAGTTAACAATAAATTTACAATCTCCTCATTCTAGTGATAAGGAATATATTGGATGCTATTACACGAATCAGTGACCCAATTTGCTAATGGGAAAGAAGAAAGCACGCAAAGTGCTCAGCGCCAAACCGCAAACTGCGTAGTGATGGTGCCACCGAAAGAGTTTCGTTTTAATGAAGAAACCGCACAAGATAATGAGTTCCAACATAAAGTGTCACTCAGCCAAGAAGAAGTCTCACGTCGAGTAATGGCCGAGTTCGCGAGTATGGTTGCAACGCTGCGTCAAGAGGGCGTTCAAGTTGTTGAGTTTGATTATCCAACTTCAGATGTTGCGACGCCAGACGCGGTATTTCCAAACAATTGGTTTAGCACTACGCCAGATGGCACGTTGTACACCTTTCCAATGGCCTGTGAAAACCGTCAAAAAGAAGTACGTCCCGATGCGCTTGTGGCAGCACTAGCGCAAGCAGGGCGAGAAGTTCATCGACGCAGCAGTCTAACTGAATATCTTGACGAGCAAGCGTATTTAGAAAGCACGGGTGTGATGGTGTTTGACCACCTAAATAAAACGGTCTATGCCGCACTCTCACAACGTTGTGATCGTCTGGTTTTAGAAGATTACGCCGATCGTATTGGCTATGAACGAGTGATTTCTTTCCAAACTCGTTTGCCGTCTGGTGCGCCGATTTATCACACCAATGTGATGATGGCGGTTGGCGAACAGTTTTGCGTGATTTGTGACGAAGTGATCCCAGAATTTGAGCGTCGTTTTGTAATGAAGTCACTCGCCAAAGACAAGCAAGTCATCTCAATTTCGCTTGAACAGATGAACCAGTTCTGCGGTAACATTCTGCAACTGGAAACGATCAACGGCGACAAGGTGATTGCGATGTCGCAATCGGCGTACGATGCATTCTCACCAGCACAAAGAAACCAATTGGCAACGCACGGTAAATTGCTGCCATTCGACGTTTCTACCATAGAATCTATTGGTGGTGGTTCGGTTCGTTGCATGTTGGGTGAAGTGTTCTTACCGAATCGTAAAGCTGTGCTTTAATAAACTGCACATTTCTTTTCAGCCGCAGTGAAAGGCTGACGAAGCGTTCTCTTCAAGGGTTTTTAGCCGTTAGCTCTGTGGCAGTACAGACTAACGGCTTTTTTGCGCTTTTTAGTTTTCTGAAGATTTGCGTAGGCGACGCTTGGTTTAAGCGCCTAAAATAGGATGGTTCACCTAGCAGATTGTGGTAAAGTCCGCGCCTGCGTTTTACCGCATCTTCATTGTTTTTATTGCCTCTTCAACCAAAAGTACAAGGTTTCGCTGATGCCATTTTCTACTCTCTCATTGAGTTCTGAGCTGATTCACGCCCTGCCAAAAGACTTCAAGAAACCGACCGATATTCAAGCGTTGGCCATTCCTGAGCTGTTGGCTGGTCAAGATCTATTGGCTTTGGCAAATACAGGCAGCGGCAAAACCCTTGCTTATGGTTTGCCTTTGTTGGAAAAGCTGGGTGTCAATCCAGAGCAAAAAGCGCTGATTCTTGTGCCAACTCGTGAGCTGGCAATGCAAGTGAGTGAAGCAATTAACCAAGTTGGTCAAGTTCTTGAACTCAACGCAGTGTGTTTGTGTGGCGGCGTTGATAAAGAGCAACAACAGCAGGCGCTAGCGACAAATCCTCATATCCTTGTCGCGACGACAGGTCGTTTGGTTGATCTGGCAAACAACGGTTTAGACTTAAGCAATATCCATTACCTAGTGTTGGATGAGGCGGATCGTCTGTTGGATATGGGCTTTTGGCCTGACGTGCAAAATATTGCGGGGCTGATTTCAAACCAGCGTCAAACCGCAATGTTCTCGGCAACGTTTTCAGATGAGTTGAAGGGTAAAGCGAAGCTGCTTATGCAGGCACCAAAGCAAGTTGCAGCGCATCAAGAAAACAGCACCAACCAAGATATTGCTGAAACGCTGTACCTCGTCAACAAAGGCAGTAAAACCAAGGCATTGATTGAACTGATTCAAAAAAACGCGTGGACTAAGGCATTAGTCTTTATTGGTGCGAAAGAGAACGCCGATGGCTTAGCGAAGAAGCTGAATAAAGCGGGCATCTCAACCAATGCGTTGCATGGCAATAAGAGTCAAGATGAGCGAGAAGAAGCACTGGCGCAGTTTAAATCTGGGCAAATTCAGGTGTTGATTGCCACCGATCTACTAGCGCGTGGCATTCACATTGAGCAATTACCTGTAGTGATCAACTTTGAACTGCCAATGTATGCAGAAACCTATGTTCACCGAGTAGGACGTACCGCTCGCGCAGGCGAACAAGGTGTCGCGATGTCATTGGTTTGTCATGGTGAAATGGACGCACTAAGCGCGATTCGTCACCTGACTCAACGTGCATTACCAGTGCAAGATCTGGCAGGTTTTCCAGTAACGGATAAGCCATCAACTGGCGAGAGCAAACGCGCGCCACGCGATAAAAAAGCCAACCGCCGAACTAATGCTAAGAAGAGCATTAAGCAGTTCCAAGGTAAGTCGAAACGCCCAGCCCCGAGTGCGAAGTAAACCAAAAAAACACGCTCTGACGGCATAGTCGGTTCAGAGCGTGGCTTAAATTTTACTTTGGGGTGTTAACCCACAGTTGGGCCAACCAAGCGCATTTCCCAATCTTCAACTTCGCCAGTTTCTAGGCGGCGCTCGACCAACTTGCCCCAAGACTCGACTAACGGCAGCTCAGACAGCTTAGTGAGTTCTTTTCTATCTAAACAGCCAGTGAAAACCGCGCCCATGATGCGAGCCAGTGGCCATTCTGGATAAGGTCTTTCGCACAGAATAATCTCGTCACCTGCACCGATATCGCCTTCTTCCAACACTCGGAAATACCAGCCTGTTCGAAGCGTATCTTGCAGTCTTCTCGCCATGTCGTGTTGGTCAAAACGTACGTTAAGTTTCCAACAAGGCATGCGACCTTGCGACACTTCCAGTAGTGTTGAGCCGATGCGAATTTTATCTTTCAAGCAAATCGTGGATTCGGTGACGCCTTCGGAGCTGATGTTTTCGCCAAAGCCGCCGGCGGATTGGAAAATTGGTCTTTTGCCTAATTCTTGTTGCCAGATTGGGTAGTGCTCGCTTGGGTAAATATGAAGCGCTTTTTGAATGCCACCATGAAAGCGCGGATCACCTTGCTCATCACTGGTAAAGCCAAGCTCTGTTGCGTGCTGGCGCTCAGGTAGCACTTGTTTGTTGATTGCGCTTTGCACTCCATGAGCATAAGGGACGGTTTTCCCTGCTAGCACAGCTTTTACGACGCCGATTTTCTTCATATAACCTCCTTATTATTTGAATGAGAGATAAAGTGTTTATCTTCATTCGCGATGCGGAGCATGATAGCCTAGTAAACTTGTGTCGGTGTAGGGATGAAAAGACAACTAACAATGCTAACTCGCCAAATTGATTCGAAGTCAGGCGTCGTCACCTCCAATGAGATGATGGCCGCGAACCCCCATTCTCCTGTTTTAGTGAAAACCATCGACATGCCAAAAGGTTACATTGATGCGCTGCATCAACACACTTGGCATCAAATCATCTTTCCTATCAAAGGGTTATTGCAAACACAAACGGAGCATTATCAGCACTTGGTTCCACACACCTCTGCGTTATTTGTTCCTGCGGGTGTTCAACACGAGTCGATTGCTCTAAGCAATACGATATTTGTTGGCATTTACCTCAACCCTGAGTTTGGTGCGACGTACGAGCCACAAGTGAGAACCATTGCTTTAACGTCGTTTTTAAATGCGCTTTTACAAGAGATCCGCAGACTGTGTGAAGGTGAGACAAGCCACGAAGAAGTGTTGCATTTACTGGCGGTGCTGCATGATCAAATTTTGAAACGCAACGTGCAGACATTTCAGTTATTGCTGCCACAAGACAGACGACTAAAACTGATTTTCGAGCGACTGACTGACGAGCCAGCGTTGAGCTGTTCGCTAAAAGAGTGGGGGGAGAAAATTGGGGCGTCTGAGCGTACTTTATCACGGCTGTTCGCCAAGGAATTCAACACTTCATTTCTACTTTGGCGGCAACAAATTCGGCTAATTTACTCGCTTTCTTTGTTAGATGAATCGTTGCCAATCCAAGCCATTGCAGACCTAGTGGGTTATCAAAATGACTCATCCTACATCAAAGCATTTAAAGCCTATTTTGATATGACGCCACAACAGTTTAGAGTGAACGGCGCATCGCGCAGGTAGAAATACAGAGCTTCGACTTCACTTAATGCTTTTGAGTAGAAGTCGCGAAACTTCCTTTTTGAATTTCAATTACATGGTATGAATAACAATGGCACCAACGATAAATACTCGAGTGAATCAATTCTGTTTTGGTCAACCCAAAACGTCGCTGTCGTTGGAAAAAGAGCCCCTCAAACCGCTTGCTCAGGGCAAGGTTCGGGTGCGACTGGAAGCCACCAATATTAACCCAAGTGACTTGCTTTCCATTCATGGTGTTGGGCAATACCGCCGCGTTCACGTACCACCTCGCGTGCCGGGATTTGAAGCGGTTGGGCGTGTGGTGGAAGTCAGTGCAGTTGGTCAAACTGGCCTTCAAGTTGGGCAAAAGGTGTTGGTGGCGATGAGTGGTACTTGGCAATACTACATAGATGCCTCGCCTGAGAATCTTTTTCCGCTACCTGAGAGTTTGGAGAACGGCTATGCCTGCCAATTGTACATCAACGCGCTAACCGCGTGGGTTATCACCACTAAAGTGGCGAAGTTGAACAAAGGCGATGTGGTGATCATCAATGCGGCAGGGTCAGCGATCGGTAAGATATTCGCCCAGCTTGCTCACTCACTGGGTTTTACACTGATTGCTGTGACTTCAAAGCCAGAAAAGTATCCGTACGATACGATTCCAGTGTTGGACGCAAAACAAGACTTACACGCGCAGCTGCAAACGCGCCAACTGCCACAACCAACGGTCGCTTTGGATGCGATAGGCGGTGAGGCTGGCACGGATCTCATTCGTACCTTGAAAGAAAACGGCCAATACATCAACTACGGAACATTGTCGTTAACGCCTTATACGCCTGAGTTTTTTGAATCGATGAAGGCCAACAACATCGACTTTAGTACATTCTTTTTGCGGTATTGGGAAGAATCGGTAGGTAAAGGCGGGAGAAAGACGGTGTTCGCTGAAATGTTAGAACACTTTATTAGCAGCGACATAAAGTTAAACGTTGCATATGATCTGTCGTTAGAGGACTTTCAAACAGCGATTGAAATGGTTGAGCGACGCTCGTCAGCAGTGTCAGGAAAAATCATTTTGACGCTGTGAATTACAGTGGGCCTGTTGAGAAAAGGGAGGATAAAATCCTCCCTTTTTTATGGGTTTATTTGTAATGATAGGGCTATTTTAGATGGAAGATTTGCTCTGTTTCGAGCGATGTCATCGCACGTACTTGACGCCAAATGTAATAAAAAATACCGAACATCATCAACATACTTGGGATGGCAATCATTGGGTAACTGTACAGCGTCATTTTTCCTAACTCTTCGTTAAAGGCAGCAGTACCAGAAGGGCTAGTCACAATCCAAGTCGCAAGGAAGTAGTTCATTGCAGATGAGAACGCAAAAGTACTTGCAAACAGGTAGTTAGAAGACATAAGGCAACGTTCGAACGCATCGGTTTTACCATTTTCTTTTAAACGTTGGTTAATCAACGCGAGGTTCAACACAGTGTCATTCAGTACTAACTTCTGCATCAGCGGGTAGCGGGTAAACGTTGAACCCAAAACCGCTAAACCGATCAGGCCAGGAATCAGGGCTTCTTTTAGTGCTAACCAGCGTGTATCAAGCTCTAACAAGCCGATGCCACCAGTTAGTAGAACACTGATAAAGCCCAGAGCAGAAATAAAGTTAAATTTCTTGTTACGGACAAGGTCCATACCGCCATAAATGATAGGAAATAGCAAAGCGACAACCAGCGCCATTGCTGTCCCTAGATGCTCATCGCCACTAAACTTCATCAAAATGAAGGAAGGGATAAATACGTTGAAAAGGATTTCAAATAAGGGATTCGGCTTTTTCGCCGTCGTGTTACTCATAATGTTTTACTGACTCTACTCTATGTCGGCTGTTATTGTACTTTGACAAGAAGTGTTCATCTAGTCGCGCTTGATGTAAAGCGTTAAAGCGTCGAGTTGTGTAACGACTTATGAAATAGACCGGAGCATAGCCAGTTAGTTTACATGATTGACTACTTTTTGTGTCTTAATGACTCTCCTTCTGTGCGATGATCTGATTACGCGCTCTGAATAATCGAGTCGCCACTGTGTTGTGGTTGAGCCTCAAGGCTTGGGCAATTTCATCATGATTCAACCCAGCCACTAAGCTCAAGAGCAACGGCTCTCGGTATTTGGGTTCGAGAATCATCATTTGTTTTTGAAGCCAATCTTGGGCCATGTCGTAGTCACTGCCAGGGTAGGTTTTTGTCTGTATTGCACACTCATCAATGTCGACAAAGTCGTACTGTTTTCTATCAAAGCGCCGAGCATTCTCACGACGCAAAATAGTAATGAGCCAAGACTTCGCGGCGTTGGGGTCATTTAATTTATCAAAGAATCGCCACGCTTTCAGAAAGGTTTCTTGCGCTAAATCTTGAGCAAGGTGGTGATCTTTGCATAACCAATACGCGAGACGGTAGATCTCTTGGTATCGATCTTTCGTCAGTGCTTCGTAACGTTTATGTTTTTCCATAGCATTAAGATAAAAAGTTTGGAGAGCACGTTGTGTCTGCCAGATGAACGACAACCCTTTTTATCGCTTTTACAGTGATAAAAAGGGTTGTTCGATTAGGAAGACAAATTCGAAGAGTTAACCTTCCAAATATCGAAGGGTGACTCTGATTTCTTTCTTACACGCTTAAAATGGTTGGTTGGAAAAGCGTGAGTACTGGATGGCATCTGCGACTTCCTGAGCTTTAGACTCTGAAGTCATAAGGTGAAGTAGCTTAAGAGCAGCTTGATAGCTAACTAGGCTACCGTTCGAAGTGATAACGCCATCATCAATGACAAAATTCTGGTCGACTTGTACTTTGACTGCTGGGTAATCTCTTTGAAAGCCGTTTTCACCTCCGGCCCAAGTTGTTGCTTTTTTACCGTTTAAAAGGCCAGCTTCGGCTAACAAATACGCGCCAGAGCAATTACTTGCCATCCAATCTGCCGCCTTTGAGGTAGTTCTAATAAAGTGAATGAGATCTTTATTTTCGATTAGTGCATCCATGTCATAGCTGGATGTTAAAACCAATACGTCGAGTTCCGGCAGATCACCAATCCAAGCATCCACACCAATTTTTAATCCTTCTTCAGTGGTGATGGTTTTCTGATCTGAGACGGAAATGGTGAGCACGTCATAATCACTAAACCAAGTGAGACGACTTGCGACGCCAAAGACCTCTAAAGGCGCAGTAACATCAGAGGTCAGTACGCCATCGTAAACCAGAATACCAATTCGTTTATCTGCGGCATGTGCTGTTTGAAGCATCCCAAAGAATAGGACTAGTGTTGCTATCAATAGTTGTAGTGCATTCTTCAATCCGTTTTTACCCATGGTTTTTTCCTCGTTAACAGAGCATCAAGTTATTGAGGTTCATTATATTTAGGCTAATTAGTGATTGAAGAGCCACTTTGTCTTTACTAAAGTGAATAAAATTCATGAATAGAGTTCATTGGTTATATGGATAAGATACGGTCCCTACGATTTTTTATTGCCACTTTAGATGGCGGTAGTTTTGCTGCGGCTGCCAAAGTGTATGGCACTGACCCTTCGACCGTGAGTAAAGCCATACATCGTCTTGAAAGCGATTTGGGTATACAGCTTTTTCAACGTTCTACGCGACAGAGCCGCCTGACAGAAGCTGGTCGTCGGTACGCAAATACTGCTAGGTTTGTACTGGAAGAGCTGGCGGCATGTGAGGATTCATTAAAAAGTCACAATGATGCGCTTTCAGGGCAGCTTAAGATTAATGTGCCAGTCTCGTACGGTCGCCTCTATATTCGTCCTTTATTAAAAGAGTTTTGCCGCCGCTACCCTAACATCACTATCGATATTCATTACGATGACGCCTACGTTGATATTATTGAGCAAGGTATTGATGTGTCGATTCGCTCTGGTGTCGTTCACGATAGTCAATTGATTGTGCGTCAGCTCAGCCCTATCGATTTTATCATTTGTGCCAGTCAGGAGTACTTAGCGCGCCATGGTGTTCCGAGTGGCCCGGGTGTATTCAATGACCATTCTTGGGTTCGTTTTCGTTTTAAACAAACGGGGAAACTGTTGCCGATTCGGATGCCAGAACCAGACGGTGCGAGTGAATATGACCCCGAAAGAAACTATATTGTAAATGACGGTGAATCCATGGCAGAGCTTTGCGCAGAAGGCTTAGGATTAACTCAGATCCCTCATTTTATCGCGAGAGACTGGCTTAAAGCGGGGCGTTTAGTGCCGATATTTCCGAGCATGCGCCAAGCAGGAAATGGCGTGTATCTTCTCTATGCCAACCGGGAATATGTGCCTGCCCGAGTGAGGGTGTTCATCGATTTTATCACTCAAGCAATACAGGATATGGATGAAACGCCATTCCATACTTGGGCTGAAACGTTGCCGATTTATCGACCGAACCAAGGCGATTGAAAACTTCATGTGAGTCTTTGGTTAAAACCCCCTAAGCTATATGGTGCTTTTATTGGTTTTTGTTAGTTTATTGGTCGTTATTATCGAAAAGCGCAGTTTGCTCTTCGTCACTCATAAAGGAAAGACAATGCTAACTAAGATCTTAGTGCCTGCTTTGGCCCTACTTCTCAGCGCATGTGGCGGCGACGGGGAGTCGTCAGCCCCAGCAGAAAGCGGCTCACAAAACACAGGTTCCACATCGTCACAAGGCACATTTGCCGAGCAGATGCTTGCAGCGGTCAACAGCGCCCGCTCTACTACACAACAGTGTGGCGCAACCACCATGCCACCTGTTGGGGCTCTGACTTGGAGCTACGATTTGGAAAGCGCCGCTTATCGACATTCAAGCGATATGGCGAACAGCGATTTCATGAGCCACACAGGCTCTGATGGCAGCAAAATGTCAGATCGAGTTAACGCAACGGGTTATGCTTGGAGCGCCATTGGTGAGAATGTCGCCGTAGGGCAAAGCAGCATTAACGCCGCCATTAATGCTTGGTTATCGAGTGAAGGTCACTGCCTTAATATCATGAGTGCGGATTTTGATCAGATGGGCGCGTCGCTTGTCGAAAATCACTCTGCACGCTACGGATATTACTGGACTCAGGTTTTTGCCAAACAGCGCTAATGCGATAAAGAAGCCTGATAGATAAAATAAAACGCCAGCAGTCACTATCTGCTGGCGTTTTATTATTTACATCTCTTTTAGCTTGTCAGGTTACGAAGTTTTGGGTCATCCGCCAGGTATTCAACAAATTCAATCTCAAAACCGGCAGGGTCAACAAAATACACATTTTTGCGGTATGGTTCATCAGCACCAGGTTGGGCAATCGGATAACCTGCATCGGTTAGTCTTTTGATGATTGCATCGACGTTGTTGGTCACATAAGCAAAATGCGCTAGCCCAACTTGGTGCCCGCTCAACTCGCGGTTTTCTCCTTCGCCATGGTCACTCATGGCTATGTATTGATACTCGTCGCCAAAATGTAGCCAGTTTCTTGGCTTTCCACTCCATTCGCCTTTACCTTCATCACGCACGTACCAATGTGGAAATGCAGTTTGGTAAAACTTCAGCATTTCAGGGATATCTTTCACGACTAAGTTAATATGTTCTAGTTGGATCATGATGTGCTCCTTTTTGTCATTTTCTAGCCAACGATGAACATGCTAAAACCTCAAGTTAAGTTGAGGTAAAGGGCTTTTTTGATTTTATTTGTAGACGCCATTTATAAAGGTCAGGCAGCTGACACTGAAGAGTTGGCTCACACAGAAATCATTGAAACCTTGTGCAAGATTGGAAAGATGTTACATGATGGGGACTTCCAGTTAACCGTTTGATTTAAGTAAGCAAAAGATGAAAGTTTTTACACTTAATCATGATGTTGAGAATTTCCCTTTTTTACAAGAAACTCAACTAGAGATTTCTATACAATACTCGGATGGCGATTTGCGGGAGTTATGTGGTGAGCGTGTCGCTGATACTTGGATGATTATTGATTTGGAGTGGGTGAGTGATAACCACATGCTTACAACAAAACCTGATTTTGCAATCTGGCGTGCAGGCGAGTTTGCTTGTTCTGAGTCCGCATATAATCAAATAAACGAAGCTCTTGATTCCAGTTGTGAGTTTTTGCCATTACGCGTCGCTGGCGAGCGTTGGTATGCTATAAACATACTCAAAACTTGCGATGCTATTGATAAGGATCGCACTGTGTTAAATGTAAGAGCTAATGGTAAGCCAAGTCGTGTAAAGCGGTTTAAAAAATTAGTGTTGAGTAGTAAATCAATCAAATCCGGAGGCTTGTTCAGGATTGAAAATAACGGAAGCGGTGTTTACTGCAATGATGAATTAGGTGGTTTGTATGAAATTTACCATCGTTGTCAGCTAAAAGGCCTGATATTTGAAGCAGTAGAAACGAGTTAAAGCCCGCAATGTTGTATTTCGGCAGCTTTATTTTACGCTGTTATTTCTAGTAATAATTTGTTCCCCCCCCCCCCAAAAAAAAACAAAAAAGCCAGCAGTTAATACCTGCTGGCAAAGTCTTTGGGCTTCTAGGTTTTTTGATTTTATTTCTTGTTACTCATCGCTGTCACGGTGCCCCGATTGGTTTTCCGGGGAAGAAAACACAGCACCGTGCGCTTTGTGCTCAAGAAATTGGAGATTAACCTTGCTTACGGATTAGGTAGTCAAATGCGCCTAAGCTTGCTTTTGCACCTTCACCCATCGCAATGATGATCTGTTTGTAAGGAACGGTTGTTGCGTCACCAGCTGCGAAGACTCCTTCTAGGCTAGTATCGCCACGGCTGCCGACTTCGATTTCGCCGCGCTCAGATAGGGCTACTTCTGAATCTTTTAGCCATTCTGTGTTTGGTACTAGACCGATTTGAACAAAGATACCTGACAGTTCAATCTCTTTGATTTCATCTGTGTTGCGGTCTTTGTACTTCAAGCTTGTTACGCGAGTACCGTCACCCACCACTTCTGTTGTTTGCGCCATCGTGATGATGTCTACGTTTGGTAGTGAGTTCGCTTTGTCGATAAGTACTTGGTCTGCGCGAAGTACGTCTGCGAATTCAAGAACCGTTACGTGCTCTACGATACCAGCAAGGTCGATAGCCGCTTCGATGCCTGAGTTACCACCACCGATAACTGCGGTTTTCTTGCCTTTGAACAGTGGACCGTCACAGTGTGGGCAGTACGCGACACCTTTGTTGCGGTACTCTTGCTCACCCGGAACGTTCATTTCACGCCAGCGTGCACCAGGGCTTAGGATGATACTCTTACTCTTCAGCGTTGCGCCGCTTTCAAGTTGGATGTGAATCAAACCATCTTCTGTGTGTGCTGCACCCATTAGCTTCTCAGCTTGTTGCTCAGTCACGACGTCTACATCGTATTCTTTTAGGTGTTCTGCTAGGTCAGTTGCCAGTTTTGGACCTTCAGTACGTTTTACCGAAATGAAGTTCTCAATTGCCATGGTGTCCATAACCTGACCACCAAAGCGTTTAGCAACAACACCAGTGCGAATACCTTTACGAGCAGCATAAAGAGCAGCTGCGCTACCACCAGGGCCACCGCCGACAACAAGTACGTCGTATGGGGCTTTTTCGCTTAGTGCTTTCGCCGCTTTCTCGCTCGCGCCGTCATCCACTTTGTTTAGGATTTCAGTCAGAGACATACGGCCTTGACCGAATAGCTCACCGTTCACGAATACACTTGGTACTGCCATGATGTCGCGTTGTTTCACTTCATCTTGGAACAAACCACCGTCGATCATGGTTGCTTTTACTTTCGGGTTGATCGCCGCCATCATGTTGAACGCTTGAACCACGTCCGGACAGTTTTGACACGACAGTGAAATGAAGATTTCTACGTCTAGATCTTCGTCTAGTGCTGCGATTTGCTCGATCACTTCTGGTTCTAGTTTGATTGGGTGACCGCCCGAATGAAGCAGTGCCAATACTAGAGAGGTAAATTCGTGACCCATTGGCAAGCCTGCAAAGCGTAGTGCTGTGCCTTTTGCTGGGTTAGTTACCGCCATCACTGGTTTACGTGCGCTTGCGTTGTCGTCACGTTCAACGGTGATTAGGTCGCTCATCTCTGCGATTTGGTTCGCTAGAGACAAAATGTCATTCGATGCTTTGCTTTCATCTAGACTAACCACTAAACGAACTTCTTCTTTTACATTAGCCAGATATTGTTTGAGTTGTTGTTGGATCGCTTGGTCTAACATAGTTGTTACTACCTTAATTAAATAGTTACCAATCAAAACAAGTATTTGTTCATTCTTGCTAGCTAAAATCGTTGATAACTGCGTTATAGATTTTGTAGTTAGAGTAACTAGCTATCGAAAATCTATGCCTGGTTCTAAACGATTTTTTCTACGCAATTACTGCACACCTACTTATTCAGATAGGTAATAAAAAGTGGTTACTGTAGATAAAACCTGAGGGGGAGAGAGCAAATCAGGCAGAAGGTCGTCAAGGTATCTAACCTGAAGTGCTCTCTAATTCAGTTCTAATCAGAAAAAGGAAATCGGGAACTGATTAGAACTTAAATTTCAGTGGCTTAGATTTTGCCAACTAGGTCTAGTGATGGAGCTAGTGTCTCTTCACCTTCTTTCCATTTAGCTGGGCAAACTTCGCCTGGGTGAGCTGCTACGTATTGAGCTGCTTTCACTTTGCGTAGTAGGTCTTCTGCGTCACGACCGATACCTTCAGCAGTGATTTCCATTGCTTGGATAGTACCTTCTGGGTCGATTAGGAACGTAGCGCGGTCTGCAAGACCTTGACCTTCACGCATCACACCGAAGTTGTTTGTGATGTTGCCTGTTTGGTCGCCAAGCATGTAGTACTGAATCTTACCGATTGTGTCTGAGCTGTCGTGCCATGCTTTGTGAGTGAAGTGTGTGTCAGTTGATACTGAGTAAACTTCTACGCCACGTTTTTGTAGCTCTTCGTAGTGGTCTGCTAGGTCGCCCAGTTCTGTTGGACATACAAACGTAAAGTCTGCTGGGTAGAAGAAGAATACTGCCCATTTACCTAGAACGTCTTGTTCTGTTACTTCAACGAATTCGCCGTTTTTGTACGCTGTAGCTGCAAATGGTTTGATTTGAGTATTAATCATAATTTACTTTCCTTTGAATGTTTTAAGCTGAGTTGTTGTTGCTTTCGGAAAGTATATTCTCATCGGAGTGTGTTTAAGGAAAATCGCTTGTAACTATCCTATTGATAGCCATTTCCTATTTCACTTGATAGGGAAATCCGATGTAAGTGAGTTTGCTTTGATAGGTTTTATTGAAGATTAAGGCAGAGTTGCAATAGAGAATACCGATGATTACTTTGAGTAGATCTTCTCGCTAAGATCGAAAGAGCCTGCATCTCGGCAGGCTCTTTCTAATAGGAAGTGTGGAAGCGGATGCTTCTATCTTGTTAGCTCAGATTATCGAGCACTTTGCCACACAACTTCTTCAGCATGATCATTTCATCCAGCTCTAAGGTGATTTTACACATCATGGCGTTTGGCACTGACTTGGCTTGTTCTTTAAGGTCACTACCTTGCTCGGTTAGGTTGAGTACGCGAACGCGTTCATCGGTTTCACTGCGACCACGCTCTACATAGCCTTTTGCTTCTAAGCGTTTAAGTAGCGGCGTGAGTGTGCCTGAGTCCAAATACAGTTGTGACCCCAACTCTTTAACGCTGGCACCGTCTTTCTCCCACAGTACCATCATCACTAAGTACTGCGAGTAAGTCAGATCAAGCTCGTCCAATAACGGGCGGTACGCTCGGATCACTGCATTTGCTGCGCTGTAGAGCGGGAAGCAAACTTGGTTTTCGAGTAAGAGTTTATCGTCGTCGGTCATGGTGTTGTCGGTGTAACACTGGCTCATTGGCGTTGCCTACCTGATCACAGAGAAAGAAAGTCATAAAATAAATTGTGCACAATATAGTTGCAAACGATCTTTACTTCGATATAAGATTGCAAGCAATTAAATTGCGCACAACTTAAATTAAGAAGGACACTCGCATGACTACTCTATACAAAACTCAAGCTACCGCTTTGGCTGGTCGTAATGGTCAAGTAAAAACAGATGACGGTCTTCTCGATCTAGAGCTGTCATACCCGAAGGAAATGGGCGGCACAGGCGCAGCAACTAACCCAGAACAGCTGTTTGCCGCGGGCTATTCAGCATGTTTTTCTAACGCGATTCTGCACGTAGCGCGTGAAGGTAAAGTAAATCTGAAAAGTGCACCCGTAACAGCGCAAGTGGGCATCGGTCCGAACGATAACGGTGGCTTTGCACTAACAGTGAGCCTAGCGGTAGAGCTAGACATGCCACAAGAACAAGCACTAGAGCTAACGCGCATTGCACACCAAGTTTGCCCATATTCAAACGCAGTTCGTGGCAACATTGATGTGGCAGTAACGGTAAACGGCGAAGCGATTTAAGCGGTTTCAACCACTGCACAAAGACAAGAAAGCCTGCAAGTACGCAGGCTTTTTTTTGATTGGTATGAGTCGAGAATACTTAACGCGACTCTAGCGGGTAAGAGCGGTAGCTCCACATACCGTAGGTACGCAGTGCATCGCGGTAGATACCAAGCAATTCGCCATCGCTGGCTTTGGCTAAGTCTTTCAGTGGCTTGTCTGGATAGCTCACTGTGTCAAAAGTGATGTCTTGCGGGCCAGTTTGCCAGCTTGCGATTTCAAACAAGGTTTGACCACGGCGCACATGGCTCGCTGAGCTGATGATGGTCGCGTGCTTGATGTTATGACGTGCCAATGCGTAGCTGCTGAATAGGGCGTTACCTACCGTGCTGGTGGCGTAGTTTTCTTCAATGATGCGATCTTTGCTGATGCCTTTTTCAATCAGCCAATCTGCCATTAATTTGCCTTCGGTTTTGTGGTTCTTCGGTACACCACCCGTCAACACGATCAACGCGTCTGGGCTTGCTTTCGCCATGGCTAGCGTGGTTTCCAGACGCTCAACCAAGATTTGATGCATTGAACCATCTGGGTTCAGCGCGTATCCCAACGTGACTATAGCGCCTTTGTCATCCAGTTTGCCTTTATCGGCTTTCTCTTTTAGTGGCGTTGCAAGTACGCGGTCTACGGTGTCGAAGATGCGTTGGATATCTGCCGCTTTACCTGCATTGAGCTTCATGAGCGTCGCCATGTGTTTCGCTGATTCTGCTTGGTTGCCCTCAAAGCGTTGCCATACCGCTAAGTAAGCGTGCAAATCCACATCGTCTGGTGCGACAGAAAGAGCTTGTTCAAATAGTTCAATCGCGCGGTCTGCATTCTTGTTGTAGATCTGTGCGTTTGCCGCAGAAATCAGTAGGTCAGTGCGGTACGGCTCGAGTTTGTATGCTTCTAGTAAGCGGTCGGTAACAATCTCCATGTTGCTCGGCATTTTGGCGGTAAAACCCGCATGCGAAATACGCGCAGGGGATTTGAATGCTTGTACCGCGTCATTCAGCAGTTGGTCGACAACCTGACGTTTGGTGACGATCTGTGAGTAGTCGGCGGAAGATTGAACGGCAGCATCGTTAGCCGCGATAGAGTATGGGGCAGCAGTCAGCGCAATCACGCTACCAAGAGCAATGGCAAGTAAGTTCTTCTTCATGGAATGTCCTAGAGGTGCTGTAGTACCTAGTTTTTATTGTGCCTAGCGTTGTAGGTCGAACGGGGTCGATAGAATTTTTTCAGTCTAGGTTCGCTTCATGAATAATCTGTGAAATGAATCCCAACTCAGCCGAGCGAATGAACGCGCGTGGTCAAAACGCGAAGTAGGATCACGAAAATATTGAGGTATTCGTTCGTGTTCTAAGTAATTGGATTAAAAGATAAACAGCGTTTGGAAGAACGAATTTAAGCAACCAGAGTAAGAAATGAAAAAGCCTGCAACGATGCAGGCTTTTGGTTTATTTGATGGCAGTGCAGAAGCTAACGTCTGCATGGTGCGTTTGTGGGTCGAAGCTGTGGTAAAGCTCAAAGCAAGGTCGGTCGTCGTTCTCAATACCGGATTCAATCACTTTGCTCATGACATCATCCCACGCTTTTGAGTATTGGCTCGGGTCAGTAATGTGCTGGCGCATCACCGCATACTGACCGCCGGGGAAGTCTTGCAGTTCAATGCCTTTCGGAACTTCGGTATCTTCTGGCACCATTAGACAGATGTCAGTACGGCACTTCTCGTCTGGCGTGATTTCTGGGTTGTCATGGTAGATGAAGATGCAGGTATTGCCTGCCAAACCTTTCATTCCTGCCCATTGATACAAGCGA
Source organism: Vibrio sp. 2033 (assembly GCF_033339735.1). Classification (NCBI taxonomy): domain Bacteria; kingdom Pseudomonadati; phylum Pseudomonadota; class Gammaproteobacteria; order Vibrionales; family Vibrionaceae; genus Vibrio; species Vibrio sp. 2033. Next base: position 118,964 of record NZ_JAWOVC010000011.1, read on the forward strand.
CCTGATGGCTCCTCATAGCCTTGGCCGTAAGGGCCGTTTACGCGAATGTAAGCCAGTTTTGCTTTTTCAAAGTTTTGCGTTTCCATTGTCATGCTCCATTTGGTGAGTTCAGAGCCAGTATATGAATCGCTTGGTGATACTTCGTTTCCATTCTTGCGCAACGTGTGTCCAATCTTGCTGTTTCGTGCTAATTCAGAAAATTGCTGGTAGTTTTCGCAGTCACGAAAGGCCGTAGGTGTGCCGCCATAATGTTGTTTGAAGGCTTTGGCTAAGCTCTGTGAGCTAGAAAATCCGTACTCTAGGGCAATGTTTAATACAGGTTGCTTGGATTTGAATAAGTCATCGGCGGCGGCTTCTAAACGTAAACGTCGAATGAAATCAGCCAATGTCTCGCCTTGCACGGCTTTGAAGGTACGATGAAAGTGATAAGGGGAAAGGTTCGCCAGCGCGGCTACTTCTGGCAGGTTGAGTGGTTCATTAAAGTGTTGTTCTAAAAAGCGAATCACAGGAATCAGTCGTTGGTGGTAGTCGACGCGCATCGAGGTATTTCCTTGTTCTTTTCAGCTTGTATTCTCTGCTCAAAGCCTACCGTAATCCAACAAGCTTGCAAGGGAACTAGGTGAGAAATGCGTGGCGAGATGAGCGTCAATCAGTCACACTCAACGAACAGATGTTGAAGCAAAAACGTCGCGCTTATTATCTTTACTAACCGCTAGGACAATCATGATAGCTTGGAAACAGTCTCTGCCAGAGTACGAATGGCTCATTCATCAAGTTTGGTACTTGGAAGTGCCAGAGGGTGAAGTCATTGACCCCAAGCCGCACCTTATTCCAAACCCGCGTGCTCATTTACTCTTTACGCCACCAGAGCAAGGCTACAGTTACGACACGGGAGACACTAAGCTTGCTGGCAAAGGCTGTCACTTATTAACGGCTAACGAACACTTGCTGTTGTTGGAAGATACGGCACCCATCAAGCGTATTGGTATCACCTTTCGCCCAGAGGGTTTGTATGCCATTGAATCGCGGTTTAGTGATGCATCCCGAGTTAGCGCAATTAACCAATGCGAATGGTTTGATTGGCTCAACACGGCGTTTGATGAGCGCTTTCAACAGGGGTTATGGCAGCTAGAGTTGCAAGATTCACCGCAATGTTTGCTGAACTACATCAAACAACATCTAGCTGCGTTAGATATCGAACCTTGCCGCAGCAAACCGTTTTTGGCATCGCAAAAAGCAGTATCCGTGATGGACGCTCAAGCACTACGCTCACCTGAACTAGCGATGGATATTGATGAGATAGCTAAACAGTGCGCCTGTTCTCGCAGAACGCTTGAGCGCAGTTTCAAGCAGGTGGTGGGGTTGAGTGTTAAGCAGTATCAACAAATGGCACGTCTGGAGCAGATGATTTTGACCCTCTACAAGCAACAAGAGGCGATTGATTGGGCGAGCTTCTCACAGCAATTTGGTTTCAGTGACCAATCGCATTTGATTCGTACCCTCAAACAGCAGCTAAGAAAAACACCGAGCAAGTACTTGAAAAAACGCGACTTAACCATCGATATCTATGGCGATTTTGAGTCGTAATACATTGCTACTCAGCCCGAAAGTTGTCGCAAAAATCCAATTTTTCTCTTATCCGCTGGGCTACTATTTTTAGCAGATAACGAGGTAACACATGTCATATCAAAAACTAAAACAAGGCGAAGCCATCCCATTTAACGAATCGTTGACTATCCAACTGATTCAAGGCTCTGATCTACAAGATATTATCGAGATGTTGAACGATGATAAGGTCAATCAGTATCTGTTCTTCGCACCTGCTGACAACAGCCTATATGAGGGTTTCTTTGGCCCTATTATTGAAAATACGGCACAAGCGATTAAAGACAGTGTTTGGCCAGATAGCCCAACGTTCGTGATTCGTGACCAACAAGGCCAGTACATGGGAATGTGTGCAGTGACCGCAGTGATGTTCTTAACTGGCAACTACGAAGTAGGTTATCAATTACCAACTTGTGCATGGGGTAAAGGCGTTGCGACTCGCGCTTGCCAAATGATGACCGACATTGGCTTTACTGAGCTAAACGCCCATAAAGTCAGTGCCGATTGCTACGCTTCTAATGCTGGTTCTTACAAGACGTTAGAGAAAAATGGTTTTACTCAAGAAGGCCGTCAGAAAGACTACTACAAACTAGAGCAAGGCTTTGACGACAAGCTTTACTACGGTATGACCGCAGAACAATTCGCGTCTTTAAATCGCTAATAATTAGCTGACAAAAAGTAGCGAACAAAAAAGGCCGTTAACCCACATGCTCGGGTTAACGGCCTTTTCTATATTCAGCGCTAAATGGCTAAGACTTAGTTGCCTTGGTTTTGGCTTTGAAGCTTCTCTTTTGCTTCTTCAACCTTTGAGAAATCCAATCCCAACTCGTCTACGGCTTCTTTGATTAGCGCAGGGTTTTGCATCACTTGCGCCATCAGCATTTGTAGCTTGTCTTGTGGCAAACCTAGTTGGCTGATGCTTGCCATTGCTGCGAGCGGGTTTTGCGTCAGAGTCTGGAAGATTTCGTTGATCTGTTCATCGCTGATGTTGTTCTCTTTCAGCAAGGCGATAATTGGGTTCATCATATTTCCTTTCAATCAGTGTATGACTTGGTTGCCAGTATTTGTTCTAGCAGAATAATTGGGGCTCCCGCGCAATATTTCAATACCCTGTTAGCTCCATGTAACCCGTCCCAGAATGAGAGCCATCAATACGCACCGGGCCTTCCCAATAAGGCACAGAAAGGGGCATTTTTGCGTTCGGGTTGAGTGCAGAAACCGTAAGCTCAATTTGCTGGTTCGGAATCGACACTCGCCACTGGGTTGGATACTTTCGCCCTTGGATTTCTGTTTGCTTGGTCGCCTTTAACTGAATGTCTTTTTGAGAAATGGCGATGCCAGCCCCATCTTGCTGCATCAGCCTTGCGCTGGAGTAACTGGCTTGACCGGTTTTGGAATCCCGCAACTGGAACACCACCAAGCTGGTGTCGTCACTCAATCTTAGGGCAAACCAGTCCCAGCCTTGTTGTGAGTCGAGTAAGAATTGCGAGCTCCACTCTCGGTCTATCCAGCCTTTGCCCGACACTTGATGGGTTTTGCTGTCGATCGTGACTTCACCGGAGACATCAATAAACGGTTGGCTGTAGTAATACGAAGCCACCTGACCATCGGCGCTTTTGGTGCTGTACCCTTGCTCGCCTTGCTTTTGATAAGGTGCGCTGCTGGTAAGCGTCAGCGAATAGCCAAACTGTTCGGAGTTTGCCTTCAATGTGGCAGGGAAGAGGTCGTTGGTTGAAGAGATCCACTGCCAATCATCGAGATAAACTCGAAATGGTGAAGTGTCGACGCCAGCGAGAGAGGCTTGGTCGCGCGACCATTTTTCATCGGCGTAGTGTTTGTCCTTCGTCGTGACCGCGCTGTGCGCCATGTAGATTTGTTGAGTTTGCCATTCGGTTTTCTTTACGTCATCTTCGCCTTTTGGTGGCGCAGCAGCAAAGCGAAATTGTGTCCACTGGACGCCAAGTGGGTTGCCATCTTCATCAATTAAGTTAGCGGTTAAGTACCACCATTCATGACGAAAGTCGGGGTGCGCTTGATGATCGGTAGGAAAGGTGAGTTCAACCCCTTTTTCTACGGGTGTGAATAAGTTGCTCTCGCTTTGTGTATCTCCACTGCCCAGCAACGTGCCCATATTTTGCGTGCCCATATTTTTTTGTTGGGCATCTTCACAACCGAATAGGAATAAGCTGCTTATGAGTAGAGTAAGTTTGCTTGCCAATCGAACCATCACAACACCTCGCTTTGCAAACTGGATACGACAGGCTTGCTGACCAATCGCCACAGCGGAATCAAGGTCGCAATCACTGCCACCAAGATGGTGATCGCCGCAATGCTGAGGGCGTCACTCCAATTCCACAGATAATTTAAGCTCCAACCAAAAGCGCGCAAGGTGACGATGTCTGTCAGTACATAACCCACCATGGCACCGAGGGGCAGGGCGATAACCAGAATAAAACTGACCAGAGCGACGATCTGTCCGACCACCATGGTCATTAATTTACGACGGCTGACACCAAGTGCATACAGCCTTGCAATGGCGGCTTTGCGCGCGTCGAGCAACATGAAGCAAGCACTGAACAAACCAATCACCGCGACCATCAACGTCACGCCGTTGAGCGCGCGTGTAATGGCGAAGGTCTGCGAGAAAATATCTAACGCGATGGATTTGATTTGCGCCTGGTCGTAGAGTTGACTCGGATGCAGATTCAATTGCTCGCGCAGTTGCTCGTAGACGATTTGTGGGTCCCCTGAGACTTTAATGCCAAGGCTTGTTGGCAGGTCGGTAAAGCCACTCTCTTGCCATAACTTTGGTGCTAATAAGACTTCACCGTTAGGTGAGCCGTAATCATGGAATACCGCACCCACAAGGAGGTTCTTATTTGGAACGGCATCAAGCGTGAGCTCGCTACCCAGAGATAAACCCAGTTTGACCGCGGTTGGTTCACTGATAGCGACCAACTCACCTTGGTAAAAGCGTGAACAGAAGTTCTCCAAATGCGATTTGAACACCATGGTTTGCTCTAAGGTGTCTTTGTCTTTGGTGCCAAGCAAAATCGGTAAACCTTGCAGGTTATCATCGACGTAGTATTGCTTGTAGACGGTCTCAACCTTGTCGAACTGCCCTAATGCGCGCTCTACATCAGCGATTTCTCCTTGGGCAGGGCTGACGTAAATGTCGGCGTGTAGCCTTTGTTCTAACCACTGTTTTAGGGTGGATTCAAAACTGCCAACTAGCGTGTTCATGCCCATATTGGCAGTAACGGCGAGTAGCAGTGCCATCATGGCGAGAGAAAGCGGAGAAATCAGCTCACGCAACTCAGCAAACAGATACTGCATCAAACCGGAAGTGGTGCGCTTTTCACACCAATTGGCTAACACGCTGAGTGTTTTGGGTAGATACAAAGGAATCGACACCACAAGCACGCCGAGCCACGCCATGGTAAATCGGTGGTGCTCACTCAGCCACAAACCCGCAAGCGCAAGAATCGTTAACGCAGCACCTATCAAGAACAATTGGTTTTCGTTAGAGGCTTCAGGTGCTTGATAAAATCCACCATGAGAGGAGAGCGGCTGGCGCACTCGCTGTTTAAAGTGCTGCCAACATGCCAATAGTGTTGCGGCTAACGTGAGCAGCAGGGCTTGCGCCCACCATTGCCACTGCCAAGTGCCGGGCAGCAGTGTCGCGCCATAAAGTTGTTCTAGAGTCAGTGCCACGGTCGGGTGTAGCCAATGACTAAGCTGCATGCCCAATACAAAACCGAGGGAAGCGCCGATGGTAACCAGAATCGTGAGTTCAACTAACAACGCAGAAAATACAATGCTCGGCGCGACACCCGCCTGTTGAATCTGCACTAACAGCCGATTGCGTTTAAGCAAGCTGTACTTTACGCCGTTATAGGCAATGAACAGCCCGACTAAAAAGGCAAGTAAGCTCATTGCCGTGAGATTGAGGTGAAAGCTGTCGGTCAGCGAGCCAAGGTTTGTACTTTGGTTATTGGAAATCCATTGCCCTTGATCGCCAATCAACTTCTGCCATTTTGCTTGCGTGTCTTTATTCTCTTTATCACCCGAATGGAAAACTGCAATGTAACTGAGCTGTCCTTGTTTATTGAGCAGTTGCTGGGCAAAGCCAATGTCCATCAACATTCGGCTACCTAACTGCCATTCGTCAGGTAGCACCACCACTTGGGTTGGAATGTCGTCCAGAGTTAGGGTTTCTACCTCTCCTAAGTTTTGATGTTGAGATTGGCTCATCATCACGATTGGCTTGCCGGCTAAAAGCTCAGGCAAAGGTAAAGCACTATCGAACAAAGACACGTTCTGTTCACTATCTGATGAATAGCGAGAACGTGAAGAGATAGCGGCAATCAACTCGCTACCTTGTACTGACCAGCGTCGATCTTGTTCGTCTCTCACTCGCCCTTCGATTACAGGTAGCGCTGCACTGAGCCCGTTTTGTCTAAGGGTGAAATAAAGAGACTCGGGCAGATAGTTTTGCCCTGCTGGTGGAATAATTAAGTTCTGAGCTTGTGCGCTAAGCTGCTCGGTAGATTCCGCATAACTTCGTTTGGCATTGAGGTTGATGGCTTGCACCGCAACAAATAAGGTCACAGCCAACACGATACCGATCAGAATCGCGGCGGCTTGCAGTGGTGCTTGTCGATAATGTGCCGCAAACAGATCCAGGGCGAGTCGAGTATGCGTGAATCTGGTGGTTGATAGCTTAGCTTGCTTCATGGCGAAGCTCATGTTTGTTTACTTGATGACTGTTCTGTAGCTGACTGTTATCCAATCGCAGCCGTGCTTTCATAAATTCAGCGCATTCATGGCTGTGTGTTACCAATAGCACCGCCGTATTGCCCTGGGTGGTGATTTCACTGAGCAGTTTCATCACTTCCAAGCCTGCTTTTTGGTCGAGGTTACCTGTGGGTTCATCAGCAAGTAGCAGTTTAGGTTTGTGTGCTAAAGCGCGCGCAATCGCGACTCGTTGTTGTTGACCACCGGAAAGGGCAGAAACATGTCTATCAAGCAGTTGGCTGATGCCTAGAGTCTCGACCAAATAATCGCACCAGTCATTCCATTTTTGTTGATTCAAATGCAGAGGGAAGGCGATGTTTTGCTGCACGTTGAGCGGCGTTAATAGGTTGAATTGCTGAAAAATAACACCGAGTTTTTGGTGTCGAAATCGGCTCCATTGCGGGTCTTTCCAAGTCGCCGTGTTATCACCATCTAACCACAACTCACCTTCGGAAAGTGGCTCAAAGCCAGCGATGACATTGAGTAAGGTACTTTTGCCGCTGCCACTTGCGCCCGTCAGCGCAACACTCGCTCCTGTGTTCAACGTAAAGTCGACGCCTTCCAACACGCGATGTGTCTCTTTGCCATCGACAAAGCTTTTGCTGGCGTGTTTGAGTGTGACAAGTGGGCTTTCCATTTCCTCTCCCTGTATTCAAAAGGTGTCGTTTCTTTTGGCAATGGCTATTGCAGTTAGTTCTCTAGAAACTTTAGACAACAATCAGATAAAAACAGCGATTCACATCGAGTTTAGGGTCTGTTGACCTTTCGAGCTGATTTTTGCAGCGAATTGTTGGGTGTTTGTGCAAGGCAGAAGCTTTGATGTGTAGTTAGCCTACATGAAAAAGCTGATAACGCAGGAGAAATGACCAACAAACGCTGCCCAAAGGGTTCGGTTAAAATCGTTCTATGCTTTGTTAAGGAGTATTTACTTAGAATGCTAGGCTACACACTCCTTGCCTCGCCTAAAACGATTTTATCTCGAACAAAACTTAATCTCGAAAGATAAACAGACCCTCCTTTGTACTGAAAAGAAGAGGGAATAGATTAAACGAGAAGGGGATATGACAGGCATTAAAAAAGCCCGAGTCAGACTCGAGCTTTCAAAGAAATTCAGCGTGGTTAGCTTACACGTAGTACGCTTCAACTTCGCCTTTAAGTTTGATTAGCATTGGGTTACCGAAACGGTCTTTTGCTTTAGGAGAAGCAATTTTTACCCAACCTTCGCTGATGCAGTATTCTTCTACGTCAGTACGCTCTTGGCCGTTGATACGAATACCGATTTGGTGCTCGAAGCATTCTTTGATGAAGAATGGGCTACGTGGGTTACCTGCTAGGCGATCTGGTAGAGCTGGTTTAGCTGTATCTGTCATGTTTGTGACCTAAATTCCGTAAAAAGTGCGCCATTGTAGTCAGTGCACAGTGAGTGTTCAAGATATGTTGAGAGACTTAATACTAAAGCCTTTTGAAATAATGCAAAGTTTCCCGCTTTCAAAGTGTGGAATAAAAACACGGTCTCGTTGCTCAACGGTGTTTTGCTCTCGAAACTTCTCCTGCCACCCCTTATTTGGTTTTGAATCATGACTATACTCATTACTGGCAGTTCTAACCTTATTCATACAACTTAATGTCTCAGAGCATGCCACTAGTCGAGAAACGATTAACAAGGAAGGGTGAATGAAGACTGTTGAACAGGTTAATAAACGTCATTTATCGGATAGAGATACTACCTCTAGCACTTCTATTTTTCTTTGTATTCTAATCGTAGTGGCTGTAATCGCTCGGTTTTTTGTTGCGTTTAATTACGAAGTAAATTGGGACGAGTTTTATTACCTATCTTTTGTGCATCGGTTTATTAACGGCGAGGTGATTAATAGTTTCCAAACCTTTCACATTCACTTCTTTACTTGGCTGAGTGGTGTATCAGATAACGATGTTGACCAGATCATTGTGGCGAGAGTCGTTATGGTCTTCTTTCAATTACTCACGGGATTTTATCTATACAAGTTATGTCGATTGTACTGCAGCAAATCGGCGGCACTTTTTGCGGTGCTTGCCTATTTTTCTTTTGTTTATAATGTTCGTATGGGGGCCAGTTTTCGTACTGATCCTATCGCGACATGTATGATCATGGCGGCGCTGTATTATGTGTTTAGTACAACATTTTCTTGGCGTGTATCCATTCTTGCTGGTGTCCTTACGGCTGTCGCCTTGCTCGTCACTTTAAAGACCGCTCTGTATATCCCGACTTTTATAGGCATAGTTTTAACCTCGCTTTATTGGTCGCGAAATCGTAAGCGTTATTTTAGGCAAGTTCTCATGTATGGAGTCGCAATACTGGTTGCCTTTGCGATGCTATACAGTTGGCATTACTTCTCTATACATGGAGCGAGTTCGGTTGGTGATGCAGGAACGATGTTCGGTGCTGCGGATAAGACACTAAACCAGCGCGAGCTTTTTCCTCGATTGTTTTACTTTGTTCATTCAGTTTCGACGAACTCATGGTATTGGTTAGCTCTTTTCATTGGTATTGGTACTGCTGTTTATGCGTGTTTTTCGCAAAAGCTATTAAGCCGTGAGTCATCGATTAAGTTTTTGTGCCTAAGTTTATTACTCTTCACTTTGCTCTTTTATCGCAACGCTTTCCCATACTATTACTCTTTTATGCTTGCTCCAGTGAGTGCTTTGTTTGCTGTGGCTTGGGTTGGTATCCAGAATTTCACTAACGCAAGAGTTGCACAATTTTTTAATTTTATTGTTCCCTGCTTGTTTGCGGTATCCATTGTGGTGAATGGTTTTGTTTTACCGATAAAAAGCAACTTGGCCTACCAGCGTCAGTTTCTTGATGAAATACATAAAATCTTTCCTCAGCCTGTTGCTTATATTGATCGATGCTCCATGGTTCCGACTTTTTCAAAACAAGGTTTTTTCATGAGTACGTGGGGTTACGAAGATTATATTGCGAGAAACATCCCCGTTATTCGCAATGCAATAGAGCAAGACAATCCGGCTTTTGTACTGGTTAATTCGCACTATTTAGATGTGTTTGGCCCTGACAAAACCGATAAAGGGCTATTAAGGCAAGATATTCAAGCGTTAAGGCAGAACTACATTCATCATTGGTCGCATCTGTATGTTGCAGGAAAGACGTTTGAACTGACGCCCAACTCTCTTAGTCGGGAAGTTAAGGTCAACATCGAGGGCGTATATACGCTTGAAGCTAGCAATAGTCTTCTGATTAATGGCAAGGTTTGGTTGGCAGGTCAAGCACGGTACTTGGCGCGGGGGGGCTATGAATTAGTGTCGAAAGAGCCAGGTAAAGTCGTTCTGCGTTGGGGAGATAACCTGTACCGACCTCGCAATCTTGAAGAGAAGCAGAGGTTATTTACCGGCTTCTAATACGCACAGTAATGTTGATTCAGAACATGAGGAGCAAGCATGAAGTTAATTGTTCAAATTCCGTGCTTTAACGAAGCGGACAATATTGCTGATGTTATTCGCTCAATACCAAAGCGCGTTGATGGTATCGCTAAGATAGAGATTCTAATCATCGATGATGGTTCTACGGATGGTACTTCAGAAGTCGCACGCAAGTGTGGTGTTGAGCACATTATTACTAACCAGGGCAATAAGGGGCTTGCTTACTCATTTCGAAGAGGGATTGAGGAGTGCCTTCGTCTTCATGCTGATATCATTGTGAACACCGATGGCGATAATCAATATAATGGGGCCGATATTCCGCACTTGGTTAAGCCTATTATCGAGCACAAAGCAGAAATTGTTGTTGGTGACCGAGGAGGGTATAGCAATACACATTTCTCTGTATTTAAACGATGTTTACAAGTGTCGGGGAGCTTTATTATTGCCAAAGCGACGGGATTGGATGTTAAAGATGCTGTGAGTGGTTTTCGCGCAATATCGAGAAGTGCGGCACAACAACTTAATATCGTATCGGATTTTAGCTACACAATAGAAATGTTGATTCAAGCAAGTGCAAAAAGGATTGGTGTGGTTTCGGTGCCAATCCGAACTAATGAAAAAACGCGAGAGTCCCGTCTGTTTAAGAGCATTCCGCAGTTTCTAAAAATGTCGCTCTCTACCTTGGTCAGGGTTTATACCATGTATCGACCTCTGCAAGTGTTTTTGTTTATTGGCTCGGTGGCGATGATTTGTGGTGTGATTCCCATTATGCGATTCCTGTATTTCTTTTTAAATGGAGCAGGAGATGGCCATATTCAGTCATTGGTCTTGGGGTCAACGCTACTTATCTTGGGTTTCATCACTTTATTGATGGGGTTGGTGGCCGATCTAATAGGGTTCAATCGAAAGCTGACCGAAAAAGTATTGCACCGAATTGAGGTATTGGAAGAAAAGCTGGAGCATCAGGAAAAGTTGCCCACTTATCAGTTTGAAACCAAGCGAAAACGATCTGGAGAGTAATAGCGAGTTACCTCGATACTTTAAAGAAGTGAGTTATTTGATACGGCTTGCTTAGGCCTAAATAAACTCGAGATAGCGAAGAACAACATATCCCCTAGAACCGTGACGATTCTGGAAACAAGGACTGCAACTAAGAGTGTATCTTCAATACTCGGCGAATCTAGAAGTGTGATTAAAACAGCCTCTCGGACACCCAACCCTGCAGGAGAACCTGGGGTGGCAAACCCTATTAACCATGCGATGATGAAGTAACAAGATGTATGTAAAAATGTCTCTAAAGTTGGAGTTAGATTGTCGTTTAGCGTAAAAAATATGAGTGAGAAAATGCCGCCCGATACCAAAAAAAAGCAGAGATAAAGCCCACAAGCTTTTAGGTAATTGCGACTGGCTATCAAGCTTAATATTGATCCGGTGATCACGATAAATCCAGCGAATAAAGTCATCTCGTACCCCATTAAACTAGGGAAGTACTCATTCAGCAGAAAGACGCCAAACGAACCAGCCGCAATACCCATCAACCCTATTTCCCATAAGGTCGATTTCAGTAATACATTATTCTTAATTCCGTGTTGTACGCCAATTACTTGTCGGCTAGCGAATTGGAAAATGTTTCCAGGTAGATACTTAGCAATTTGAGATCCGCCAAACACCCAAATAGCAGTTGATGCAGACAAAGTATATTCACTGTTCGCGACTAAAAGTCGCCACGCCATAGAAAGAACATAATTGCCAAAGGCGTAGAGGCCTATGCAAAAAATAAATACCAGATAGGAGTAAGAGGGAATATCCTGAATATTCAGTTGCTGCGAGTATGTAGAGAGCTTGATTAATACAAAGGCGATGGAAAAAATAGTAATGATTCGCCCAACCCAACTTAATATGAATTTACTCTTATTATGTTTCATGATTCACACGCTGGCATAAAACCATGGTCCAAGGAATGGGAGAGCGTACTTCGAGAATCTCAAAGTGTTGATTGAGCAAAGTCAGAAAGGTATTCTTGGACCAGTGTTGGATATGTCCGGGAGTATTGCCCCAACTGTTTAAATATTTACCTCTTGCCATGTTTAACGCACACCACAACGGCTCTCTTGGCACACTAAAAATGTAATAGTCAGTATCGAGATCTTGCAATGTTGCTAGTGCTTGCTCGGGATGCTCTAGGTGTTCCAAGACCTCACAACAAACAACAAGGTCAGCAGAATCAGTGTTTCTAGCAACGTCATACACACTTTTTTGTTCAAACAAAATGTCTTCCAAGTTGTGTGCTTGGGCATTGTCTCTTGCTAGTTGAATCACTTGTTGGGAGAAGTCACTCCCTTTCACACGGATCCCTTGTTGATGCCATTTAAGTGCCCAGACTCCTTCTCCGCAGCCGATTTCGTGTATCGACTTTGGTGTGACCATATCAACCAGTTGCGATAAATGATGATCGAAATTGCTCATCATTTTTCTGGCGATGGGGTTCTGAGTATTGTATTTGTCGTAATAGTTTCCGACAGGGATCCCCTGCTCTTCGATACCTTTAGATATTTTCATGGCGTACTCAAATAAATTATCTCAAATGGCCAGGAAGTTCTTCTATTGATGAACTATGTTCTTCAGCCAACCATCTGACTTACAAAGCGTTACGCTTCCCTCTAGTAGAGTGTAGGATAATTTATTGTTTTGTTTGCCTCGTTAGAAAAATTCTACAACCCCTTTAAATACTGCGCGTTGGCTGTTGGTTGAATCATGGCATTCAGCGTTTGGACGGTTTGTTCGCTGTGTTCTTCAAGTAGAGCTAAGAACGCGTCAATCAACTCAGGTTTGCTCGCTGAGACTTTCGTTTCGGTCTGGATATCACGCAGATCGATCAACACATCGGTAAATAATTGAGGCAGATCGTGCAGCACTTGCAGGTTTAAGACGTTGTGTTCGCTGTAGATCGAATTGTGGCTGCCTTTCTGTTTTTGCACCACGTAAGGATTGTATTTTAAGTTGATGATAGACGTGCGTTTATCACAGCGTTTCAAACAACCTTTGTTGACCTTCACCTTACGGCATCCTTCGGTTTGTTGGAACAAACATTGGCGGCTCGTGAGTAGGGTATTTGGATTATAAATGCTGTAGAAGCTGCGCATGTTTTTCGGACGCTTGATATGGCGCATCTGCTTCATATTCAGCTCGTTAGAAACAAACGCGCCACTTGCCGCGAACTCGTCTTGAAGGCATTTAAACGCGTATGAGTTCACCGTGTTCATTTGTGGGCCTGCCACCCAGCCTAAGCCGAGCTCTTTTGCGATCATGCCGACGCCTGAGTTGTTGGTGATCAACAACTCAGGTTGGATGGTTTCCAAAAATACGCGCGCGGCGTGGTAGTCTTCGCCAATCAAAATGGCCGGGAGCCATGGTTTGAGCATTGGATTGGCTTGGAATAACTCAATCATCGCGCTCAGTTCGCCAGACAATCCCATTGGCAATTGATAGTAAACATCAACGTCGTGGTATTCGCACAGCATGGCTTCTTGTGCTGACGAGATCAGAACCGATAATTTTGGCGCACCTTGGCGAGGTTCTGGTTGAGGTAACGCTGGCAGAGTTGGCACATCAATCGACCCTTTCAAGCTGCTGCCGGATACTTGTGTTGAAGTGACATCGAACGACTTAGTTTGCTCTGCCACTTTCTCAATGATCGCGGTTTTGTCATCGTAGAGTTTCTTTTTCACCGCTTGTACATCATCAGCAGACTGGCATTGGTAAACCTTCGAAAAATGCTTTACAGCATGGTCGCGCGGGTTGTCGATGTACATCGCCTTGCCGAAATCACCTTGCAAAAATGCGTTGGAGAAATCACGGTTGAACACCGTGTATAACTCTGTGGTGTCTTCAGAGAGTTCCAAACCCTCGCACAAGCGATCGATTTGCTGGCGCCAATTGTCGACCACGGTATAGACGTAGTGCGATTTCTTGATTCGCCCTTCCACTTTTAATGAATACACGCCGGCATCGGCAAGCGCTTCCAAGTCCCCAAAGGCGGAGTTGTCTTTCATATTGAGTGGGTAGTTGTTGCCCGTTTTGGTCGTTTCGTACTGTTCGCGACAAGGTTGGCTGCAGCGTCCACGGTTACCTGATGCACCATTGCGAGCGGAACTGATATAGCAAATTCCGGAGAATCCGATGCAGTATGAGCCGTGGACAAACACTTCCATCATTACGTTGTGCTCGCGACCAAATTGCGCCAGATGTTTTATTTCATCGATGTTAAGTTCGCGAGATAAGTTTACTCGGCTTGCGGTGAGCTGGTTGAGAAAGAGGATCTGGCCTTCGTTATGCGTGTTTAGTTGCGTTGAAGCGTGCACATCCAAATCGGGAAAGTGATGTTTGAGAATGTAGGCCAGACCGAGATCTTGCACGATCACGCCATCGATTTTGGTGGTGTTCAGTTGGCTGAGTAAGCGAACAATCGCTGGAATTTCACTTTCTAAAATCAGCACATTCAACGTTAGGAAAATCTTACAGCTGTGCTGATGGGCTAACGTTAACACGCCATTTAAGTTATCTAAGGTGAGGTTGGTCGCTCGGTTACGAGCATTGAAGCGGTCGAGTCCACAGTAAATTGCATCGGCGCCAGCGGCAATGGCGGCTTTGATGGAATCTAAATCACCACCAGGTGCTAATAACTCAAATTGATCGCGTGTCACTACTTTTCTCTTTCTTACTAAAATAGGCTGCAAATGTTACGTATTTCACGCTTTTGATGCTCGGCTAGTTAATGCTTTATTAATCTGAATCAATTAATCCGTGTTACACGGTCGACTCTTGAGTGGGTAGGGTGCAATTCGCGATAGCGGAATCTGACTTCTATAGTTTTCCTACACTTGGTTTTTCTATATCTAGTTTTCGACTCAGAGAGAGGAAGGGACGACAAATGAAAAAAGTAATCATCGGGTTGGTCGTGGCGTTGACGTCATTGAGTGCATTGGCTGGGGAGGGTATGGTAACCGTTGCGAGCACGCATTCAGCAAAAGATACGGCGGATAAATTTGTCGCTATCGCGCAAGAAAAAGGGTTGAACGTCTTTGCGCGCATTAACCATCAAGAGAATGCCACGAAAGTCGATATGACGTTGCGACCAACCGAAGTTATCGTGTTTGGGAACCCTAAAGTGGGCACGCCACTGATGATCTGTGCGCAGGAAGTGGCGCTCGATTTACCCCAAAAAGTGTTGGTGTATGAAGATGCAGAAGGCAAAACGTGGTTAGCTTATAACGATCCTATGTATTTAAAGCAGCGCCATCATATTGAAGGCTGTGACGAGGTATTGAACAAAATCAGCGGCGTGCTGGGCAATTTAACCAACGCGGCGGCGAAGTAGGGCTGGTTATTGGCTTCGCTTTTTTTACTCCGAAAACGAAAAAGCCAACCTCACAAGGAGGTTGGCAAATCTTACCTAGATTGGGGAAGGTAAGATCAGGAGGTGGCGAGTACGCTGTGCACCTCTGACTTAATTGAGTCAGACTGCGTACCGAAAATCGCTTGTAAACTGTCGCCAATCACTAATACATCTCGCGCGCCAAGTGCTTTTAGCTTAGCAACATCAACGTTGGCAATGTCTTTTACCGAGACACGTAGACGAGTGATACACGCATCGACTGACTTGATATTGGCTTTACCGCCCAATGCCGCCACTACATCTACCGCGATTTCATCAGGCTGTCCGGCAATCTTCACTTCTGCAATGTCGGTTTCACGACCCGGCGTTTTTAGATCCAACTTCACAATTAGGAATCGGAACAAGCCGTAGTACAGCGTCGCCCAGATTGGACCGATGATGATGAACATCCACGCGTTGGTCGACATTGGGTAGTAAAGGAAGAACTGGATCGCGCCGTGCGCAAAGTCAGTACTGTGTTTGATTTCCAAAAATGCGGTGATCGCAAACGCAATACCAGTTAGGAAAATATGGATTACGTACAGCACTGGCGCGACGAATAGGAAGGTAAATTCGATTGGCTCTGTGATACCAGTTAACCAAGAGGTCAACGCCGCAGACATCATCAAACCGCCGACTATTTTCTTACGCTCTGGAGACGCGCAGTGGTAAATCGCCAATGCCGCTGCTGGTAGTGCCCACATGGAGTACATAAAGCCACCAGACAGATAACCTGCGGTTTTATCGCCTGCGAAGAAGCGAGTGAGCTCACCGGTAAATTCTTTGCCTGTTTCTGGGTCTACATAGCTGCCGACTTCAAAGAAGAACGGCGCATTCCAGATGTGGTGCAAACCAACCGGGAGCAATGAACGTTCGCCCGCGCCGTAAACCGCCCACGCGAGTACCGGGTTTTGGTACGCTGCCCAATGAGAGAATGCATCAAGAAGTTGTCCGACAGGTGGCCATGCAAACGCGAGAATCGCACCAACGACGATCGCCGATAAACCGGTGACAATGGGCACAAATCGCTTACCCGCGAAAAAGCCCAAGTACTCTGGCAGTTTGATGTTGTAGAAGCGGTTGTACATGATTGCCGCGACCGCACCGATAAAGATGCCGCCAAACACCCCGGTTTGCAGCGTCTCAACGCCCATGATGGTGGCGTCAGTTTCTAAGCCGCGCAAGCCAGTCACGATACCGAGCGATGCGTTCATAATAATTAGGCCAACTAAGCCTGCGAGCGCAGCCGCACCGTCATTGCCTTTTGATAACCCGAGCGCTACACCGACCGCAAACATCAACTGCATGTTGCCGAACACGCCCTCACCGGCGGCGAGCATCACTTTGTTGACCGCGTCTGGAATAAACGCAAACCCCGCGTTACCAATACCCAGCATCAAGCCAGCCACTGGTAACACCGCCACAGGCAGCATCAACGACCGCCCTATTTTTTGTAGTTGTCCAAATATACTTGCAAACATGGTTTCCTCCTGACGAATGCCAGTGTTGTAGGACCTGATTCCTTCAGGTCATGTTGTTTCACGTAAGGTCAGGATGATCATAGCGAGCAAGGCGGCGCCTAAGGTTACAAAAGGCAATCAGTTTGTAAGTGGCCGCTTACAAATCTCTTATACCGAGAAGTGAAAATTGCAATCGGCTCGATTGTGCATGGGCGTTTAAGAATGCATCATATTGGCCAGCGCCAAACTCAGGGGCAGGCACAGGGACGGACACAGGGAAAGTAGGATGGAAAACAAGCAGATACTGGTCGTCGATGACAACCTCGACCTTCGCGAAGCGTTGTCGGATTACCTTGGTCGCGCTGGGTTTGAAGTGCTTTGCGCGGAAAACGGCGGCGTGATGTGGCAACTGCTCAACGAGCACCATCCTGATTTGATCATCCTCGATATTATGATGCCCGGTGAAGACGGCTTTACCCTGTGCCAAAAACTGCGCAAAAACTCCGATATCCCGATCATTATGCTGACCGCCGTCACTGAAGAAGCCGACCGAGTCGCAGGGCTAGAAATGGGCGCCGATGACTACATCACCAAATCATTCAGCCCG
This sequence comes from Vibrio sp. 2033, assembly GCF_033339735.1. Classification (NCBI taxonomy): domain Bacteria; kingdom Pseudomonadati; phylum Pseudomonadota; class Gammaproteobacteria; order Vibrionales; family Vibrionaceae; genus Vibrio; species Vibrio sp. 2033. The sequence goes on from NZ_JAWOVC010000011.1 coordinate 136,284, forward strand.
CGAGAACTGCTCGCGCGCATCAAAACGATTTTGAGACGCAGCCAATCGACCGCCAATAGCAAACTGACGCGTAAAGTGCGTTTTGACGATTGGTTATTAGACACCGTAACCCGGCAACTGACCCACGTTGCTAGCCGCGAGGTTAAGCAACTGAGTGGCGCGGATTTGTCGCTGCTCGGTTTGTTCGTCAACCACGCGCAATCAATATTGTCTCGCGATGACATTGCGCGCGAGATCTGGGGACGCGATGCCGACCCGTTTGAACGCGGCATTGATGTGCAGATCAGCCGCTTGCGTCATCACCTTGAAGATAAAGAGCGCTCGCTGATCCTAACGGTGCGCAACAAAGGCTACATGCTGACCACGGACGTGCATTATGAGAATTAAACGCTGGACGGGATCACTGGTCGTTCGTACCAGTGTATTCCTGTTGCTGGTGATCATTCTGGCGCAGGTATTATCCGGAATTATCTGGTATCAACACGCCAGCGAACGCGATAAAGAAGGCCTGACCACCACAGTCAAAAGCTTAGCACTGAGTGCTTCTTCTACCATCGCCTTCTTTCAAACCCTCCCTTCGGAATACCGCCACTTGGTGCTCAATCAACTACGCAATATGGGCGGCACGCGCTTCTTCGTCTCACTCAACAATCACCAGATTAACGTCGACCCGCTGCCTGAGAGCGAACGCAAAACGTTGGTCATCAACCAAGTTCGCGAGGTATTAGAAAGCGAGCTGAGCGGCATTCCTAATATCGAGGTGGAGTTCACCCAGCGCGACAAACTCAAAGTGTTCAACAACGAGCTACCTATCGATGAACTGCCACTATTGTGGGCGCATTATTCGCTTTCGTTTGGTGACCTCAATCCGCCGATTCTGGTGATGCAGGTCGAAGTCGCACAGAACGAATGGTTTTATCTCGCGGCGGTGCTACCCGCGCCTTACATCAACCTAGAGACTAACTATTTTGAGCTGCGCCAATGGCTGACGCTATTGCTGTCCGCGCTAATGCTGTTGCTGTGTACCTGGTTTATCGTTCGCAAAGAAATTCAACCAATTCGAGATCTGGCAAAAGCAGCAACCCTGATGTCGAGCCGACTAGACGTGCCCGAAGTCTCTGAGCGAGGCAGTAACGAACTGAAAGCGGCGGTACGTGCGTTTAACAAGATGAATCGACGCATCGACAGCCATATTAAAGACCGTGAAATGTTGTTCAGCGCCATCTCCCACGATCTGAAAACGCCGATTGCCTGCCTAAAACTGCGAGCGGAAATGCTGGATGACGACGCCGACCGAGAACGCTTTATCCGCCTGAGTAACGACCTAGACTTGATGGTCAAAGGCGCATTGCAATGCATTAAAGAGACCGATATCCACGAGGAAATCGAGCCGATCAATTTCACCCAACTGATTCAGCACATTTCCTCCAATATCGCCGATGCGCCGGACACGATTCGCATCCACGGTGAAATCCGCACCCACTTTGCTGGTAAACCGTTAGCGATTAAGCGCTGCATTCAGAATCTGGTCGATAACGCGCTCAAATACGGCCATCAAGCGGACATTACGCTGAGTGAAAGCCCAGAGTCGATCCAGATTGAAATTGAAGATCACGGTGACGGTGTTGACGATTTATTACTTGAAAAGCTCTGCCAGCCATACTTTCGCGCTAGCAACGATAAAGAAGGCAGTGGGCTGGGGTTAACCATTTCACAAAGTATTGCAAAGGCTCATGGCGGCAACTTGTTGCTGAGCCATTCTCAGTTTGGCGGCCTCTGCGCCACGCTGACTTTCCCGAGAGACTGACTATGAACAAACTGGCATTCTTGTTCCCACTGTTGCTCGCCCCTTGCGTCGCTCACGCTGAGTCGCCACAAGGGGTAGAGTTTTTACATTGGTGGACTTCTGACGGCGAACAGCAAGCGCTGCAAACACTCAAAGCTCAGCTAAAACGGCACGATATTGAGCTGCTGCAAAGCCCGGTGCTAGGCGGTGGTGGCGACAGCGCAATGACGGTACTGCAAGCTCGCGCGCTGGCGGGCAATCCACCGAGCTTCGCGCAAATCGAAGGGCCAAGTATTAAAGCGTGGGATGCCATCGGTATTTTGCACAACGTCAACGCGGTTGCCGATGAGCAGCGCTGGGACGAGGTGCTCTACCCACTGTCTATCGAAATCAATAAAACACAAAACGGCTACATCGCCCTGCCACTTACGCTGCACCGTTTGAACTGGTTGTGGGTCAACCACAAACTGCTTAAACAACTGAATCTATCAGCGCCGAAAAACTGGCAAGAGATGTTCGCTGCCATGGAGCTTGCGAAGCAAAATGGCATTGTACCGATCGCGGTCGGTGAGCAGCCGTGGCAAGTCGCCCAACTTTTCGAGAACTTAGTGATCTCCACTGGCGGCGTTGAGTTCTACACCAATGCGATGGTTAAACTTGAGCGAGACAGCATCGACAGCGATACACTGCGCCAAGCGTTGAAGCAATTTCGCCGCCTGAGTTTGTTGATCGACAACCAATTACCTGACAGTAAGTGGGATACGGCGACCCAAGCGCTAGCCGACGGTCAAGCGCTGTTTCAAATCGGTGGAGATTGGATTTTGGGGGAGCTGCTCGCCAATCAAGTCTCGGTTCCGCAAGAGGTCGGCTGTTACCCAACGCCGGACAGCGATGGTGTATTCCTCTACAACATGGACAGCTTGGTGTTTATGTCGAGCAAGTCGTTTTCTGCCGAGGCGGCTCAGCAAACCGCAAGCGCGCTGGCAGATGTCGAGTTTCAAGCTAAGTTCAATAAGGTAAAAGGCTCGATTCCGGTGCGTACCGATATCGACATCAGCGATTTTAATCCGTGTCAGGTCCAGTCATATCAAGACTTTCACTACGGCGTTAAATACAACCTCGCTGTGCCGAGTATGATTGATTCGATGGCGGTCAATCCGGTTGCTCAGCAAGCGATAAACTCGGAAATCTTCCGTTTTTACCGCAATCCCAAGATGGAACCCGACGAGCTGATAAAACGCATTATTGCTATTTCGCAAAGCGGTTAATGGCAATGAATTTGTGCCGAGTGGAATAAAAAAGCCCCAATGATTGGGGCTTGAATGAAGCGAAGTATGCCGTTTAGAAATAGTGGAAGATCGGCGGTTCATGCATCAAGAAGTTTTGATGGGAAATGTTCCACGCATAGGCGCCCGCTAAGGTAAACACAACGTAATCACCAATATCGACGTGGGCGACGTGCTGATTGCGTGCCAGCACATCTTTGGGCGTACAAAGCTGGCCGACAAAGGTCGCTTGTGCATGCTGAATTGGGTGAGAAATCTCATGGTGTTGCTCGCTTTTCAGGATGACGAATGGATGGTCATGACTCTGCGCTGCTGGCGTGCGGAAGTGGTGAGTTCCCCCGCGTGCGATGACAAAGTTTTCGCCAAGATTTTGCTTAATATCGAGCACTTCCATCACGTAATAACCGCATGCCGCCGTGATGAACCGTCCGCATTCAAAACGCAGTGTCCAATCTTGCACTTGCTCTTTGGCGATGAGGAATTCCAACTTGTCGCAAAACTCCATCCACGGAAAGTGTTGCTCAGGGTTTTGGTAGTTAATCCCCATGCCTCCACCCAAGTTGATCATCAGCTCACCGAGTTCAAACTCTTGTTGCCACGCTTTCACGACTTGGAAATAGCGCTGCATTAACGCTAAGTGACGTTCAACATCGAGCTGATGCGACATCAAGTGAAAATGGAATCCTTTGAGTGACACTTGCGGGAAATCGCGCAGCAACATCAAAGTATTGCTCAGCTCGGACTCGTCAAAACCAAAAGGGGTCGGCTTGCCGCCCATCGCCAACTTGCTGAGCGTGATGTCGCCGATATTAATGTTCATACGCAAAAAGATCGAAGCAGGGCGGTTGAGGCGCTCGGTTAGTGCTCCAATGCGTTGTAGCTCGGTGAGGCTTTCGACATGAATTGCATCAACATCAAGCTCAATCGCTTGTTGCAATTCACTTGGCATTTTTCCTGGGCCACCGAAGATCAATGGCTTATCGAGTTGTTGCTGGTGGAGGTGTGTCAACTCCCCGCCAGATGCCGCTTCAAAACCATCGACATACGGCGCGAGCGTTTTAAGAATCGGGCCCGATGGATTGGCTTTGGCTGCGTAAAATAGCTCGACATTTCTCGGCAAAACGTGACGCAGTTGTTTGATGTGTTCTTCTAAGGCGCTTAGGTCATACACGTACGCGCACAAGGGTTGACTTTGCTGCTGTGCGAGCGTGTGAACTTGTTGGCAAACGCGTGTCGGTAGAGAGAGTGAATTAGACATGTTGCGATCCTTTTTCGTGTTGCTGCCAAGGCGCGGCGACTTGGGTATAGCCCGACTCCTTATCGGCTTTTTGCATCAAACGCGTGGTGAAATTATTTTTGCTTGGGAAGTGACCGCCATTCAGCAATGCTTCTAGTTCTGGCTGTTTTCCATTCACTGACTGCCAACGCACAATGGCACTTTGCACCGCATTCCACAGCGTTTGCTCTAGTGGCTCATCACCTTCTGCGATGAAGAAAATCGCTTCGCTGATGTTGTTGATAAAGGTGCAGTATCCGATGCGATTCCAGCCTTGTTCGCGACTGTAGTAAACCGATTGTCGCGCGCGTTCAGACAAGTCAGTTAATGTTTCTGCTGGCCAAAACTCTGGCAGTAACTTGGTGCCTTCCAAATCACGAATCCAAACACAACACGGCATCTCTTTTTCAAAGCCAATCAAGGTGTTTTGCAAATGCGGCTCAAACGCCACCCCGTGTTTGAAGTAGTAGTTAAACACACCTGGAATTAGGCAATGCAAATAGCGTTCAAACCACAGTGTCGCGATGTCGGAATAGCGATTTTGCGTAGTACGCGCTTTGTTTTTAAGGCGTTGAGCAATGCAACTGTTGCCGTTTTTGTCGTAAGCAAACAGAGCGCCAGCGAGGGTTGGTTTTAAGATGTCGACTTCGCTCAGCGAGAAATTTTCGCGGTATAAAATCCCAAACGATTCGCGCGCTTTGGTGTTGTCATCCCAATTACGCTCAGCGACACTTTCTAGATTCAATGTGGTGGCGTAAGGCTCTGTCATCACTTTAAATACGGGGTTGTGCAGCTGTTCGTTTTCTCGAATTGGTTTGAGAATCGACGTGAGCTGCACGGCGCTGTCGAGTTCGTACCACGCGTTTTTTCGCACGCAATTGGTTAATCGTACGTTGATGGAGAATTTCGCAAACCAATCCATATCTGGGTGGTAGAGGGTACGAACTGAAGAGGTCGGCTGCATCTTTTCACCACCTAAACCCAGTGGCGTGATCTTGCCTTGTTCAATGGCACGCTTCACGCTTGGGTTGCTCAAAATGGTGTAGCTTTCCCAAGGATGGCAAGGGTAGAGGGTCTTCCCATTGCTGGTGGTGTGTTGTGGCGCGAGCTGTTGTAGCATGCGTTGCGCAGGGTTAGCTTCTCCGTCGGAACTCAGCACATCAAGTAAGGACGTATCCACTTCAAACCAGTACAACGGGACTTGCGCGCCGACTTCTGGAGAAAACGCCAAGAGATCATCCATGGTGACGCCCGAACGACTTTTCGGGGTCGGATGGAAAGTATGCCCCCAAATCAGAGATTGTTCCGAAGCGATAAACTCGTTGTGATGCGATTTGGGCGCGACGTTGAGAAACTGCTCGGTAACCAGCACGCTATTTTCCAGTTGTTCGATCAGCTCATGGTTGAACGGGATCGCCAACACCTGCTTGAGATAGTTAAGCAAAAGCGTAAGAGTTTGCGTGGCATCCAATTTCGCCCAACCAGATCCCGGCATTTTCGCCCACGGCAGTTCTGCCAATTTGATTTTGCCCAGTTTGCTCGCGTAGTGAATCGGCAAAACCAGCACGTCATTTTGTTGAGAAAGATGAACGGCTACCCGCTGCTTGGCGGAATAGTTGCGTTTTAACGTTTGGGGTAGCGATGTCGATTGGTAGTGCCATTCCACTTGTTGATTCGGTAGCGCAAATTCACGTAAGTAACAATTAAGAACACCCATTATCGTGTTGAGTTGGGCCTTCTCACGATTGAGCTGCACATCATGCGCGCGCAACTCGCTAGTCTGAGAGGATTGAGTTTGTAACATGTTGATTTCCAAATTTTGAATGGAGAACCAGCGCGATCAAGGTGATTACGCTGACTATCGCAGAAAGTAGGAAAGGAACCTCAAGTAGCCCCAAGCTAGAAATGAAAGAAGCGCAAAATCCCGCTGCCACGCCCCCCCATTTGGACATGGCATCAAAGCGAGAAAATACTTTGCCACTGAGTTTGCGATCCAGATTGCTCGCAAGATGCTGATGCAATCCGTGATAACAACACACCATCGCGATGCCGAAGATAATTCTCGCAGCAATGAGTGCGGTTTCGGATGCAATCAAATGCAAGGCAGAGCTCACGGCAAGCAATGCAAACCCAAGCCACAACGTGCGCAGCGGTTGATGGCGATTCAGCCCATCTGACAACACGTGGATTTTGCCTGCCAGCAACAGATAGACACCATGCGGCAGTGCGTACAAAAAACCGATCCATGCGTGGTTAGTGATGCCATATTGCTGCACAAACGGCGAGAAATAAGGAAAGGTCACCACCATAGAAAACGCAAACCCGAACTGAGCAAAGAAGATCCAACGAATGGCATGCATTGCGTTTTTCTGTGCAACCGGTTGTTCTTGCTGAGATTCTGAGTTTGGCTTTTCGAAGTTTCGTTCGGCGGGTTTATCCACTGGCAGTGTTAGCGTGATGCCCATCGCAATCAAAGGCAAAACGCATAACCACAGGTACGCGTTGAGTGGGTTGGTTTCGGACAAGCTCCAGCCGAGCCCAATGGGCGCAACGATCAGCGCCAAGCGAGCAGATAGTTGGGTTTTATTGAGTGACTTGCCGAGTGTTTTGGCTTCTTTAATTTGACTAGATAAGTAGCTGTTCGAGGCGGCCATGGTGCCGCCAAAGGTTCCTTGAACAATAAGACCAAACACAAACATGGCGAGGTTGTCTGCCAAGCCGCACAGCGCAAACCCTGCTGCAAGGCCAAGTTGCGCACGCAAGAGTGAGCGGCGGCGACCGTAGCGATCGGCAAAGTTGCCCCAAAATCGCGCCGCCAACGCAGTACAAAACGTAGGTAGGATAAACAATACCCCTGCCCAGTCCGCATCAATGCTTGCGCCTAACGTTGGCAACACGACGGGTAGAAATAGCGGCATACCTAACGCGGCAAACGCAGCGATAAAGTGGCACAACAACACACTGTAGATGAGTTTGGTCATAATCGTTTAACGTACGCTTTTTTTGATGGCTTCTAAGTAGGCGCGTTGCGCTTCTTCGCTAGAAAGCAGCAAGAAGTTCGGAGCCGACAAACCATAGAACTTATTGATGTCACTCGCGCCGGAGGCTTCTTTTGAGAGCAAACTGCCAGAGCTCAACAAGTACTTGGCGTACAAATCAGGTGCCTCTTGCAGTAACTCGCGAGCCAGTTTTGTCTCTAACCCTTCGCCTTCTAATCGGTTGAGTTGCTCTGCAATGCTTTTGGCCACGATAGCGTAAAGCGATGCTGAAGAGGAAATGCCCTTCGCTGCCATGGCTTCTACAATCGCTGCAATATCCAGTTGCAGTGTGATGGTGGTAAACATCTGACCGAGCGCCAATTCATTGTCGACTTTGATGCGTTGGTCGAGCAGTTCATCACAATCCACGGGAGTTGTTCCTGTTCCGTGTTTTTGGGCGGCATGCTCTGTTGCAAAGTGGAAGCGCTCTGGCCAAATTCGCGCCGCGTCGTTGTCTTTCATCGCGAGCGTCATTTTGCCCTGTTGATCAAATGCAATGATGGCGTTTTGCTGGTTGGACTCCAATGCGATGCCATAACGAAGCCACAAGGTGAGGTGCACTTGGCATAATAGATCGACGTAATCTTGGAACCACGCCAGCGTATCTTGTTGATAGTAATGTTCTGCCAAATGTTCTAAGAACAAGCGGTCGTCAGGCATTGGGCTTGCTAGTGCTGCAACCGGAACTAACGCTTTGTCTTCGCAATGAGTAAGTGGGTACTCACGTACGATGTACGCGAAGGTTTTATCCTCGCCGATGTGTCCACCGTGTTTTTCGTTGCAATGGAACAAGCGACTGTTTAAATCGGCGTCCGTTTGTTCAAGGTGGCTGAGTAGGCGTTCAAACCAGTGGCCGTCATACAGTGTTGAAGGCTTGATTAAGCGAATATTTTTCGTGCCTAGCGATCGCATGATCAGCGGAACCTTGATGTGAATGTGCGGTGCCTCGTTGACGACCACAGTACGAACGGAAAGCGTCGGCGTCACGTCTAGATACGTTAAAGGCGCTTCTATCACACCTTCGGGTAAGGCTTCTAAAGATCGCAGGGTGAGCGGATGTGCAGGGAACAGAACGTGGCTCAGTGCAAAATCAGCAGGAAGCCCTACTTGCTCCATGGTTGGCCAGCAATCAGGTTGTCCGCTGGTTAATGTTACCAGTGATTTTTCAATCGCAATCCAATGCAGAGCAAAGCTTTGTGCGAACTCGGGCGCGTACTTAGCAAGGTCTTCATCGCTCAGGCCAAACTTCGCCCGCGCAGTTGGATAGTACGGGTGGTCAAGGTAAGAAGCGATCTGGTCGGCTAGCAGCAGTTTTTGATGCCAAGAACCAAGCTCGGATATTGGTTGAGAAATGTGGTCTGCGTGATGATGAAACGCTTGGTCACACAGCGCTTTGTGTTTCTCTGCACATTCCAGTTCTTGAAGGTATCCCGCCAACAACTCGTGAGAGCTCTCATGCGCCAGTGTCGTTAGTAGCGCAATCCACTCTTTGTAATGCTGTTGATGCTCGACTTGGCCATTTTTCTCCACCCACCAACCTGGTGGTGTTTCGTCATTGGCGTGACCGTAGCGCCAGTGCTGCATGTAATACGTTGGCGCAACAGGTAAATACAACGTGAAATCAGAGTTGGCAAATATCAGCCAGACTTGCTCGTCTTGAGGAACAATTACCCCTTTTGGCGCGTCTCTACTGAACTTGGCCTTCGACAAAATGCCAAACATGTCTTCGCGCAAGCAAGTGTCGATCAATCGTTGCGTTAGATACAAAGCGTTGTCATTCATGCTGCCACCTCACGAGTCGGAGCGAGATCGAAATTGCTAAGCGCGTTCTGCAGCGCTTGGTCGAGGTTTCGCCCTGATGGTGAGACAATCGAAATTCGGGCGAGATAATCCTTATTGGAATAACTCTGTTGGAAGTGTTCTCCAGCGGTTTTTAGTACCTGTTGCTGGGTGATGATATCGTCATCGTGTTGGATGAACGACGTCGAACCTCCGTCAATCACACCACTGTGTCCCGCAACTACGTAGTGCACGTGCGCTGACCCATGAATTTGGTAATCGCCGTCCAATCTTCGACCCAGATGCAGACCCAAAATCGTGCTAAACCAGCCGAAGTGAGCGAGATTGTTGAGCAAGAATTCGCGGCCATCTCCAATACTGCGGTAGTTAATTTCCACCAGAACTGGGCCGTTTTCCGTGATGATAAATTCGCTGTGGCAAACTCCAAAACCAACGCCGAACGCTTTCAGTTGAGCCAAGCAAGCTTCTCGGTGAGCAATGCCGTTTGGTCCGTTCCAGTCTGCGGCGGTTTCGATGAAGTAAGGCGGCTCAGAGAGCGACACATCAAAACCGCCCACGGCGATAAGTTGGTTACCATCTCCTAAAGTTTCGAGCGTAACCAACGGTCCTTGAAGAAACTGCTCCACCAGAATGGTGGCGTTTGGGTGCTTTTGCCAAAACGTATCGCAGTATGCATCGAGCTCGCTTTGGGAGTCACAGCGCTGTACATCTATACTTGCCACGCCTTCTTTGGGTTTTGCTACGACAGGGAAGGCCATGCCTAATGCCACATTCGAATGGCGATGCAGCAAACAGCTTTGTGTGTTGGGTAAGGATTTTTCATTTAACACTTGTCGAGTTAAGTGTTTGTTTTTGGCCTTTAACGTGACAGACCAATCTTTGGCTGGTAGACCAAAAAATTGCGCGCAGATGGCGGTGGAAGTTTGTAAGTGATCACTATTGCTGAAAACAGCGTCTGGCTTTAGTTCATGCTCCGTGATGGTTTCGATGAGTTCTAATGGGTTGAAGACATCACATTCTAGAATGGTATCCGGATTAAAGTGACTATCACGACTCGCCAACTCTAAATGGCTGAGCTTATGGTCGGTGATAAGAACGACGTGAAGGTCCATCGCTTTAGCTGCAGGCACGAAGCCGTGAGTGACTGCATCGTTAACGACATGACTTACGATAATCATCGTAGATTTCATGAGCTTTCCTAATTTTCTAACATTTTCTTCTAACGTTGATAAAGTCGCTCACGGTCGTCTTCCAATGTGCCTCTCGCGAGACGGAGGGCAGAAGTTTTAGTGTTTATTGTTATTATGTTTGGTTTTTTTTGTTGTTAGTTGTGTTTTTAGGGTAAATAAATATAGAGCATAAAATTAATATTGCAAATAGAAATAATATTTGTTCTTATTTCCATCCGTTGGCTTTATAACAACTAAACGGAATTATGGAATGAATAAATTATTGACCCTGACCCCCTTGGCGGTCGCGATTGGTTCTTCACTAGTAGCACCAAGCGCAGTGGCTTCAGAAGAGACGAACTCAACCTCATCAGCAACTGAAACGATTCAAGTCTTCGGGCATCAGTACGAAGGTTATGCTGAACACATGCCTCAATCAGGCACCAAAACCGATGTGGAATGGCTTGATGTGCCACAAGCGGTATCCGTAGTTACGAAAACAGAAATGCAAGACCGAGGCGCGGTGCGCTTAGTGGATGCGCTAGATGGGGTAGCCGGGGTCAATAACACCTTGGGCGAAGGCAGCCGCGATCAGTTCATGATCCGTGGTTTTGATTCACTCAACGATATGTACCGTGATGGCTTGCGAGATGACGGTACGTTGCAGTCTTACCGCAGCTTAGCGAACGTTGAACGCGTTGAAATTGTGAAAGGCCCTGCGGGTGCTTTGTATGGCCGTGGTTCGGCTGGGGGCATCATCAACTTGGTGACGAAACGCGCTAACGGTGAGAATTTTACTCACGTAAACGGTAGTGTAGGCAGCAACAACCAATATGTTGGTCAGGTCGACAGCTCAATGGCGTTTACAGATAAGGTCAACGGGCGTATTAACTTGGAATACCGTCAAGCCGACTCGTACGTTGATCATGTTGATTCAAACGATTTCTTCATTGCACCGACCATTCGTGTGTTACCAGCGGAAGGTCACACCATTGATATTGACGTGGAATACGCCCATCAAGAACTAGTGCCGTATCGTGGTGTGCCATCAAAAAATGGCAAGCCAGTTGATTTGCCAGTAAGCACTTACTTTGGCGGCACAAACGACTATCAGGAGTCAGACAGTCTCCGTATTGCGGTGGATTACGAATGGCGTCTGAATGATCAATGGGTATGGAACAACCGAGCGGCGTTCAACCATATCGAACTTGAGCAAAAAGGCACGCGTCAGGGCAAAGTGACGGGTAATGAAGTGTCTCAAACCGTTAACAACTTTGGTTACGATCCACGTACTACGACCACTTTACAATCTGAGTTGGTTTGGGAAACCAGGGACAATCAATTGATGGTGGGTGCAGATTTCAACCAGATCGATATCGACCTAACGTTGGCAAGTGACAAAACGCTTCCTCCGCAAAATATCTACGACCCAGTCGTTGGTCCAACGCCTGATCCGGGCTTTAAGCCATTTCGTGACAATACCACCACCACGACAGGTTTGTATGTGCAAGACGTCTATACGTGGGGTGACCTTTCTTTGATCGGTAACGTGCGTTACGACTCGATGGAGCTAGAACAACAAAAAGCGGGCTCAGATAAGGAAAAATTGGATGATGACAAAGTCAGCTACCGTGCTGGTTTGGTATACCGCATCAATTCCGACACATCCGTATACGCCAGTTTAGCGCGCTCTTGGCAGTTACCGTACGCTGGTATCTACATCAATCCAAAATTGGCGGAATTCTTCCACACCGACTTAAAAGAGGTGGGTGCGAAAGCGTACCTTTTGGATAACGCATTAATGTTGAATGCGGCACTGTTCCAGATTGATCAAGAGCAACCACAAACTAACGTGGACGGCGATGTGATCGATAAAATTGAAGTGCGTCACCAAGGCATTGAATTAGAGGCTCGCGGCCAAATCACCAAACAGTGGGACATCTCTGTGGGTTACAGCTACTTGGATGCGGAAGACAAAGCCACAGGCAAAAAGCCTAACGATGTATCAGACCACTTGTTCTCTCTTTGGAGCACTTACCAATTGGATGACAACTGGCGTTTAGGCGGTGGTGTGAAGTACGTGGGCGACCGTTATGCAGGGAACGACGAAGCCGTCGCACTTGGCGATTACACAACGGTGGATTTGATGGCGGCGTACACCACTGGTCGTCACAAAATCCAAGCGAACGCTTACAACATTTTGGATGAGAAATACATTCTTGGCGCAACAAACGGCACGTCTGGCTTAAACCAGATTGGCTACGGCGCACCAGCCGAGTTCATGCTCAGCTACGGATATCAGTTCTAGGCTTTTTGTGCGTAGTTAGCGCCTGTTAGCCGATTTTTTCCTCATATTGAGGATGTTTAGCCCCGAGAGCCTACGGGATGTATTCTGCCCGAGGCTCAATTTCTCGCAAAGGAGATCTTAATGTCTTACCAGAATTTGGATGGTAAAGTGCGTGTACGTGCTGGTTTGTCTACCACTTACAGTGTGCTTGCGATTGCAATCGCTTCTGCCACATCCATGAGCGCGGTTGCCGCTCCTGCTAAAAAAGAACAAACTACCGCGATGGAAACTGTCGTTGTCACTGGTAGTGTGATTGGTAACTCTGAAATTGAAGACGTCAAAGAGTACCCTGGTGCTCGTACCGTCATTACCCGTGATCAAATTGAGAAAACCGCCGCAGGTTCGATTGATAACGCGCTGCAGCGCGTGCCGGGTATTAAAGTTCAGGATGAAAGCGGAACGGGCGTATTGCCTAACATTTCCGTACGTGGTTTGAAAGCAAGCCGTAGTGGTCATGCTCAGTTTTTGATGGATGGTGTACCGCTAACACTTGCGCCATATGGTCACACTGGTCAGTCTATCTTCCCAGCAACACTGTCGATGCTTGATCGTATTGACATTGTACGCGGTGGTGCCGCAGTACAGTACGGCCCAAACAACGTCGGTGGTGTGATCAACTTAGTGACCAAACCGATTCCACACACGTGGCAAACTGAAATCAGTAACCGCCTTACCGTGTTTGATGGCGGTGATGCGCCGCTGAATGATTTTTACCTACGCACGGGCGGCTGGTTAAGCGACACATTTGCACTACAGTTGGAAGGTAACTTCCTAAAAGGTGAAAGCTTCCGTGAAAATTCCGATACGGACGTGAAGAACTTCCAAGCCAAAGCACAGTGGCTACTGAGTGACACTCAAGAGATTCAAGCATTCCTGCAACGTTACGATGCTGAAACGCAAATGCCGGGCGCACTTTCGCCACAAGATTACGAGCAAGATCGTCACCAATCGAAACGTCCTTACGATGATTATGAAGGTAAGTCGACGCGCTGGAGTGTTAAGTACATCCACGATTTGCCATTTGCCGACAGTGCTGAGCTAGAAGTGCTAACGTTTGGCCATAAGTCAGAGCGTCTTTTCAAGTGGGGCTTTAACAGCGCGGGTGGCCATTGGGCGGATCCGGCTCTGCCAGCGACGGACGTTCGTACCTCTCCACGTGAATTTACCGTGTATGGTATAGAGCCAAAAATGGCGATGTACTTTGGCGAAGGTAAATCCGTTACTCAAAACTGGATCGTGGGTACCCGTTATGTTAACGAAGACATCGACTACAAACTCACTCAGACTCCAATCGCCGGTGGTGCAACCAGCGTTCCGCGTGATTGGCATTTAGATACGGACGCGTTTGCTGGATACGTTAGCAACGAAATTGGTTTGTTCAATGATACATTGAAGGTAACGCCTGGGTTGCGTGTTGAGTCGGTTCGAATGACGTTTACCGATCGTGGTAAAAAACAAACAGCAGACAACACCGTGACGGAATGGTTGCCAGGTTTGACGGTGGCATACAACTTAACTGATCAGTGGGTGACGTATGCGAACGCGCAAAAATCACTTCGTGCGCCACAAATTGCCTACATCCGAGGCTTGGGTGAAGAAGGTAGCGAACTGGCTTGGAACTACGAAGTCGGCGCGCGTTACACCCAAGATGCGACCAGCTTTAACGCTGCACTTTATCGCATCGACTTTGAAGATCAATTGCAATGGCAAAGCTCAACGCAGACTTTCGATAACATCGGAAAAACACTTCACCAAGGCATAGAGCTTTCTGCTCGTTATGTGCCTGAAGTTCTACCTGCACTGAGTTTAGGCGCAAGCTACAACTATCTAGACGCTACGCTTGAAGAAGAAGGCGCGAATAAAGGTAATCAACTGCCTTACACCTCTAAGCATCAGCTTGGTTGGGATGCAACTTACGCATTTTACGGCATGGACACCACGCTATCGGGCTTCTACTTCAGTGATTCGTATACCGATAACGTCAACACCAGTGCCGAAGATGCAACAGGCGCAACGGGTAAAGTACCATCTTACATGGTGTGGAACTTCAACTTGGGGACGGATTTATACAAAGACGATAAAGGCAAGTTACGCATGAATGTTGCGGTGAACAACTTGTTTGACGAGGAGTATTACTTCCGCGGGATTGATACAAGCCCAGTTGGTCGGTACCCAGCTCCGGGACGCTCTTACACACTGGATCTGAACTATCAGTTTTAAGCGTTTCGTTCACCGAGTTTGAAAAGAAAAGTCGCCAATTTACCTTGGCGACTTTGCCGATCTTAGGTAATGGAAAACTCTTAGCACTGGAAAAAAGCAAGATGAAAAATAAAAAACAATTTACGATCAAACACTTTTCAACCGTTTTGCTGATGCTACTGAGCTCAGCTTTGATGTCATTTAGCGCATTGTCTCAGGCGCGCAGCGTGAAAGATGAGCAAGGCATTTTTGAGCTAGAAGCGATACCTCAACGTATTGTGGTTTTGGAGTTTTCGTTTGTGGACGCTCTGGCGGCCGTCGATGTCTCACCGGTAGGCGTTGCCGATGACAACGATGCCACACGAGTCATCCCTGCTGTTCGTGACAAGATCGAACCTTGGCAATCGGTCGGCATGCGCTCACAACCGAGTTTAGAGGCGATTGCGGTGCTCAAGCCTGATTTGATCATTGCCGATGCCGAACGCCATCGTGCTATTTATCAGGATTTGCAGCGAATTGCGCCAACCTTGCTGTTAAAAAGCCGTGGAGAGACATATCAAGAAAACCTCGAATCTGCACAGAAAATCGGGGTTGCGATTGGCAAGCAAGCGCAAATGACGCAACGCATTGAGCAGCACAAACAGACCATGGCAGAGTTCAAACAGCATTTTTCGACACAAGAAACCATTCAGTTTGGTGTGGTTTCCGACAAAGGGATGTGGCTGCATAGCCGGGTTTCTTACGCTGGCGGCGTTTTGAGCACTCTAGGCATCCAAAGCCCGCTGGCTCCATCTGAGCGCAATGCGTATATCCCAACCAGCTTCGAACTTTTGCTAAAAACCAACCCTGATTGGTTACTAGTTGGACTTTACTCTCAACCAAATATCGTGGATGAATGGCGCAAAAATCCATTATTTAAGCTGTTAACTGCGGCGAAAAAGCAGCAACTGGTAGAAGTCTCTCCGGAACTGTGGTCATTAAATCGCGGCATGTTGGCGGCGGAAGAAATTGCCTGCAACCTTGAAGCGTTATTGGAGCGCTCATGAGTGCGTCGATAATCTCAGAAAGCCCGTCTTCGGTTAGCAAATCGCATTGGAAAGCGAGCTTGTTTGTCAGTGCTATGGCGTTGTGTACGTTGTCAGGCTATACCGCCTCAATGATTGGGTGGTCCAACTTTTCTTTGAGTGTTAATGATCTGACAAGCTATTGGTTTGCGTTTGATGAGGGCAATATGCTGCATCAAATTCTTGCGACGTTGCGCGCTCCTCGCACCTATGCTGGGTTATTGATTGGTGCTTCGCTTGCGGTATCCGGTGTGCTGATGCAAGGGTTAACTCGTAACCCTTTGGCGTCGCCATCCATTCTCGGCATTAATGCTGGTGCGGCGTGTTTTATGGCCTTGGCCTCCATCGGCGTACCATTCTTTAGTCAATTGAACCCCATCATCAACGCAGTATTCGGTGCGCTACTAAGTGGTGGTGCGGTCATGTTGTTGGGCGGTTTTTTCTCCGCGCGTTCTCACCCATTGCGTTTAGTGCTAGCGGGCATTGCCATCAGTGCACTGCTGATAGGGTTAACTCGTGCGTCGGTAATTTTGGCGGATGACATGGCTTACAGCGTGTTGCATTGGTTAACGGGTTCACTCTCTGCGGTAGATTCTGAGCAGTTGCAGCAACTGTGGCCTTTTGCGACTTTAGGTTTGGTGCTCGCCATGGGCTTAGCGCGAAACTTAAATTTACTCGCGTTGGGGGACGAAGTTGCTGTTGGGCTAGGTGGTAACATTCGTCTTACGCGATTTATCAGTGGTTTAGCGGTTGTGCTGTTGGCAGGAACTAGCGTAGCGATTGCTGGGCCAATTGGCTTTGTCGGGTTGTTAGTGCCGCACTTGGTACGCCCGATTGTTGGTCACAACTATCACATTCTCATTCCGGTTTCCGCCTTGTGTGGCGCGGCATTGGTGACGTGGTCAGATGCTTTATCACGAGCGATTGCCTTTCCGGCTGAAACGCCAGTGGGCGTGATTACCGCGCTGTTGGGCACACCTTGCTTTATCGCGATTGCAATGAGGAAATCATCATGATGAATCAAACCAAACTGTTTGCATTAGTTGGATTGTTGCTGATTGCGTCTTCTCTCACGCTGTTTGTTGGCGCGGCGAACATGTCGGCTCAACAGGTTTTTGCATTACTGTTTTCTTTCTCTGACTCGGACTTTGTGATTCACCAATATCGATTACCGAGAATGTTGCTCGCCATTGGCGTGGGCGCTGGGTTGGGGCTGTCAGGCGTTTTAGTTCAAGGCGTCATCCGTAATCCACTTGCCTCACCAGATTTAATGGGGATAAGCGCCGGAGCAGGACTGGCGGCTACCGCTTGTTTGGTGCTGTATCCGAATGCGCCAGTGGCAATGTTGCCGATGGTCGCCATGGCGGGAGGCTTGCTTGCTGCTGGCTTTATTGCTGTGCTGGCTTACTGGTCGAAACCAACACCAGCACGTTTGGCGCTGATTGGTGTTGCTGTCAGCGCATTTTTAGCCAGCGGTATCGATTTTCTTCTGATTGTGCACCCTATTGAAATCAACACGGCGATGGTATGGCTAACCGGCAGTTTGTGGGGACGAAACTGGCAACAAGTGCCGTTTATTTGGAGTGCTTTATTGCTGCTACTACCATTGGCGTTTTGGCTGGCTTGGCGGCTAGATGTTATGGGACTGGGAGAAGAAAGCGCCACTACACTTGGCACGAAACCAAGACAGATCCAAATTATTGCGTTGATTGCTGCCGTGCTATTGGCGAGTATCAGTGTGTCTGTGGCAGGCACGATCAGCTTTGTTGGCCTGCTTGCGCCGCATCTTGCGCGTTTGCTGTTTGGCCACAACCACAAGTTGTTGATTCCAGCCGCTGCAACCCTTGGCGCTTTGTTGGTGATTTGCGCCGATGGTTTAGCGAGAGGCTTACAGCCGCCAATTGAGCTACCAGCGGGAGTGCTGACATCTGTTATTGGCGCACCATATTTCATTTTTCTTTTGTATCGTTATAGAGGTTGGTAAGCATGTTACGAACGCAGAACTTATCCGTCGCGTACGGCAAACAGACCATCATTCCAGATCTCTCTTTGTCGATTCCTCAAGGTAAAATTACCGCACTAGTTGGTCCAAATGGTTGCGGTAAATCGACACTATTAAAAACCTTGGTACGCATCAATAAACCCGCTTCTGGCCAAGTGTTGTATGACGACAAACCACTAAGCAGCTACGGTGATAAACGCTTGGCGCGTTCGTTGTCTTTGCTGCCGCAGATTCTTGTCGGTCCTGAAGGTATTACCGTCAGAAAACTGGTCGAATATGGCCGCTCGCCTTATCTCTCTCATTGGGGCAGGTTAAGTCAACAAGACAAAGCCTTGGTCGAGCAAGCAATGCAAGATACTGGCGTGATTGAGTTTGCTGACAAGCCAGTTGAATCGTTGTCTGGCGGTCAAAGGCAAAGAGCGTGGATTGCGATGGTAATGGCGCAAGATACCGACGTAGTGATGCTTGATGAGCCAACCACTTACTTGGATCTCTCTCACCAAGTTGAGCTGATGAAACTCATGAGGCAGATGAACGACAAAGGCAAAACAGTGGTCGTAGTGCTGCACGATCTAAACCAAGCGTGCCGTTACTGCGATCATTTGGTGGTGTTGGAAAAAGGTCAGTTAGTCACGCAGGGAACACCGCAAGAGGTAATGACAGAAGGCATGTTGTCATCGGTGTTTGATTTACAAGCGAGAGTATTTAATGACCCAATCTCAGGCACGCCGATGTGTGTGGCGGTGTAGGTTTACGTCTTTGGAAAGCTATCTGCAATAAAAACGTCGATCCATAAAAACAAACCCCGCTAGTAACAAAGTTGCTAGCGGGGTTTGTTGTTTTTAAGAGCGTCCTTAATGTGGCGTTTAAGCCAGTTTAAACGTCGCCACTTTCGAGTTGAGATCCTCAGCTTGCGATTTCAGCTCAGCAGATTGATTCATCGATTCTTCGGCACCAACTACCAAGTGATCGGTCACATCTTTAATGGACGTGACATTTTGCGTGATTTCATTGGTTACGTGCGTTTGCTCTTCGGCGGCGGTCGCGATTTGCGTTGCCATATCGCTGATCAGCGCAACGGCCGCGTTGATTTCATCCAGAGCCAGTGCTGCGCGATCTGCATCTTCCACCGAACCTTGCGCGAGCTGAGAGCTTGTATCCATGATGGTCACTGCGCGTTGTGTGGTTTGCTGCAAGGTCTCGATCGTCGAGCGAATCTCTTCGGTTGAGGTGTGTGTGCGTTGTGATAGCACGCGAACCTCGTCTGCAACAACGGCAAAACCGCGACCTTGCTCTCCTGCACGCGCCGCTTCAATCGCCGCATTCAGAGCCAGTAAGTTGGTTTGCTCTGCGATGTCTCGAATCGTTGATAGCACGGTTGAGATGTCTTGCGCGTGCTGGTTGAGCTCACCGATGACAACGCTCGCTTGGTTGACTTCAGAAGACAAATTATTGATGGACGATTTGGAGTTGATCACCAACTCATGACCATTTTGTGTGCTTGCTGAAGAGTCTTGAGCGGCTTTAGCCGTCTGCTCTGCATGTGCGGCAATCTCTTGCGTTGCCGATGCCATTTCGGTCACAGCGGTCGCCACCATAGTGATTTCTTGTTGCTGATGGTTCAGATCAGAAACCGACTGATTCGCGCGAGTCGTGCTCAGTTCTGATTGCTGGCTTAGTTCTTCCGCTTGGTGACGAATATGACCAATAAGCTGCTGTAAACTTTCAACAAACTGGTTGAAGTTTTCAGCCAGTTCACCAACTTCGTCACGGTTTTCTACTTTGATGCGTTGAGTCAGATCGCCGCTACCGTTGGCGATTTGCGCAAGCGCATTCGAAACATTGTAGAGCGGACGGAACAAGATGTTACATAGCAGGTTAAACAAAGCCACACAGATAACGACGACGATAGTGGTTGCGATGATTTGATCCCAAACTGCATCGTAAAGTGGGGCAACCAACGAGTTTTGATCTAACACTGTGACCGTTGTGAGTTTGGTACCCTCTATGTGGCGCGCGTAAATCACATATTCGATGCCGTTAATAGAGACGCGACGTTCTGTACCTGAACGTGCGGCTGACGTAATGTCGTTGTTGTTGAGGCCTAGCTTGCTAACCGGTTGATTCAGCAGTTTACCGTTGTTATGAGTGAAAATATTGCCCTGTTCATTGGCAATAAACATATAACCTTCACCCGGTAGGATCACTTGGTTGAGGCTGTTCAGGATATCACCGATCTCTACGTCAGCACCCAGAACGACGGTTTGACCATGCAATTGCAGGGCTTTACCGAGCGACACCACATTCGCACCAGTTGCAGCAGCAACGGTCGGATTATCCATAAAGACTTTCGATGGATTGGCAATGGCGTTGGTGTACCAGCCCCACTTGCGAGGATCGTTATTACCTGGTGGCAAAACCACCCCATTAGCGTTGTCTTGTGACCCGTCCGGGTAAGCGAGGAAAACGTTATCGAACGCGCCAGAGTCTCGGACTTGTTTCAAATGTGTAACCAGAGAACGTTTCTCTGAATCAGAAGAGAGTGAAGTCAGTGCGCGCTCTTTAGAGAGTAGCCAGTCCTTTACGTATTGATTGTAAGATGCGCTAGTGCTTTCTAGTCGCTGTGCGACTTCGACATCGAGCCTATTTAATGAATCTCGAAAAGACAGCCCCTCTACCAGCACTCCCCCTAGAATGATGGCGGCACTGGCAGAAATTGCCAGTTTGTTTTTTAATGATAGATTTTTGAACATAAAGCGAATAATAGATCTTTGAATAATAGTTGTTGTGTTTTTATTCTCATCAGTGCTCTCTGCGCTGTTGAATATGCAGCAGAAAGTCAGATTCGAATCTGTTCAATAATTATATTTTATTGCTCAAAATAAATACTGACTCCATGTCGCGAATTTGAGTTTTACACCAAATAAGCAAAAGGATTTGGAACGATATTATTTATGTATTTGTAAAGTAAGGATTTGTCGATTTTTGTAAATGAGAATTGATTTCAATAAATGGTGATCTTTATCACATTTGCGTGTCTGATAATCCATTAAAAATGTGAAGGTTATAGCACCGGATATATATTGATTAGCTTAATCATTGTTATGGGCAATCGTTATGCGCAGTATATTGTTAGTCCCCGCGTTATTAGTGTCAGGGTGTGCTCTGATACAACAGTCGACGCCGATTCAACCTGACGCCAACTGGCACGTGGACCAGTTATCGAACGGTATGAAATACCATCTCTATCCAACAGAAGACCAAGAAGTCTCGGTCCGTTTGGTGATGAATATCGGCTCATTCCAAGAAACATCTTCTCAAAAGGGTTACGCTCACTTTGTTGAGCATATGGCGTTTAATGGTAGTGAGCATTTTACCGGTAACGACGTTGTCAAACTTTTTGAGCAATCTGGTGGTAGCTTTGGCGCTGATATCAACGCTTTTACCAGTTATCAGCAAACGTCTTACCAACTTGACCTTGCGAATAATACGAAGCTAGAAGATGCCCTGAAGTGGATGAGAGATATCGGTAACGGACTTGAGTTTGCTCCTGAGCAAGTAGAGAAAGAAAAAGGGGTGATTCTCGGGGAATGGCGACGTGCCAATCCGGATGATAAGTCCTTTTCTATGCATGCTTACCAAGCCTCGATTGAAGGCACTATGTATGGTGAGCATGACCCAATTGGTACTCGCGAAGCGATTCAAAATGCTTCCTCAAGTAAGTTAAAGGCGTTTTACGACAAATGGTACCAGCCACAAAATGCCGAGTTGATTGTGACTGGTAATATCGACGTAGATTCACTGTCCAAGATTATCAAAAGCAAGTTCTCGAACTGGGAAAGTACCTCGGATACGGTAATAGAGAAGCGCCGTGATATTCGAGTGAACAACGAAAACAGAATCTTGCCAAGTAACACGATGGAATCACCAAGTCTTCATTTAGTGATTGAGCGTGGTCTAAGTGGCGGCACGACGATTGAGCAACAACATGAAGTGTGGCGTGATGAAGTCGCAACACAACTCATTCAACAGCGTTTGATCCGTGTACTCAGTGATGCCGCTGAACCTTTTCAATACGCTTATGCAGAGCCCTATTACTCTAACTATCAGCGTATGATGTCGGCAGGGATTTCGTTTGCACCAGATCGCCGCGAACAAATGCACCAGACTTTCATTCGTACCTTGGCGTCGTTGAGAGATTATGGTGCGACTCAATCCGAGTTAGATAGCGTTATGTCAAATTGGCAAGGTGAACTTGCAAATATTGATTCAGATTGGAGTCAGCGTAAGCCAAACAGTTACGCAGAAGCACGTGTTTTTCAAATTGGACAAGACAGTGTCAGCCAATCAAAAGAGAATTATGCCCAGAGTTTGGCAGAATTCATCAACAACGAGAATTTAGAGAGCATTAACACACAATTGGCGGCTTTGTTATCTCAGCAGCCAAGCTTTTTTATTGGTTTGGGGAAAAGCGAAACGTCAGAACAGTTCAATGGTGTATTTGCCGCTCTAAACAGTGCCTATCTTCAAACTGGCGAAAAAACGTTAGAGATGTATGACAAAGTGGATGGATTCTTAAAGCCTACCCAGGAAGGCAGCATCACGAGCATGCGTCAGGAAGCGGGTGGTTTTCAAGTCTATACGCTATCAAACGGTGTCGAAGTGTGGTTCCAAAAAGATACTAAAGCGGGTGGTCGAGCGTATATTTACTATGCGAGCCAAGGTGGTAAAGCCGCTGTTGATCCGACGTTGTATGCCGCTTATGAAATCGCAGCAACAACGGCAATACGCAGTGGGTTAGGGGCATTTTCTGGTTCAGAGCTAGATAGCTACTTACGCAAAAACAACATTGCGCTTGGCGCGATGCTTGATGCGACCAGTCACGGAGCACAAATTACGGCGCCAAATACGCACCTAACTGATGCTTTGAATGGACTATACAACCTAGCGACGGAGATTAAAGTCGACGAGCGCCAGATGGCAGCAGCGAAGCAAGAGTTTAAACAGCAGAGCGGCGCTTTTTTTGAATCACCGATGGGAAAACTGATTCAAAAAGCAAACGGCAATTCTTATTTGCCGGGTAGTCGTCATCGTATAGTGTCCAGTGATGATGTTGAACAAGTGACTTCCGAGCAGATACTAGCGGTGCATGAGCAACTTTTCAAAACCAATGATGGTTTTAAGATGGTTATTGTTGCAAACGTAGAGCCGGAAGAAATTACACCACTTTTGCGTAAATATGTGGCCTCTATCGAAATGAAACCGAGTCGTTCGATTGATTATCACGTTGCGTTTAACCCGGAAGTGCCGGAGCGAACTGTGGTTGCGGATGGGCATGAACCTTCATCGTTGTATGTAATGCGTTTGACTAATACGAGCGATTACCAACGTACGGCAAGAGACACGGTTATCGAAGATATTTTGCAACGTATTAGTAATGCACGTGTTTTGGATATTGTGCGAGAAGAGTCTAGCCTTGATTACAGCCCGAGCATTTACACCATGACACAAGATCGCGAACCCATCTCTGATTGGCTCTTGGAGTCTCAAGTTGAGCCCGAAGACGTGGCACTTTTAGAGAGTAAACTAGGCAAAGTGTTTGATGGTTTAGCGTCAAATATTACCCAAAAAGAAGTGGATACGGCCGCGAAACAACTGGCAGTCGCGATGCAAGGATTGGATGACAACCCAGCACAGAGATCATGGGCATATACTCGTTATTTGGTGCATGATTACGGCGTCGATGTGTTACTTGACGTTGAGAAAGTGGCTAAAAGTGTGACGTTAGATGAAGTGAAAGCGCATGCAAAATCAGCTTTTGGTCCACAGGCAAAACGCTCGGTGATGGTTTTAAATCCGGCCGAATAATCACGTAGTTTCTGACGAAAATCGTGGCAATAGTAATAAAAAAGACGGCGTGAAAGCCGTCTTTTTTAAGCACTTTAATCAAAGCTTTTATGCTGATTTACGCGAAAGTCGCTTTTCATTGTTGGTGTTGTTTTCTTTTGTGATCGCACTGTCTTGAGCCTTACCCTTGAGCGTTACCACTTCTTTTTCAGGTAATTCAGCTGCTTCACCAAAGAATTTGCCACCAGGTTCAATGCTGAGGTTATTGCTCCAGATCCTACCGCTTACGCGTCCCTTGGCAAGTACTTGAATGTGTTCTGCGTGACAGTTTCCGTCCATCATGCCATTAATGATCAGCTGTTTAGCGTAGATTTCACCGTTTACTCGCCCGCTTTCTGCGACAACGAGAGTGCCTTCCACGTTAACTTGACCATCGACGATGCCATCAATCTGGACATCGTTTTCTACTTTGAGTTCTCCGCTAAGAGAACAGCCTTTGGCGATGAGAGTTGAAGCTGCTGAGCTACTCGTTGTTCCACTGTTTTGATTAAAGATTCCCATCGTATTCTTCGCTCCTTAGTAAAAATGTCTTCGAAATCATTAAGGCTCCAATCGACAAATGGTTTCGGATTCAGTGCTCGCCCAACAAATCGCACCTCGTAATGCAGGTGAGGGCCAGAAGAGAGCCCACTGTTGCCGGAAATTGCAATCAGCTGCCCTTTTTTGACGAACTGACCACTTTTTACTTTGAACGCTTTCAAGTGCGAATAAGAACTCGAAAAACCGAAAGAATGTTGTAGCCTGAGGAAGTTACCAGAGCCTTTATTACTGCGGCGGGTGACTTCCACTACCCCATCGGCAGGGGCATAAATTTTGGTGCCGATATTTACGGCAAAATCGAGCCCACGATGCATCTTGGCAACTTTTGTCACCGGATGGATACGCTTACCGAATCCGGAAGATAGTCGTACGTTGCCGACTGGAGAGCCACTTGGTATTTGGTTTAATAACACCATGCGAACGTTTGAGGTTATCGCCGCTGCATCGAGCCTAGCATCCAAGTTATTTGTCGAGGTATGTTCTCCAACCCCAAGCACTTTCTCTAATTCACCCAAACGTTCCGAAACAAGTTGTACCCGTTCTTCCCGTTCTGAAAGGTCATTTTCTAGCTCTGATTTAAGTGTTTTCAGTGTGCTGAGCTCTTCACCCATGGTGCGTGAATGCTCTGTCAATTCAGCTTGTTTTAACGCTGCATTATCAACGCGAGTGTACAAGTGATGAATTAAGATTACGGTCGCGGCCAGAGCAACAACAAAAAAAACGAAAAACGTTTTTATGTTGCGTTGCATCCTTTTACTGAAGTACCAATGTCTTGAGCCATTGATAGTTGATATAGAGATCGTCAACTGGTCTTTCATCGTCTTCTATTGCTCGTATTTGGTATACGTCTCGTCACTGAGTTAGTAGGAATGTAAGGAAAACGAGTAGGGACCGCCAGAGGCAAATTGGAAAGAAGTGTCAGGTCGTGAGGCGTTTTCAGATATTAGATAAAAGACTCAATAAAGATTTAATATTCTGCTGATTTTGGTCGTAATTACTCCAAATCGCTTCATTTAACTGAATATTATGATTTTTAAGGCGGTTATCCGAGAAATTGGATTGTGAATATTGCCAATAGCATCCGCACGCAATTCAACTTACTTCACGGTTTGCCTTATAAATGTTGGATAATTTATCAAACCGACATTCATTACATCGATAACTTGTTTATGATAGCGGTTGATATAAAGCACTATTCATTGGCTTTAAACCTAAGCGTTACATTTCGTTTAGGAACACATAACTATGACAACGGAGTTGGTCGTGAAAAAACTACTATTGGCTACAGCAGTGGTCGCAGCAGCAGGGGGCGCTGGCTACCTGTACCAAAACAATACTACCGCGAGTGATGCAGGCTCACTGTTAACGCAAGTTCCTGCAGATTCACTTATGGTGACGTATCAGACAGAACCTTTTAACCATTATAAATACATGAACGCATTCGGTACGGCGAATCAAGGCTCGATTGCAGAACTTTTTGCCGATGAACCACTGTCTCCACAACAGCAGTTTGCAGTTAACTTATTCGATGGGTACCTAGAGAGTGCTGCGTCGCCAGAAACATTAAAAGCTTATTTGGGCACCGGGGAAAACATTAATCCTGTGTTGTACACAATTGGTATGGTACCGGTGTACAAAGTGGATATTGAAGACCCTGCCGCGTTATGGAAAACACTGGATCATGAAGAGCAGATGAGCGGCGCTAAGCATGAGTTGGTTAAGCTTGGTGACGTCGAGTATCGTCGTTACGAGATGACTGATTCAATTGACCCGCAGGACGGTATTGGCTTGGTTGTAGCCGTGGTTGATAACGTGCTTACGTTAACGGTTGATGTTCCGCAACTGGGCGTTCAAAACCCGATTAAAATGGCATTAGGGCTTGAAGCACCAAGTCAAAATATTGCTGACAGTGGACGCCTTGAGGCGTTGCAAGCCAAATACGGTGAAAACAACAACTCTTTTGGTTACTTTGATCATCGCGAAGTGATTAAAGGTTTGACGACGAAAGATGGCAATATGTTTGCTCGTCAAATCAGCACGTTGGATGCAATAGATCCTGAACCAACTATTGAGGAAATGCGTTCACCAGCCTGCCATACTGAGCTTACTCAAGTTGCAGAAAACTGGCCTCAGTCCGTCGCGTTTGCAGAATACAAGATGAAAGGCGATCAGGCGTTCATTAAAGGTTCTTTTGTTGTTGAGTCCAACAATAAAGTGATTCTAGATGCGCTCAAGTCGATTCGTGGTGTATTGGCTGAGTCTAAAAGTGATAAGAGTTTCTTTAGTATGGCGCTTGGTTTAGACATTAATACGCTAGCGCCATCGATTGGTCAGATTTGGGCTGACTTGACCCAGCCTCAATATCAATGCTCTTTATTGACACAAATGCAGCAAGAGATGGGCGGCCAGAATCCAGCAGCCGCTGTAAGCATGGGGTCAGGCATGGTTAATGGCCTTAAAGGGTTAAGCCTGCAAATGTTTGATATCAAAGTAGATACTAATGCTCAGCATGGTGAAGTATTTAGCCAGCTAGATGGTATGTTGTCTCTTTCTGCCAATGATCCAATGATGCTTATTCAAACTGCGCAAATGTTCGTTCCTGAACTTGCTCAATTGCAAATTCAACCGGATAACCAACCTGTTAATGTCAGTGAGCTATTAGAAATGCATACTGGCATGAAGGTGGACGTGTTTGCTCGTCTAAACGAAAACCATTTCACTCTTTACAGTGGTGATAGTGCTGCGGAAGCAAGCAAAGATGTGATGGCGCAATCACTTTCTCCAAATGGCTTGTTCAGTTTTGATTTTGATTCAGAGCGTATTTTGGAAGTGCTAGAGAGTGCGTCGTCAATCACTGGGGAGCCGGTTCCGGATGATGTTGTCAAAAGCTTACAAGGCGAGCTTGTTGGTGGTATGACGATGGACGTGACAGACCAAGGTATTGGTTTTGAGTTTGATTACCGTGGTGCAACTAAACCTGTAACGGTTGCACAGCAGTAACACATTGAGTAGAAAAAGGCGGCTTGAAGCCGCCTTTTGTTTTCAGCCCTAAACCACCTACTTCAGTAGGTGGTTATCATCCGTTTCGGCTTTGCCTGTAAAACTACTCATGTTAAATGCGTCTTTGATTTTTCCAGAAGTCAAAGAGGACAAATAACATGAGTAGATACAATCAAGCTTCCCACGTATT
>NZ_JAWOVC010000012.1:0-160955 GCF_033339735.1 Vibrio sp. 2033
CGCTGGACTAAACAAAGGCCCCCTTTTAGGGGGCTCACACAAAGCCACCTTCTTTAGAAGGTGGTAATTTACTATTAAATATATATTCCTGATGAATGTGTGTCTTAAATGTAATATCTCGTAAGAACCTATCTCAATAGGTGTTGCCTGAGTTAAATCAACACCTATTGAAAACACTGTAAATGAGTTCAACACAATACCTAATCTTCGATGCGCTCTGGGAAAAAATAGAGCCATTGTTGCCCGCTCACAAGACTAACCATCCTCTCGGTACGCATTGAAAACGAGTCGATAATCGTGATGCGATGAATGGCATTCTTTTTGTTCTCAGAACTAGTTGTCAATGGAATGCGCTTAACACAACGGGTATTTGTACCTCTAGCTCTGCGCATCGTAGCTTTCAATAGTGGTGAGATGCAGGCGTTTTTGAGCTATTTTGGCAAAATGGTCTGATTTACGAGGGTGTTGATTGGCGTTCTAGATCAATGGCTGCCAAACTAAAGCACCTTTTGCTGGCTATGAGCGACAATCCTTTTGATTCTTAGCACTGTTCATACCGACCACAAACCAGAATGAAACTGCTCAACTCTTTCGCTGGCTCTGTTTCGCTGATTTAACATCACCGCCTTGCCACTATTTTCTGTTATAGTGCTGATACCATAAACAACAATTACACCAGTTAATGAGAAAAATTATCTTACCGCTTGTCATGGTTGGATTTTTTGCACTTCCCACTGCGCTTAAAGCCAATACGGAAAACAATGCATGCAACGATACAACCACTGCTAAAACGCGAGCACTATTTTTAAAGCATTATCAGAAAAAAGATTACACAGCAGCCTACTACGCAGCTTATCTTTATGCTGATAGTTGCCCAGCTTTGTTTTCGGCGCATTCACCGTCAGTAGAAACACTATGGCTGCTTAGCGACTATTCTCTCGCGGCATCACGGAGCGATAATCAAAAAGCATGTGACGACATAGCCTCCCTTGTTAAGGCCGATACGTTACAGAAACATTCCCGTATCGCCCAAGCAATACAAACCAACCTTGGCCTATGTTCACTTAAGCAAACCGAATCACGGATTGATACACGGCTTACTCGCTCAAGTTGTGCTTTTGACAAAAACTTCCTTTCCGTGCCGGCATCTTGGCAAGGCAAAGTCGCAAATCATGACTCGATAGAATGTATTGGCCCCAAAACATTAACACAAGGGACATCACTAACCTTACTAAAGGCGGACACCGAAAATAAAGCAATTCGCATTCCCTTCGACGGTGTTATACCCAACGATGGCAAGACCCGTCTTCTCTTCCTTGGCGACGAACGCTCTATGATGGTTGCCTATGTCTTTAACACAGAAGGCCCCCTGCAACCCCAATCCGTTAACAAACGTACCGAATACTATTCATTACGCGCTTATCAAACCAACGAAACAACGCAACAGCAAGTCGCACAGCTCAATACCGGTATGGTACAGAGCAAAAGCGACAATGATTACTCACCGGAACACCTTACTGAGCTAGAAAAAACAATAACGACAGATTTTACCGTCGACCCATACAACTGGTGGGGACATAAAGCGCTCATCGACATCAATGAAATGGCTAGTGAGGAAAACTTCCTTGTCGCTCAATATAAGGACCGTATTGAGCTAATTTATAATCTTGGCAATGATATAAAGACGCTTGATTTGCTAACGGGTAACAAAAAGACCGTATTCACAGCACCTGAACAGGTCTATGTCCATAGTATCGAAGAATCACTGCTGTATATAAAAAACAAACAGGATGATTATTTTGAGCTAGATCTCACTGCAGCATCCCCCTCTCTGGTACAGGTTCCCTATGTGCCACCTCCGCACAAAGGACGCTATTCGTCCGTACCGCTAGTATCAGCCGACCAACAAAGTCAAATAAGCAGCGATGACGGCCAATTACTCGTTGAAAGCCCCTACCATAAAAGCATTCTGATTAATGATCACTACGAAAACTGGGTGATCAATAACCTTTCTTGGGGGGGCGATAGTTATGAAATCTATTTTGATAACTCATCAGCCTATGCCTGCATCTGGCGAGTTGATTTACTCAACCGTAAAATCGAACGAGTTATTCCGATAGAAGCTGCCGTTGAGCCCTATGGATTTCGTGTTGGCAATGTCCCTTATGTGGTGTATGTCGATCGAGACAAAGACAAACTCTATTTAGCGACCCCCATGTAATAATCAATCGTCGACTTCCCAAGTGATATCGCAGCCCTCGAGCTAAGAACCTATCTCAATAGGTGTTGCCTGAGCTAAATCAACACCTATTGAAAATACTGTAAATGAGTTCAACATAATACCTGATCTTTAATGTGCTCTGGGAAAAATTGAGCCATTGTTGCCCGTTCATAAGACTAACCATCCTTCGGTACGCATCGAAAACGAGTCGATAATAGTGATGCGATGAACGGCATTCTTTTTGTCTTTAGAACTGGTTGTCAGTGGAATGCGCTTAACGCAACGGGCATTTGTACCTCTAGCTTCGCACATCGTCGCTTTCAAGAGTGGCGAGATGCAGGCGTTTTTGAGCGATTTTGGCAAAATGGCATGATTTACGTTGGTGTTGATTGGCGCTCTATATCAATGGATGGCTGCCAAACTAAAGTGCCTTTATCTGGCTCAAAAAAACAGCAAAGAACCCAAAAACAAGGCATAAAACGCAGTTTGTTGACGGATGCGAATGGATTGCCACTTGCTGTAGTCAGCGTGGTGCCAACGTTCACGATATCAAATGGGTACTTCAAACTTTAGATGCATTAGAAAGCTATCGACCACCTTTACAAGCGCCACTGTATCTCGACAGAGGTTACATGATGAACTGGTTACTTTGAACTACATCCCTCATGTTCAATCACGAGAAGAAGAGGCAGCTAGCTTAAAACAATCGGATGATTTTAAGGCTCATAGTTGGGTAGTGGAGCGAACCCATAGCTGGTTAAACCATTATCGTAGATTGCTTGTTCGTTGGGATAAGAAATAGAAAACTACGAGGCCATGTCGCATTTTGCTTGTGGCCTCATTGTTTGGAATAAACCCCTTTTGGGATAGGATCTAAATATTTTCTAATGCTCAGCGTAAGTTTTTCTAGCTCGTTGAATATTCGGTAGGTTTGTAAAGTGGTGACAAAGCACGGTTGTGTGCGTCACTTCTACAAAGGATACCCGATGACACATCATTCATATTGGTTCAAGCAGGCAATTGAAGCTGAGCAACCAGAAACGCCACAACCGTTACAGCAGAACATTAATACTGACGTTGCGATTGTTGGTGGCGGATACACCGGACTTTGGACCGCGATTATGATTAAGCAGCAATCTCCGGAAAAAAAGGTAGTCGTGATTGAAAAAGGCCTTTGTGGCAGTGGTGCATCGGGCGCAAACGGCGGTTGTATGCTGACTTGGTCGACAAAGTTTCCGACATTGAAACGGTTATTCGGTGAAGAACATGCTGCTTGGTTGGTAAAAGAGTCGGAACAAGCAGTGCTAGAGATTGACGACTTTTGTCAGTAGCACAACATCGATGCGCAATTATCGTTGAAAGGGGTTTATTACACTGCAACCAATCAGGCTCAAACTGGGGGAATGCAGCCAGTTGTGGACGAGTTAAAGCGATTAGAAGTGAACAGTTGGCGTCGTTGCTCGGTGGAGGAACTGCGTGCCAATGCGGGATCGCCGCGCAATATAGAAGGCTTTCACTCTCCAGATGCAGCCAGCGTTCAACCTGCTTTATTGGCGAGAGGATTAAGACGCGTCGCAATGGAGTTGGGTGTTGAAATCTATGAGAATACGCCGATGACGCGTCTAGATTATGGAAAACCTGCCACTGTCTGTACACCTAAAGGAAATGTTCAAGCGCAGCAGGTGGTATTGGCATTAAATGCATGGATGGTGGAGCAGTTTAAACAGTTCAAAAACAGTATCGTGGTGGTCTCTTCCGACATGGTGATCACCAAGCCGCTTGGTGACGCACTACCTCTATCTGGTTGGCAGGCAGGTTCTAGCGTGTTGGATTCACGTATCTTCGTCCACTATTACCGAGATACGCCAGATGGCCGTTTGATGTTGGGGAAAGGCGGCAATCAGTTTTCTTTCAATAACCAAGTTGACGCAATGTTTAACAAGCCAACACGCTACCAAGGTCTACTGCGCAAGTCGTTCGATAAGTTGTTTCCTCATTTGAGAGGAGAGGAGTTTGCTTATTCATGGACGGGGGGCTCTGATCGTTCTGCTACTGGTTTCCCTTTTTTCGGCGAGCTAGATAAACAGAGCAATATCTTTTACGGATTTGGTTATTCAGGCAATGGTGTAGCGCAGACTCGAATGGGCGGAAAAATCTTATCTTCGTTGGCATTGGGAATCGATAATGAATGGACGAAAAGCGGTTTAGCCAAAGGGCCGTTGGGGCATTTCCCACCAGAACCGCTTCGCTGGACCGGGGCTATGATAGTGCGCAACGCGGTACGTCGCAAAGAGGAAGCAGAAGATAACGAGAAAACGCCGTTTATCTGGGATAAGTGGCTAGCAAAACTCGCGGGACCAGCAGGCAAAGCGGATAAGCTTGACTAAACTGAAGACTTTAGCCACAAACGAGACAGTTTGCAGTGAAAGTCATTGGGGCGCGATGAAGCCTTGTGTTAGCCTCTGTCTTTCAAGCTCAGATTTAAAAGGTGAGTCATAAAATGAAAGTATTCAGCAACTTCGATAGCGGCAGCATTCAC
Source organism: Vibrio sp. 2033 (assembly GCF_033339735.1). Classification (NCBI taxonomy): domain Bacteria; kingdom Pseudomonadati; phylum Pseudomonadota; class Gammaproteobacteria; order Vibrionales; family Vibrionaceae; genus Vibrio; species Vibrio sp. 2033. The sequence goes on from NZ_JAWOVC010000012.1 coordinate 4,761, forward strand.
GTAGTGAAAGCGGACGACAAAAACGACATCCAACTCAAAATTCCTAACGACAATATGTCGGAATTCTACCAGTGGTTCCACTTCCGTCTTGAGACAGAAGCTGAGCAATCACACACCATCAAATTGCTTGATTTGGCTAAATCGGCTTATCCAGAAGGATGGCAAGGTTACGATGTGGTTGCGTCTTACGATCGTGAAGAATGGTTCCGAGTACCGGCAGAGTTCGATGGCGACACGCTGACTTTCACTGTAATCCCTGAGCGCAGCTCAATTTACTTCGCGTACTTTGCGCCATACACGTACGATCGCCATTTAGACTTGTTACACATGGCACAAAGCGCGCACCACTGCCAACTTGAAACACTAGGCCACACATTAGACGGCAATGATATGAGCCTGCTTACTTTCGGTGAGCCAGAAGAAGGTAAAAAGAAAATCTGGATGATTGCACGTCAGCACCCAGGTGAGACAATGGCGGAATGGTTCATGGAAGGTATGATCCAACGTCTGTTAGATGAAAACGACACGGTTGCGCGTGCATTGCTTGAAAAAGCGGTGCTTTACGTCGTACCAAATATGAACCCAGACGGTGGTATTCGCGGTCACTTGCGTACCAACGCAGTAGGCGTAAACCTAAATCGTGAATGGCAAACGCCATCAATGGAAAAGAGCCCAGAAGTCTACCTTGTGCGTCAGCGCATGCTGGAAACGGGTGTTGACATGTTTTTAGATATCCATGGCGATGAAGCGATTCCTTATAACTTCGTCGCTGGCTCAGAAGGTATTCCTTCTTACGATGAAAATCTTGCCGCTTTAGAGACATCATTTAAGCAAGCGTTATTGACTATTACGCCAGAGTTCCAAGATGAGATTGGTTACGATAAAGATGAGCCTGGTAAAGCGAATTTGACTGTGGGTTCAAATTGGGTTGCAGAGCAGTTCAAATGCTTGTCTTACACAATCGAAATGCCATTTAAAGATAACAACAATCACCCAGATCCACTTTACGGTTGGTCTCCTGAGCGTAGTGTCTTGTTTGGACAAGATGTATTAGCTGCAACGTTAACCGTAGCGGATAAAATTTAGCGCGACGAGTTAACGCTTTTTCATTATTTCGAAAACAGCTCATTTTAAATGAGCTGTTTTTTTGTGCTCTCCATATCCACGCTCCCCTGTAAAAATTTGTTGCCATTCACAAGCTTAAATGATGATTCTTAAATTTGAGAAAGTGGCTTTTTATGGTGATTTGCGTCACAGAAAGTTGGCTTCTTTGTGATATTCTCCGCAACGAATTGACTATGGCTAAACCAACGCAACGAACTTTATTTTTCGGTTGGGTATGCGGATGAAGCTCATGAATAGATGGTCTTGAGGTTACCTTTTTCCGTTTTACGTCATTGGCGTTTGAATATCATTTTTGATTCTTTCCTACGCTATTTAGCTATTTCTATTCGAAGAAAAGAGAAAGTTACGGCTTCATATTTTACGGCAGTATGCTGCCGCGATGTGTTGCTTTGTGTACAAGAAAAAGGAAAAGAATAATGAAAAAAATCGCTATAGCAGTGGCTACTGTACTTGCTGGTGGTGTGATCTCAAACGTTGCACTTGCTGACACTTACATGGGCGGTAAAGTAGGTTACAACTCTCTAAACGATGCGTGTTACCTAAACGAACCTTGTGACGACGACAGTTTTGCAGCATCTATGCACTTAGGCTACAGCTTCAACAAGTACGTTGCAGCAGAGTATGGTGTTGATTACCTTGGTGACTTCACTGCAAACTTCAAAAAGCCTGGCCTAAACACCGTTGATGGTGATCTTTGGGCGTTGACGCTTGCTCCTAAATTTAACCTACCGCTAACGGATTCTTGGAATCTATTCGCGAAAGTTGGTGCTGCATACATGATGGCTGGTGACGAGAAAGATTTCGTACCAACTGGCTCTCTGGGTGCTGAATACCAAATCAACTACAACTGGAGCCTACGTGCTGAATACCAACGCTACCAAGATATGTCTGATGATGTAATTGAAGACATGGATTCAGATTTCTTCGGTATCGGTTTCAACTACAAGTTTGGCTCTGAGCCTGTCGTTCAAGAAAAAGCCGTTGAAGAGGTGGTAGAAGCACGTCCTGCAACACGCATTGTAGATCACGTTTACCCTGCTCAAACAACAGCGACAGTACAATTCGACTTAGAAAGTGCAGAAGTGAAAGACGCGTCGAACCTTTCTGGTACCGTTGATTTGATGAATACTTACCCACAAGCTCAAGTTGAGATCACGGGTTACAGCGATACGACAGGTTCTGCTGCTTACAACAAGCAACTCACAGAAAAACGTGCGAAAGCCGTTGCTGACGAGTTCCAAGCAAAAGGTATTGCGGCTGAGCGTATGACAGTGAAAGGCATGGGTGAAGCTAACCCAGTGGCAAGCAACGAGACACGTCAAGGTCGTCAAATGAACCGTCGTGTTGAAGTGGTTGTTCCTGCGTTTGAATACCAAACAACTGAAAAAGCAGAATAATTCCTGCTTAAGATAAAGTTCCAAAAGCCAGCGTGTATCACGCTGGCTTTTTTGATCCCGCTTAACTAACTAAGTAGTTGTGTAGAAACATAGTTATATCGGGACGCTTTGACATGTGCTCAACATACGTAAACTCAGCACCTTCATCAATTTGTCATCACCAGTTCATAGCATGACAGCCAAGTGTTTGGGAGAATGATATGCAAAGTTTACCGCCGCTCAATTTGCTCCGAGCTTTTGAAGCCACGGCGCGACTACAGAGTTTTACAAAAGCCGCAGAGGAGCTAAATGTGACTCGTGCGGCCGTCAGCCAACAGGTGAAATCGCTAGAGTCACAGCTCAATGCGACGTTATTCGAGCGTAAGGGCACTCACCTTACGCTGACCTGCTCCGCACAAGAATACTGGCCTGTGGTTAATCATGTGCTTCAAACATTATCGACCACGACGCAGCATTTATTTACTCGTCCCAAGAATACGCAAGCTAACTTACATGTCGCTCACAGCTTTTGCTCTCAGTGGTTAATGCCAAGATTGGCTGATTTTCAGCGACAATTCCCAGACATTTCCTTTAAAGTCTCGACAACTGCTAATACAGTTCCAAACGCCAGTGCGATTGCGGATATCGAAATTATTAACGGAGATGGAGATTGGCAAGAGCAAGAAGCCATACGATTAACCCAAGAAAACTGGATAGTTGTCGCAAGCCCGGGCTTTATGCATTTAAACCCGATAAATGACCTCTTGCAGTTAGCTAAAGTGCCTAAAATCTGTACTAGCGGTTATCATGAATCTTGGCAAGACTGGCTTGCGCACCAAGGTTATCAAGGGAAGGTGAGCAAAGTCGTCGCCGAGTTTGAGCATTCATTGCTTGCTATTCATGCTGCGATTAATCAACTTGGCGTGTTGCTGGTAAGAGACTTTCTTGTTGAGGATGAGCTGCAACAGGGCGTATTAGTCCAGGTTGGAAATTGGCATATGCCAAGTTCTGGTGCACATTATATGATGGTTCGAGCATCCGAAAAATCACACGTAAACACCTTTGCTCAATGGTTAATACAGAGTCTTTAATGTTCGTTCAGCGAGTGAGTAGAGCGCATGTGTGGTTTGGCTCTTATTAGCAATGGCAAGTCATCAGTCTAGGACTGAGCGACATGCTTAATGACATCTAATAACCACTGATTTACCGGAGCTTGCTGTTGAGAGCGACGGCAGCTCATCACGTAGCGAACATCAAGCTCTAGCCCAGCAGGAAGCGCGATACTTCGGCAACCCTTAGGAACATGTCCACTCATCGTTATGCCAAAATGATTCGTTTGCAGAAGCACTTTTTGAATCATCGCTGGATGCTCAATTTCCACTTTAGGTGTGGTTCTAAAACCCATATGTTTGAGCCTTTCCAACACAGGGTATCGGTAGTCGTTCCATCCCGGCGTTTTAAAAAGTATAAAAGGGTATTCTTCTAGTTCTTGGGAGTTTTGAGCGGGATGATCTTGTCGAACAAAAAATACCGCTTTTCCTCGCCCTAGTTCGGTCTGAACAATTGACTGTGGCAGATCTTCATCAAAGTAATGAATCGCAATGGCGTTTTCACCGTCAATTAATCGTTTTTTTGCTTCGCTACCCCAGCGCAAACATGAGAATTTTGCGTTTGGGGCGTGCTTTAGTAAATCCAAGTAAAACTTGTCACCAAAGTACTCCCAAAACAATGTGTTGGCATAAATAGTGATTGAACCGTCAAAATGAGCTGGTGAAAAATGCTGTGGTTTGATGGAATCAATACTGTTGATTATTTGCTCAAAATGCGCAATGTTCGCTTCCACAAAAGCTGTTGGTTCAAAGCCATTTTTGGTCTGAACGAATAGCGGATCATTGAGCTGAGTTTTCATCTTTGTCAGATTTTTGCTGATTGCTCCTGACGTTTTACCGAGTGATTCTGCGACTAACCGGACGTTACGTAACTCATACATCCGTTTTAATACCAAAATATTTTGAATATCCAGATTAACGCTCATACATTGTCTCGCTTGGCTTTTGTCGACAAATCATATCGCTGAATTTCTTAAGAAAAGACAACGCTCGGTCAATTTAAGTCGCTGCCTTATCCCTGATTTATTGAAGGTAACGATAAGTTATTCTTGGTTACATCAGTTTATTAGCATGGATTTCCATTTGGTAAATAATGGCTTTCCTCGTATGAGCGCGTTTCTGTTGTTACAGTTTTTCCACCGACAGAAAGTAAGAACGATAATAGAGGTGATGTATGAAAAAACTAATCGCACTTGTTTTGATGGTTTGCTCAACAAACGTAGCATTTGCTGGCGATGGGTCATACACGGGCACGATTGATATGACGATGGCAACGAAAAATCAGGTTGACGTAGAGCGTGCAGATTCTCAATTGACGCTGAAGGGTCGCAATGAAATGGCCTATGGCGGTGTAACAATCCATTCGGATGCTGCAACTCAAAAAATTGAACTTCGTGGTCGACGTGATTAATCGAATAGTTTCTTGTTAAGAAAATGCCGCGAAGAACGCGGCATTTCTATATGTAATATCATCAGATCACAATTACCGGATAAGCGTATGGTGAGAAGCTAAGCGCAATGACCACTTGTCATTATTCGCATGGCGGTGCCATATGAATGACAGCTAAGCCCCCCAAAGAGGTTTCACGGTATTTTTTATTCATATCTTTACCAGTCTGATACATGGTTTCGATAACTTTATCTAACGAAATTAAACATTTACTTGTGCGCTTTAATGCCATACGCGATGCATTAATCGCTTTCATTGCTCCCATGGCATTTCTTTCAATACAAGGTACTTGAACCAAGCCGCCAATCGGGTCACAAGTCATACCCAATGAATGCTCCATCGCAATTTCCGCAGCAATACAAATCTGCTCGTTACTGCCCCCTCTTAGCGCTGTTAAGCCAGCGGCAGCCATGGATGAAGAAACCCCAACTTCTCCCTGACACCCCACTTCTGCACCAGAAATTGACGCGTTAGTTTTATATAAGATGCCGATAGCGCCGGCGACTGCGAGAAAGTCTTTTAGCTGTTTAACATCGAGCTCTTTGATGAAGCGATGGTAATACATCAATACCGCCGGAATCACCCCTGCTGCACCATTCGTTGGAGAAGTAACGACTTGCCCTCCTGCTGCATTTTCTTCACTAACCGCAAAGGCGAAGAGATTGATCCAATCCATGATCTCCATCGGATCGTTTTCAACTGCAGCGTTGGCTTCGAGCTTTTTCAAAAGGTTTGGTGCTCGACGAGTGACATTTAGACCACCTTCCAAAATCCCTTCCGTATCGAAGCCACGTTGCATGCAGAGCGACATCACTTTCCAAATTTGCTCTGCTCTTTGGTTAATTTCTTCGTCTGAGCGAAATGCGAGTTCGTTTTGGAGGATCATGCCTCCCAAGCTGAAACCGTTCGTCTCGGCTTTTTCCAGCATCTCATCTGCGGATGTAAACGGAAATGGTACTGCGACCTCATCTTGTTGCGTGCCGTTCTCTAGTTCGTCGGCGGTGGCGATGAATCCGCCCCCAATGGAGTAATAAATTTCAAACGCGACTTGATCTCCAGCAGCGTCTAATGCCGTAATCGTCATGCCATTTTCATGCAAGGGAAGGTTGTCGCTATGAAAGACGATGTCATGGTCGTAGCTAAACTCAATCTGGTGTGTACCGGCGAGCATGAGCGTATTATTGTCTATGGTATTTTGTAGCGCACTTTTGGCACTGCTCATTTTGATGGTATCAGGTTTATTTCCCATCAAACCAAGGACCGTGGCTCGGTCTGTATGGTGCCCTCGACCTGTCAGTGACAATGAGCCATAAAGGTCCACTTGCACCCGATGCACTTTCGCCATAGAGTCGCTAACTAGCTGAGTGAAATGGAATCCGGCAAGCATAGGACCATTAGTGTGGGAGCTGGATGGCCCGACACCAATTTTAAATATATCGAAAATCGACAGCATAATTGACTTCCTTTAGCAGTGAACCTTTATAAAGGTCTCTAGAACAGTGTTGTTAACTAGATGTTAAAGCTTGTGAGTCGGGAGTGAAAGAAGATTTTTGTAACACTGCCAACTAAGCGCGAGATTTTTAAATGAAGTTAGACAACGTCGTCATCGTTTTAGGTAAACGCCTCGTCAATAACAGATTGACCTCTGAGGGCATAACCAGAGTCGAAGCTTTGTCTTGTAGAACTGCATCACTACCGTCAGAGCGAACGGCGATTATTTTTTGTGGCGGAGTAACGCAAGGACAAAGTGTTTCTGAAGCAGAGGCGATGTACGTGTATTTTAGAACCCTAAACGCAGGATCTGTGAATCCGTTCCCTGAACGTCATATACTCTTAGAAACGGAGTCGTTGAACACGTTTCAAAACATGCGTTATGTTTCCCAAGTTTTGTGCAAAAGTGGGTTGTTCGAGTTATGGTCGAGGCATCCGGTTGAGGTTATCTTGCTGTCTAATGACTACCACCTCGAACGAATCATTGATATCCAGAATTTGATGGATGAGCAAGGCTTATTACGAGTACTTAAATCCGATTGCGAATCAATGGGGGTGACTCTCAATATTCCACTGGATATCAGCAAACATATTAGCGTGCCATACCCACATAAAGGGCTTATGGCGGAGACATTCTTGCTACTCGATGAACTCACAACCTACCGAGTTTATTTAGAAGGGGTCAAGCATGGCGCATTTTTCCGAGACTTATCAATTGTCCGAAAAAAGCCACTGATGATCGCAAGAGATGCTATTCGCAAATTGCTCTCTTTACCGCTCGATAAAGAGGCTTTGCAACATATTGAAGAAATGAAAAAGGCCGTCGAAATGACGGCCTTGGATGAATCTGTGGGTGCTGCGGAAAAGGCATTAAGTATCTTCCATCCGATACTGACTGCATTGAACCGTCGCTTTGACCCAGAGTCTATTCATTAAGCTCGCGTTTTGTGCGGACGGCGCTTAATGCGATCAAACAGTAGCAAAGCAGTTCTATACCTTCTTCTGAGATATTTTTAACATCACGGATGTAATTTTCGTCCATCACTTGTTGCCAAAAACTGCCCATACCATACAGACGAGAGAAGACTAATAATAGCATCACAGCGCCAACTAATAGCTTCATATGTGGCACTGTTAAAATAGTCGCCATTTCGTTCATGGTACCTTTACCACCTTGGTAGGCTTTGGCGCAAGCCAGTGCGGTGACAGCAAGTGCTGGGAAAACCCAAGAGCCATGATGAATCATGTCTGTCCAATAGTCCGTTTCGCGAATAATCAGTACTGCAAAAAATCCTGCAATCAAAATAGCCGCATGCTTTAGCTGAGGCTGTTGTTTCGATAAGCTGAAAAACGACCATGATGCAATAGCAAGCATCACAAGCTGGAGAGTTTCTGTAACGGAAAGCTCGCCAAGGCTTGATCCCAACACGACATAATCAAGACGAAGACTAAGGTTAACGAGAATACTTATAGCGACAATCATCAAGGCGTTTAAACTCGATTTATAAATAATGCGCTTTGATTTTTCAGTAACAACGTTGCTTGGGGCTGACTCGGCTTCTTTTACTATTTGTGTTTTCATCTTGCTCACCTGTCCCAGAAAATGTGGAAGAAATGTGAATTAGTGTGATCTGTGTTTGGAATTTTATTGTCCAAGTGGAAAGTTATGTCAGGGGAATGTCAAGAATAGAACACTGTTCGATATAGGGTCGATGTGCGGTAAAGTCAGAGATATGTAAAAACAACGTAAGAACACTTTGATAAATCAAATAAAAAGGAGCCCAAAGGCTCCTAAGTGATAGAGGGAAGGTGACGTATCGATAAAAATAATTAGTAGTTGTCACCCTCATTTTCTTTGTGATTCTCGCGATAGTATTCCCATTGCTCGACGCGTTCATTGTCCGACAGCACACAGTAAGTGACACGTTCGCCGTTTTCCGACACGGTATCCAGCTCACCACCTTGCTGAACACAGTATACGGCTGCGGGATTTGCAACGGAGGTATACTCAGTTGATCGGGTCGCTCCCTCGTAAGTTGAACAACCAGCCAGTACCAATGTTGCAGCCATAGCCATCATTAAATTTGTCTTTTTCATTCTTTATCTCCGCATGGGGTGGGCGAGTATTGTATTGATTATAGGCAACTTTAAGAGATTATTGTCTTATCGATGTTAAAAGTAAGAGGGACGTATAAGAATTTAGATATTCTCATTTATTGCTGATTAGCACGTCACACTTCTGTTCTTGGCGTATTGTTGTGAAGGTCATATCAATCACTTCCTGACAAGCGCTCGAACGTACTTGGCCTACAACAATGATTTAAAGTGTGAAATTCGGTAATATGCGCACAAAACATTGACCGTGGTATTTTCGATGAGACATTTAAAATCGACCGTTCATCCAGACATAGAGCATTTGGATGACAAAATTGTTTTTCAGCGCAATGCAGCGCGAGCCATTGTACTTGATGGTGAAGATGTGCTGTTGCTCTATACAGAACGTTACCATGACTACACGCTACCAGGCGGTGGTATTGATGATGGTGAAGATGTCATTGCTGGATTAGTCCGTGAATTAGAGGAAGAAACGGGCGCCCAAAATATACATGGTATTAAGCCTTTCGGAATCTTTGAGGAGTTTCGTCCGTGGTACAAGGATGACGCTGACGTGATGCACATGGTGTCGTATTGTTATACATGTAAAATCGAACGTGAGCTAGGCGAAACGGCGTATGAAGATTACGAAGTTAAAAATGGAATGCGCCCGGTATGGATGAACATTCACGAAGCAATTGCACACAATGAAAAAACGATGGCAGAAAGCCCGAAAAAAGGCATGAGCATTGAGCGCGAAACGTTTTTGCTTCAGTTGATTTCTAAAGAATTACTATAAACAGCTAGCTTGCATCATTACGACTTAGCATCTGTTGGCGCTATTGTTGGCAAAGATTTTAGAGCAATAAAAAAGTCCGGACTCCCCCCCGGAACCCGGACTTATTCCAGACGCGCAAGCGAAGCGTCATCTTGATATGTTAGATTTGTTTCGAACTATGAAAACAATAGCTGTTTTACATTTAGTGTGTAAATAATTATTAGGTCTGACCATTGGTTTTCATGTTTTTTTGCAAACACAATGTGACGCATATCTACCCAATTGCCAAGCGTAATTGGGGCGCTTTTTAGTAAACCACTACTCTTTCTTATCTTTGAGATACCTTACCTCAACTTTTTTGCACACGTTTGCATAGAGATCACGAGTTTTCAAATTCGCCGAACAGGATCTTGTAATTTTACGTTTCTCTGACATTGAGCTCTGTCGTAGCTTTTATCACAAATTAACTAGCGGAGGCAGTCGGCTAAAGTCGACCAGCGGTTGTGAAATCATAGGAGCGTCTGGAGCAAACAAGAGTAAAGGTTGAAATGATGAGGATTGTAACTGACCGATATCTATCAACTTTTCCAATGCATAGAAGCGGCTGACGTATTGACGAGTCTCGTTAGGCAGCGTGAGTTGTTGGAAATCTCGACTTCCTGCTCGCTGAATAGCACGTGCAACACGTCCTTCTCCGGCATTGTATGCAGCTAAAGTGAGAGCCATATTTTGATCGAATTTGTTGTATAAAAACGCCAGGTACTTGAGCGCGGCCGTTGTGCTGGCTTCTGTGTCAAAGCGATCGTCTTGTTTTGTATTTATCGTTAATCCGAATCGTTTCGCTGTGGTTGGTATCAATTGCCAAAGTCCGGCGGCGTTAGCATGAGAAACGGCTTTGGGATTGTAAGAAGACTCTAACATTGGCACTAAGGCTAGGCTATTTGGTAATGAGTGGTTTTGAAGCTGTTTGAAAATGTGGTTAATTACCGGTTTGGATGAATCGAGACGCTTGGCAATTTGTGGCTTGTATGGGGCTAATACTTGATACTGCGTTTGAATATCGACAGCATTTGGTTTTGCCTGGCATGTGAATGGAAGGCAGGACAGAAAGGCAGTAAAAATAAAAAGGCCTACAGTACTCAGCCGAGATGGCGACTGAATCTGTAGGCAAGACGAACATCGTTTAGAACGATTTATCTTCATAAGTGTGTTGCACAGGTTGTTTGAGTTGACTGACCAACTCATGGAACGCCGCAGAGCTGTGGCCATTGCTCTGATTGTATTGTTGGCACTGACTTACCAACGTTTCCAATAGCGCCCATTGTTTTCTAGCTTGCATACCTATTTGGGCAGGCAAAGCATTGAAAATTCGTTTTACGCTGGCGTCATTACACGCTAACCCCAGCGCTCGCATACACTGGCTTCTGTCATTGGCGGAGCGGCTGAGTTTATTGAGTATCGGCATTTGTTTCTGAACATTGTCGTTCAGTGCCTCTCCATCAAACTTTAAGTACAATACCTTTTGCTGCTGAAGCAAAGGAAGCAGTTGTTGATAAAGCTTAATATCCTCAGATATAGAGCGAACAAATTGTTGAATTCGCTGCGATACTGCGCTTGCCATGATGTCTTCCTAGCGTTTTATTACTCGTGACCTGTATGGAACTGCATGATTGCCTTGGATAGCACTTTTGTATCTAGGCTAAGTTCACCACGCGCTAATGCGTTGCGTACTTGTTCTACTTTTTCCATATCAACATCAGGTAGTGATGCCATTTCAGCTTGAGCGCGATCTATCGCTACGGTATTCGCTTGAAATGCAGGCTCGTGTACTTTGCTCTGTTCGACGACGTCGACAGGCTGTTTGCTTGCTTGCTGTAATTTTGTTTGTGGGACATGACCGCCCGCGACTTTGTCGATTTTCATGCTGTGGTCCTCATCATCATGTTCTAAATTAAGTAGGCGGTTAGAATGTGATAAACATTAAATATTTTTTTGTACTCGAAGTTCAGTGTTACTGACGAGAGCCAAAATTAAAAAATGTTACCCCGAGTCAAAAAATCAAAATTGAGTATGAACCTGGTTTAATCCAGTTACGACTGCTCTTATGACCTTGCCCGAACTTGGGTTTTCCACGTCAATTTGTTGCCCTTTCGCTCCATCTTCTAAGGCGACTCCTTTTGTGCTGGCACTAAATCCATTCTTGCTCGCAATGACTATGACTTCATTGCCTTTCTCGATTAGAGGTGGGGCCGACAAATTGGATGGATTAACCACTTGTCCAGCCCGCAAACGACGAGAGGTTTCTAAGCCTACTGCTTGCTCGGGGCGAGTATAAAAATCGTCTTGGCGAGAGATGGTTCGGGTTTCAAGCTTTATGTGTTTAGCCGTTACGACTTCATTTCGGCCAACCGTGGTTGTCGCGACTAAAACAGGCAGAGTCAGCGAAGACTTTATCGTAACGTTAATTCGCCATGGTGATGCGATATTGTCGCAGCTGACTGAGCGCTTGAGGTTACCGACTGGCAACGTGTTGTTGTCACGACCTGTGATAACTAAAGGCGATTGACATTCTGGCAAGTGATTGGCAGAACCGGGCACCCACATGTCGAAGTCCAGTTTGTACTCCCCCCACTGATTGGAGAGCGCTACGCGATCCACCTCTTGTTCGAAATCCGTTGCTACAACGGATTTTATCTCTTCAACGCTGAGGGTTTTGTCATTGGTGTTGGCGAATGCTTGTTCTGATGTCAAAGCGAGTAACGTCAGCATTATTGTTGAGGAAGTGGACACTTTCCTCTTGTTTTTAATGCTTTCCGAGAACCGGAAGTTTGGCTTCCATCCTTGTTTATAAGTCATTGATATATATAGATATTTTTTATGGCACGTATCTTGTTTGTATGTTGGCGTATTCGAGCCAACTGTAAGGAAGATGCATGGCGATCACATTTGAAAATGCTTTAGGAGTACATCCAGAGGCACTTAATTTTCGCGTTCAGCGTACCAAAGTCCTCGCCAGTAACCTAGCAAATGTTGACACCCCTGGGTATTTGGCGAAAGACCTAAGTTTCACCACCGTAATGAACCAAGTAACGGCAGGTGGTGTGAACAAACCGGTGCCAAAGTTCCAGGTTCAGGCCCAATACTCGGTGCCTTACCAGAATAGCAAAAATGGCAACACCGTAGAGCTTGGTGTTGAACAAGCAAAATTCACGCAAAACAACATGGACTTTCAAACTAGCCTGACGTTTCTCAACATGAAATTTAATGGCTTAGCGAAAGCGATTGAGGGACGTTAATTATGTCATTCACTGATATTTACTCGATCACTGGTTCCGCGATGACAGCACAAACTGTGCGTCTGAATACGGTAGCCAGTAACTTAGCAAACGCAGATGCAGTATCTGCAAATCCAGAAGATGCTTATAAAGCGCTTAAGCCAGTATTTGCGACTGTGTACCAAAAAACGCAAATGACAACAGAAAATGGAGCTTATCCCAATGCAGAAGTTCGCATTGTTGACGTTGTTAAAAATGCTGGAGATGCAGAGAAGCGTTTTGAGCCGAACAACCCATTGGCTAATGATGAAGGCTATGTGTTTTACCCAGATATTGATGTAGTTGCTGAAATGGCAGACATGATGTCCGCAACACGCAGCTTCGAAACGAATGTTGAAGTATTAGCCAATGTAAAAAGTATGCAGCAAGGTCTGCTTAGATTAGGGCAGGGCAGCTAATGAGTATTGCACAATACACCCCTTTATCGTCTGACGCTCCAGTAAATACAAAAGCAAAAGACAGCAACGGTATCTCACCAAACCCTAAAGACATGAACAGCGCTTCTTCATTGGAGAATGAGTTTATTTCTTTGATGGTGGCTCAAATTCAAAACCAAGACCCACTTAATCCCCTTGATGGTACGGAATACGTTGGTCAATTGGCTCAGTTCTCGCAGGTACAAAGTACCGAGAATATGTCTAAGACAATGCAACAGAGCATGGTGTTACTGGACAACATGCAAGTGCTGTCAACAGCGGGCCTTGTTGGGCAAACGGTTTACGTCAATGCGGATGAATTTCAGCTTGGTGAAGACGTACAAAACGGAAAAATCGAACTCGCTCATAGCTCAAACCAAGTCACGTTAGTTGTTAAAGATGAATTTGGTCAATCAACTAAAGTGCCACTAGGTGCTCACGGCAAAGGTGACGTCGACTTTTCAATTAATCCTGAAGAACTTGGTCTTAAACCAGGCAAATACTCAGTGGCCGTAGAAGTGCAAGAAGGGCAAGCAAGTCCAAATGTGCTGATGGCAGGCACTGTTGAGCAAGTGCGCATTCCTAATACCGGTGGCGCAGCATTAGTCAATGTCCATGGCGTTGGCAACGTTCCTTTCTATCAAATCACTCAGTTTGGTGCTTAACCAAATACGGAAATCAGAGGTCTATTTATGAGTTTTAACATCGCACTAAGTGGTCTGGACGCGACCAACACAGAGCTAAACACAATCAGCCACAACATTGCCAACGCATCAACGTATGGTTTTAAAGGTGGCCGCACAGAATTCTCCGCTGTATATAACGGCATGCAACCTGGTGGTGTGGAAGTCGCGTCAATTTCACAGAACTTCGACAAAGACGGCAGTATCACAGGAACTGGCCGTGCGATGGACCTAGCTATTAATGGCGGTGGCTTTTTTGTTACTAAAGATAATATGGGCCAAATGTTGTACACACGTTCAGGTGTGTTCTCAACGGATAAGAACAACTTTGTTACGGCTAACAGCGGTGCAAAGCTTCAAGGTTACAGTGTCGATAGCAACAACAACCTAATGACAGGTTCTGTGGGTAATATTCAGGTATCGACTTCCTCACTGAATGCTAAAGCAACAGATAGCTTAGATTTTGTTGCGAACTTCGACGCAAGCGCGTCTGTTATTGATAAAGCCGTAACGCCATTCAATCCAAAAGATCCAAGCTCATTTAACTCGTCTTACACAACAAAAGTTTACGACTCATTGGGTAACTCGCACACGGTAACTCAGTACTTTACTAAGACTGCTTCTAACTCGTGGGAAGTGAACGTTCAAGTAGATGGCGGTACAACGCCAGTAGCAACTGTGCCTGTAACGTTTGGTAAAGATGGCTCGCTTTCAACACCGACTGCGCCGTTTAATGTTTCATTCCCTGCAGCAGGCGCGAACGCGATGAGTGTAGATATTAACCTGAAAGGCAGCACACAATTTGGTGCAGCTTTTGGCGTAAGTACTAATAGCCCTAACGGTTACACGTCAGGTGAACTTGCAGGTGTACGCGTTGAAGGTAACGGCATGGTTTACGCGACTTACACTAACGGCCAATCACAGCTACAAGGTCAGGTTGTTCTTGCTGATTTTGCAAACACACAAGGCTTAGCGAAAGTGAGTGGAACATCATGGACTCAAAGCTTTAGCTCAGGTGCTCCAATTATGGGTGTTCCGGGGTCAGGTACGATGGGTGACCTAACTCCGGGTGCATTAGAAGGTTCTAACGTTGACTTAACCAGCGAGCTTGTTGCTCTAATGACTGCACAACGCAACTACCAAGCAAACGCAAAGACAATTTCTACCAGCGACAAGCTTACTCAAGCTTTGTTTAACGCGGTGTAATGGGAGTTTTGCATGGATAGTTTGTTATTTACGGCAACGTCGGGTGCCAGCCGAGTTCTTAAAGCGCAGCACGTTCGTTCAAACAACTTATCAAATGCTGATACTGCGGGTTTTCGAGCGGATATGGAGCGTGTGCGTAGTGTAGAGATGCAAGGCCCAGGTTTTGATGGTCGCACTATGGTTGTGACCAACTCTGCCTCAACACGTTTCGACGCTGGCGATATTGTGAAAACAGGACGTCCGTTGGACGTTGCGGTTATGGGTGAGGGGTATCTCTCTGTAGAAACCCCAGCGGGTAACGAAGCTTACACCCGTGCAGGCAATATTCAGGTCGATACTTTTGGCGCTCTAACAATCAATGGGTTCCCTGTCCTCGGTGACAATGGTCCTTTGGTTGTGCCGGATTATCAAAAGATTGAAATCAGCGAGCGTGGTCAAGTCTCAGTGATCCCACCAGGTGGCGGTGCAGAAATTGTGGCAGGCACTTTGAAGTTGGTTAAACCGGAAATTAATCAACTGCAAAAAGAGAGCGATAGCTTGCTGCACAGCGTAGATGGCGTGCCATTCGCGGCAGATGAAACCGTGCAACTCTCTCCTGAGCACATTGAGGGCAGTAACGTATCTGCTATTGATGAATTGGTTAGTGTGATGTCGCTGACGCGCAACTTTGAAATGCAAGTTCGCATGATGAAAACGGCGGAAACTCTAGCAAAAGCTGGTAACAAATTAATGGCGGCGAGCTAAGTCTCGCCCCGCAAGGAGTAAAAAATGCATTCAGCATTATGGGTAAGTAAAACAGGCATGGCAGCGCAAGACACGAAGATGACTGCCATTTCTAACAACCTAGCAAACGTAAACACGGTTGGCTTTAAGCGTGACCGAGTCGTATTTGAAGACCTTTTCTACAGCATTCAGCGTCAACCAGGCGCTCAAGTAGACCAAGTTAACGAACTACCAAGTGGTATTCAGCTAGGTAGCGGTGTTCGCGTTGTTGGCACACAAAAAGTGTTCACGCAAGGTAATACCCAAAACACAACGCAAGAGTTGGATCTTGCTGTAATGGGTCAGGGTTTCTTCCAAATAGAAAACTCGGACGGACAGATCATGTATACACGTAATGGTCAGTTCCATCGAAACTCAGAAGGCTTAATGGTGAACAGTCAGGGCCTGCCTTTAGAGCCTCAAATCCAGATCCCTGACAATGCGGTCTCTTTCTCTGTGGGTGTTGATGGCACCGTGACTACAACAACAGCAGACGATCCAACACCTCAGCAGCTTGGTCAAATTACACTTGCAAAATTCATCAATCCAGCAGGCTTAGAGGCCATGGGTGGCAACTTATTCCGTGAAACGGAAGCTAGCGGTCCAGCTGATGAGCTGATTGCAGGAGCTGATGGTGCCGGCATTATCAAGCAAGGTGCACTGGAAGGGTCAAACGTACAAGTAGTAGAAGAGATGGTCGACATGATCACCACTCAACGTGCGTATGAGATGAATGCGAAAGTGGTCTCTGCTGCAGATGACATGCTGAAGTTTGTTTCGCAATCAATGTAAGTATGAAATTGGTGATGATGAAGGAAAAAGCAATGAAATGGCTTTCTAAGAGTTGGGCAGTAGCCGCCGTGTTGCTGGTGGGATGTGCTGGCCGTCAGGAATTTATTCCGCCTGAGCCGAATGCTGAGGAATATGCACCACCAACGCTCGATTACACGCTGCCGGAAACCCAATCTGGTAGCCTTTATCGTCACCAATACACGATGACTCTGTTCCAGGATCGTCGTGCTTACCGAGTTGGCGATGTATTAACGGTTCAATTATCAGAAGAAACCTCATCGAGTAAAAATGCGGGTACTAAGTTCGGTAAAAGTTCAGCAATTAACTTTGTGGCGCCGACCATAGGCACGAAAACTATCGATGAGTTAGGGGTTAGCGTGGATGGCAAACGTAACTTCGATGGCAGTGCATCAAGTTCACAAGGCAACAAGCTTCAAGGTGCCATTACGGTAACGGTACACGAAGTATTACCTAATGGCGTATTGCGTATCAGCGGTGAAAAATGGCTTCGTCTGAATCAAGGCGACGAGTTTATTCGTCTAACCGGTATCGTCCGTGTGGATGATATTAACCGCAGTAACCAAGTTTCTTCTCAACGAATTGCTGATGCAAGAATTACCTACGCAGGTCGCGGAGCGCTAGCTGACAGCAACGCAGCCGGGTGGCTAACTCAGTTCTTCAACAGCCCATGGGTACCTTTCTAATGAAGACAATGCAATCTTTCTTTATGTCTCTCCTATTGGTGTTGACCTTGGGACTACCAGGCACTTCACGTGCTGAAGCGGAAATTCCGATCATGGACTTGGTCGATGTTCGCGGCATTCGAGAAAACCAACTGGTTGGTTATGGTTTGGTAGTTGGCTTAGCCGGCCAAGGTGACCGAAACCAAGTGAAATTTACCTCTCAATCTATTACCAACATGCTACGTCAGTTTGGGGTTCAAATTGATGACAGTATGAACCCTAAGCTACGAAATGTGGCTTCTGTGAGTGTGACAGCGTCCGTTGACCCAATGGCAGGCCCAGGACAAACGTTGGATGTGGTTGTGTCTTCAATCGGTGATGCAAAGAGCCTTCGCGGTGGTACGTTATTGCTAACGCCTTTACGTGGTATTGATGGCGAAGTGTACGCGATTGCGCAAGGTAACGTGGTTGTGGGCGGCTTATCTGCAGAGGGGCGAAGTGGCTCCAAAGTAGAAGTAAACACACCAACGGCGGGTCGCGTTCCGAATGGTGCGACTTTAGAGAGAGAAATCAAAACTGATTTCAACCAACGTGATGAAATCACCCTAAACCTGCGCAAGCCTAGCTTCACTACAGCAAAAAATATTGCGCGTGAAATTAACAACACTTTTGGGCCTAACGTTGCAGTTGCGATCAATAAAGCGCGCATTGATATGCGTGCACCAAAAGATACACAGCAGCGTGTCGTCATGATGTCGATGCTTGAAGAAATGAGCGTCGTTGAAGGCCGTAAACCTGCTCGTATTGTCTTTAACTCTCGCACTGGCACCGTAGTGATCGGTAAGAGTGTCAAAGTGAGTGAAGCAGCAGTAAGTCACGGTAACTTGACCGTGCGAATTTCTGAATCACAACAAGTTAGTCAGCCTAATGCGTTTGCAAATGGCGATACGAAAGTCGTTAACCAAACGGACCTTGATGTGAATGAAGATCTCGCTCAGATGGTGATTTGGCCTCCAGGCACGGAACTTAACACCATAGTTAATGCGGTAAATAGTTTAGGTGCCACGCCTACAGACTTGATGTCTATCCTGCAAGCTTTGAGTGAAGCGGGTGCATTGAACGCTGAATTGGTCGTGATATAAGGAGTTAAGGATGAAGCTAGACAGTACCAATGAACAAACTCAGTTAAATTCGATGCTTTATCACGACAACAGTGCATTGGCTAACATCAAGCATAGTCGTGATCAAGAAGGCGCACTTGAAGTCGTCGCAGGTCAATTTGAGGCAATGTTCCTACAAATGGTGTTACGCCAAATGCGTAGCAGTAGTGACGCTCTTGCTGATAAAGACAGCCCGTTTGCCAGTCAGCAACAAGGGGTATTCCGTGATATGTATGACGGTCAGCTGGCGATGGAACTAGCAAAGAAACAGAGCTCAGGCATTGCCAATATGCTCATCCAGCAGCTGAGCCCGTCTATGCGTGAGGTTGCTTTCGATGCTGCGCGCAACATCTCATCCGCTAACGATGGTAAAGGTTCGAATTCTGAATCTATCTCACAAGTAGATTCTAAAGAGGTGGAGAAGAATTCAAGCCTATTTAATACCGCTTCTCAAGCCGTCGCCTCTGTTAAACAGGTATTCGGTGAGGCCGGTATGACTACCGCGTTTTCTCAGCCGTTGATCAGAAAAATGGAGCTGTAAATGAACCTAGTTAATATTGCCCTTTCAGGTTTAGGCGCGAACCGTGTGGCCCTAGACGTAACCGCGCAAAACGTGGCAAACGTGAATACCGTGGGTTACAGTCGTCAACAAGCGTTGATGGCGTCTGTCGATGATGGTAAAGCCAATCGCTTAAGTCCAGGTTTAGGGGTAGAAGTCACTAGCATTCGCCGCGTTACTGATCAATTTCTGATTAAGCAAACGTGGTCGACTAACAGTATGGCGGCATACGCATCTGGATACACCAGTAACATGAGTCAGCTGGAGAATACGCTTGGTGCCGATGGTTTCAGTATATCGGCTGGCTTGGACTCGCTAAACGCTGCGCTTAACGATGCGACCGTTAAGCCGGAATCCATACCTTACCGCCAGCAGATCATTAACGAATCTGAAGCTTTGGCCCGCCGTTTTAATACGCTTACCGAATCTTTATACAATCAACATAAAGACATGAGCGATCAACGTAATGCAGCGCTTAACCACGCGAATAGCCTTATGGACAATATCGCGAAGGTGAACAAGCAACTGGTAGAGATGCAAGGTACAGGTGGTAACCCATCACAGTTAATGGATGAACGAGATAGGTTAATCGGTGAGTTATCTCAAACCATTGAAATCAAAACAACACAGCAGCATGACGGCAGTGTTCAGGTCACACTAACCTCTGGTCAACCGCTTGTGATGGGTACGGACCATGGCAAACTGGAAGCCATTCCTGACCCGAGTGATCCTTACTTGGCGGACTTACACGTCACGTTCTCGAATCAAAGTTTTGCGATTGGTGACTCGCTTGGTGGCAAATTAGGTGCGATTAATGACTATCAAACCGAAGTGTTGAAACCAAACCAATTGGCTCTGAATGACATGGCGAAAGCTCTCGCGGATGAATACAACGCCGTGCTTGCGACTGGCAAAGACTTAAATGGCAACCCAGGTAAACCTTTGTTCAGCTATGACCCAGCAAACCCTGCAGCCAGTTTGGATATTACCAAGCTAACTCCAGATGAGCTTGCGTTCTCAAGTGATGGAACACCTGGTAACGCAGATGCGTTGCAATCATTGATCGAGTTAAGCAACAAGCCAGTGGCGGTATCAGGTTACGGCTCAGTAAGCTTGAACGATGCCTTTAGTTCAATGGTGGGTCAAACCGCAATTAAAGCACGCCAAGCTAATGCTGATTATCAAGCGAAGTTAGCCATGAACAAGCAAGCGCACGCAGCTCGCGATAATGTTAGTTCCGTAAACAGCGATGAAGAAGCGGCTAACCTAATGATGTTTGCTAATGCGCACAATGCCAACATGAAAGTGATCAGCACAGCAAATCAACTGCTCGATTCTATTCTGCAGTTATTCTAAGAGGAAAGTTTAGATGCGAATTAGTGACAATCAATTTAGTCAAATGATGTTGCACAGCTTGCAGAGCAATAGCGCGGGATTAGGCGAAGCTCTGCAACAGATGTCTACTGGCAAGCGCTTGACCAAGCTGTCTGACGATCCAATGGCTTCGATCAAGTTGCTTAACTTAGACCGAGAAACCAGTGCGATTGCTCAGTACAAAAACAACATTGAAAACGTAAAAACGACGCTATCGAGTCAAGAAACCCATTTAGATTCGATCAAAGAAAGCTTAAAAAGCATGCGAGACATCGCGCTTTGGGGTGCGAACGGCTCTCTTACTGACGAAAGTCGTGGCGGTATGATTACAGAGCTTAAGAGTTACCGTGACTCTATTGAGTCGTCTTTTAACGCGCAGGATGAAGAAGGGCACTACCTTTTCTCTGGTACTAAAACGGATACTGCGGCTGTAAGTAAAGCGAGCGGCAGCTACGTAATTGAAGGTAATAGTGACAAGCGTGTAGTAACAATTGCTAAAGGTGTCACGATGGATTCCAATATGACTGCAAAAGAAATATTGGACCTTGGGGGAGGCCATAACGTGCTTAACCAAATTGATGCGCTGATCAAAGAGTTTGAGAGCCCTACCGCCAACTTCAGAGCTGAAGTTGAGGCGAGTATCAGCGCTATCGACGATACTTTTTCAAACGTACTAGGGACCATGACTGAGATTGGTGGTCGACACAACAACTTAGATCTTGTTGGTGGCGCGCACAGTGAAAACAAGCTGTTCGTTGACAAAGTATCTGGAGACCTCTCTGCTCTGGACTATGGTGAAGCGTCGGTACGATTGAGTAATTACATGGCCGCTTTGCAAGCAACGCAAGCAAGCTATGTGAAGATCGATGGTTTGTCGCTGTTTGACCGTTTATAAGGTTAGGAAGTTCTTTTTATGGTAATGAGTACAGTAGAGGTTAGACCCCATAGCATACGCTTAGGTGGACAAGAACAAGCCTCTATCATGCCGACCCGTTCTGCAGACTCAAGTACGGCAATTAAACCGCGCCCGGCGCAAATTCAGGCTGACACTGCGTCAGCCTACTCTGTATCTGGTATTCAGCTTACGCAGGGTCAGCAGCAAGCCACGGCGGTTCAGATCGCGTCCAAATCGCTGCAGGTGATTGGCAAAGAGCTCACGCAAATTAAACGTGGTTTGACGCAAGCTATTAATCAAGGCGTACAAAATGTTCCTGGTTTGCAGGATACATTGGTTCGATCTAAAGCCACCATCCAAAAAGTCGTTGAGCAAGCACGTTTCGATGGCCAGAAAGTCCTAAATAACGAACTGCACTTAAAACTGGATAAAGCGGACATTCGTCGCTTTTCTATTCCAGGTTTGAATGTTCATCGCTTAAGCGACAAGGCCGAGCAAATCCGTTTGGATTTTCCTCAAGGTCAAGCGGTGATGATTCAGTTTGATGGACAATCAGACGGTGAGCGAACGGTCAAAATGCTGGATCGCAGCTTGATTGCGTTAGGAATGCGAGCCTCATTAGCCGATGATGGCAGCATTTTATTTGAAGCCAGAGACAACGCTTATCAACAAATGCAACAAAAGGTGATGGTAACGGGGGAAGGGCACCGCTTCCCTGCGGGACAGCCTAACGTTTTGAACTTAAAGTCTGAGCCAGATGGTATTGCGGAGCTCGGGTTTGATCTAGGCTCACGCGACGGCATCAAGCAGACGATTGCCAAAGTAAATCAGCATCTGAAACAAGTTCAAACGAGCTTGCAGGAAGCGAAAGCTTTTCATGGTGAACTGAATACTCAAATGCGTTCTATCCAAACCAAAACCGCACAGCTTTCAGTCAATGAAGTGAATGCAAAACTGGATGGATTCATGCAAAAGTCTGGCGAGTTTACTTCAACTTTTCAGGCATTGAATGCGCAAGCAAACGTGCGTCGTCATACCGTGGTCGCTTTACTGAAGTAACGAACACTCCAATGATTCCCGGCTTTACACTGTTATCGTCCCCCAATAACGAAAACAGCGCACTGTCGGGAATCTCTCTTTGGCTCGTCTAGGGCTCGAGTGCTTTTGCCACCGAACGATTCAATTTCTGGAATAGCCATCCAAGTGCTATCAAAGACGCACCTAAGCCTAAGAAGCTTATTGCTCGCCAGAACCCATCGAGAGAGCTCACATCCCATAAGAATACTTTCAGTGCGACACAGGCAAGGACCACTAGACCGACACGCTGCATCATCAGCCCCTGTTGGGTCACGCCGCGCCAAGTAAGCAATCCACCTACGAGCAAGCCAGCCACTGAATAACTGAACAACTCTGCCATGCTGGTTGGCTGATACAGCATCATCGATGTGGTTTGCCAGAATTGACGGATAGACATCCCCAACCAAATGGCTGCAAGTAAAAAGCCTAGACTAGCAATCGCAAATCGATGAACTTGCAACGTATTCCAGCGCTTAAACGTTGCGATAAGCAGGATGCAAGCTGGTAACAGCCAGCCGATACTCAGCATGTTAAAGATGGGAAGTGCTTGTGCCGAGACGTTATCAGTCACCAACGGCGATTCTGCCGTATTAAGCAAAATAATCAATATAGCGAACGCGCACCAAAGCAAGTAACTATAGATTTCGTAGATACGGCTTAAGCGTTGAGCAAATTGGCTGCGGTAGCTGTATACCAAACCCATAACTAATGCTTGATTGGCAAAGACTGCCGCACTTGTGAAGTCGATGTGCCCCAAGTAACCATATTGCCCCGTTAACCAGTAGTTAGTTTGGGTGAACAATGCCATTAAGAATACATGTAAAAACGCCCCTTCAAACCAGTTGGTCAGTTCTCGGTCCACTTGTTTTAGTGTTGAACGAGCATAAGACAAGATGAAGAGAGAAGGCATATAACTCACCAGAACCCAAGCCCAATGCCCAGCTTCTACCGGTTGCCATTCGGGGATGAAAGGTAGCAGCGTGAGTCGGATAACCAGTATTCCCATTGTCACTTTAATCGCCCAACTCGCAGGTCGAAATAACCCGACTTGAGCCTGTAAGGCCATTATCGCAACTTGTATTGAGATTGCTGTTGTTAACCAAGTATCGCTCAACCAAACAAAAGCAATACCTATGATTAAAGCATGCATAACGGCAGAGCATTCTAATGCCAACGAACGTGCACGCTGACCAAGCACAACGTAGTAAGTGGCCATCAATGCGCAGAATGCAGTCCAATACCACAGGTAGCCCTGCATAAATTCGTCAATATAAAACAACGTAATTAAGCTCATCGCGGGAGCCAGTACCAGCAGAAGCAGCCCACTGAGTTGCGAACGGTCACTAAGTGATTGGCAATATGTTCGATAGCAGATCAGCGCAATACTCACCGCCAATGCGAATAGGATGCTAGCTTCTCGCTCTACCATATACAGCGCATCAAAAGCGATGGTAAGAACTATCAGCGCGGTTGCTGAGACGAGTATGGATGGCAAAAATACACGTAATGACCAGCCTGTACGAAGTGCTGGTAGCCAGATGCTCGCAACAAGCAGCGTATAACAGTACGCCATTTGTAGAGTGTTCAGCTCCGGCATTCTGGTGACGGCAGAAAAGGTCAATAAAGCAGTTGCGAGAGCGGTAGCGGTCGGCGAGTTTGTCCACTTGCTTTGATAGTGACGAAAGCGAGGATTGAGCATCCAACCCATTCTCGGAACCGCGAAAATGAGATACAAAGTGATGGAGAGATAAATCACGAGCCACGAGAACAACCGTTCTGTTGGTACACTCTCAATCAACAGCAACATCCAAATGACATGTGGAATCGCGATACTTGGCGTAATCCATGCCCTACGCACTTTTTGCATCAATAAGGTCGCCGCGAACGAAATTGCGCAGATGTATCCGGCTAACAAGAAGTAGTTGGGTTCATTACCCCCAATCCACAGTGGTGCTGTGTAGCCACCAATTAAGCCAAGCACGGCCATTAACGGCCCTTGTCGCAATGATAATGCTAAACTGAAAAATGCCGCTGAAGCCAAGATGATCAACGAGATACTCGGCGTTAGCATTTGATAAACCACAAAGGCAAAAATGACGGTGCAGTAAATGCCCGTTAATCCCGTACCGGTAACAGCAGCAGGAACATACGTAAAACCTTGGGCTCGTGCTGCCCGTTGCGGATTCTGTTGTTCTTTACGGTGAAACCACTCGCCAACAAGCACCATAAGTAATGAGAGCACAAAGGCAAAGGACACTCGCATAAATGGCGAAAACTGGATGTGACTACCAATTACCTGTACGAGATAACCTCCACCGATCAGCATGGCCAATGCGCCTACCCAAACCAACCAATTTTCTTGAATGTTGCTAAGCAGGCTCTGAACTTTACTCTGAAGGAATGACTCATTTTCTTGACTAAAAACATCCAGTTGCACTTCTCTTGTCTGGGCGTACCCTTGATTCGCAGCGCTCTGGTCCAAGTCTAGGTTGGTAGCTGGATCATGTTCCCCAGAGGATGAGACATCTTTCTGTGGTGATTCTATGTGAGGTGACGTCGCTACAGATGGTGTGTCTTTTTCGATGCTGAATTGTTGGTGCGCTTGTTGGTTTGAGCCCCCATGGACACTGGCTCGTAGTGATGTGACTTCCTCACGAAGTTTGGCTAGTTCTTTTTCTAAAAGTGCAGCTCGGTTGGCGGCTTTCACTCCGATGAGGATGGCGAGACACGCCATGAACAGTGCTAGTATTACGTACAATCCATTTCTCCTTGCGTACGTCGCGTGACACACGATTCTTAACTTTGAGCACTTACGCTAAAGCTTAGTTCATGCTCTATGCCTTAGCCTCATATAGTGCTAGGTTCCGCGCTTTCTTTAGAAATCATTCTACATAATGAAACTCAATGCGTAATGATGAATTCGACAAAGTCGCACACTTGTGTGCCACTTTAAAACCTGATGAACAAAAATGAGTCGTTAAGTCATTGGGGGTCAACTATATTCATAGTTCTGATGCGATCGCCAAATGACTTCAAACATGTGCGTTTCGTAGCGATGTCATCGAAGGTCAGTCGTTTGATTTGCACGTTCGGTTGTTTCTATTTGACCGTAAGGCTGAATGTATTCGGGTATAGCGCATTCACGCGAAAAAAGACAAAAACAGGTAATTATTGATGCAAGTGGGTAATGAAGCGCTGGTGCTGTCAGCGGTTGGGGTTATTGGTTTAGGTTGCCAATGGTTAGCTTGGCGATTGCGTTTGCCAGCGATTTTATTTTTGTTGTTGGCAGGGCTGATCGTCGGGCCATTTATGCAGTGGTTAAATCCTGATGAGATATTAGGTAATTTGCTCTTTCCGTTGGTCTCTTTGGCGGTGGCAGTGATTTTATTTGAAGGCAGTTTGACCTTAAATTTTAAAGAAATTCGTGGCGTGAGTGGTTCGGTATGGAGCATTGTTTCCATCGGGGCGATCATTTCGTGGGCAGCGACCAGTATCGCAACACACTATTTCCTCGGCTTTACTTGGGAGCTTGCCATGTTGTTCGGCAGCTTAACCGTAGTAACAGGGCCGACGGTCATCGTGCCACTTCTACGAACCGTAAGACCTAACAGTACGCTTGCTAACATTTTGCGCTGGGAAGGGATTTTGATTGACCCGCTCGGTGCGCTTTTTGTTGTGATGGTTTACGAGTTTATCGTATCTCACAGTGCGATAAATAGCGTCGAAGTGTTTGGGACGATCATTGCTGTCGGTGTCATGCTAGGTGCGGCCTCAGGCTATGCAGTTGCGACGATCATGCGTCGTTCTTGGCTACCGGAATATTTGCAGCCATTTGCGGTTTTGATGGTGGTTCTAGGTGTATTTTCGGTCTCTAACCACATTGAGTCTGAAGCTGGGTTACTAACCGTCACCGTAATGGGTATGTGGCTCGCAAACGCTAAAGACATCAATATTCAGCAAATTCTGCACTTTAAAGAGCATTTAACCATTTTACTGATCACCGGATTGTTCATCTTCCTTGCGGCTCGAATCAGTCTGGATGATTTTGCTGCGCTAGGTAGCGGTGCGTTATTGTTGTTTGTATTTATGCAGTTAGTGTCGCGTCCGTTATCGATTTTTCTTTCAACCTTCCGCAGCAACTTGCGTCTTAAAGATAAGCTGTTTTTGTCTTGGGTTGCACCGCGCGGTATTGTTGCAGCTTCGATTTCGTCTCTTTTCGCGATCAAATTGACTGAATACGGCATTGATGAAGCGATTTTACTGGTCCCTATGACCTTCATGGTGATTATAGGAACGGTCGTGTTACAAAGTGCGACGGCACGTCCTGTAGCGCTGACATTGGGCGTCGCAGAGCCAGCACCACGCGGCTTCTTGTTGATTGGTGCTAACCGAGTAGCAAGAGAAATAGGGCAGGCGTTGTCGCGTTATGACCGTCGCGTATTAATGACTGACTCAAACTGGGAGTACATCAGTCAGGTTCGTATGTTGGGACTGGATTACTATTACGGCAACCCTATTTCTAGTCACGCGGACGACAACTTGAACTTGATAGGAATAGGTCAAGTGGTTGCATTAACGCCCGATCAGCATTTCAACATTATGGCTTGCATGCAATTCGTCGACGAGTTTGGGGAAGATAAAGTTCACTGCTTACAAAAAGTGAAAACCAACAGCAATGACAGCGAGAAGCACTCCGTGGCTCAGGAGTACCATGGTAAATTGCTGATGGGCGGCAATGTAAGCTATACCCAGCTAGCCAGTATGTTAAGTCGTGGTGCAGAGGTTAAACACACGAAATTGAGCGATAACTTCACGTATCAAGATTATTTAGCGCATCACAAAGGTAGTTCAGTTGTACCGCTGTTCCATGTAGAAGAAAAAGGAAAAATTCAATTCTGTGATGATCCCGAACAGTTTGAACCAACGACGACAAGCACTGTTGTGTCGCTAATTCTGTCGGACAGCGTAAAGTAAACTACAGAGCAATGTGATCCATTTTCATCATGGGTATCGTACGCTGATTATCTCAATTTGAAGAGAAACTTGCCGGCTTGTTTAAAACGGAAAGCGAGTTTCTTTTCTTATAATGTCAGGGGCAGTCGAGATTCATTACTCGTTTCGGAAAAGTAATCCGGTAAATTCACAAAATTCGCATTGACGTTA
The DNA here is from genome assembly GCF_033339735.1 of Vibrio sp. 2033. Classification (NCBI taxonomy): domain Bacteria; kingdom Pseudomonadati; phylum Pseudomonadota; class Gammaproteobacteria; order Vibrionales; family Vibrionaceae; genus Vibrio; species Vibrio sp. 2033. The sequence goes on from NZ_JAWOVC010000012.1 coordinate 32,289, forward strand.
CTGATAAGGATCGCAATACTGCGCGACTGTTTTACTTTAGGGTGACATTATGGCTCCGCAAACTAACCGAAAAGATTTACACCTAGATGCTGTTTTACATCATGATATGAGCATGAAGCATAAAACGGCGGGTTTTGAGTCTGTCGAGTTTGAACACTGTGCGCTGCCAGAATGTGACTTTCACGCGATCGATTTATCGACAGAGTTTCTTGGTCATCAATTAGCGCTACCGTTTTTGATTAGCTCGATGACTGGCGGAGCAAAAGACGCAGAAACGATCAATTGTCGTCTAGCTGAAGCAGCAAGTGAATTAGGTATTGCCATGGGTGTGGGCTCGCAACGGATTAGCTTAGAAGAAAGTCAGCATTCGGGCTTGGGTAAAACCATTCGTGAGTTGGCGAAAGAAGTACCATTGTATTCCAATCTTGGAGCCGCTCAATTGCTCGATAAAGGTAAACTCGATAATGCGCAACGTGCGGTTGAGGCGATTCAAGCCGATGCCTTGTTTGTGCACGTTAATCCAATGCAGGAAGCGTTTCAGAAAAATGGCGACCACAATTGGGTTGGTGTTTTCCAGGCAATTGAGATGCTTAAATCTCGCGTGAAGGTTCCTATCATTATCAAAGAAGTCGGTTTTGGTATTAGCGGACACGTTGCGCAGCGATTAATTGATGCTGGTGTGGATGCAATTGACGTTGCGGGCGCGGGTGGCACAAGCTGGAGTGCGGTTGAAGGGTATTGCCAAGATAATCCGAAAATGCAGCGTGCAGCCGAGCTTTTCCGCGATTGGGGTGTCCCTACAGCAACATGTTTGGCTCAAATCCGCGCACTGCATCCTACATTACCCTTGATCGCCTCGGGAGGTGTTCATAACGGACTTGAAGCGGCGAAAGCCATTCATTTGGGTGCTAATCTCATTGGGCAAGCTGGTGCGGTATTAAAAGCTGCGACGATCAGCACGCAGTCTGTCGTCGATCACTTTGAACAAATGGCATTAGAGCTGCGTTTAGCGTGCTTTGGTACTGGCTCTTTTAAGGTTGGTGAGCTAACAAAAGCGCGCTGCCTATAGCTTTTAGAATGGCGCGCTTTACACAGAGTCGCTCAATAATTTTTCGGTGTCTTAACACGTAGACTGATAATTTCGTTATAGTTGATACAAAAGTCACTTCAGCTAGTGACGCCTTTATTCAGACACTTGAATGGGCATGTGTTGAAGAGATTGAGTTTAATTTTACTATTGTTTGCAACTGGAACCTTAAATTTATGAAAAAACTAGTCATGCTGATGTTGGCGGCTTCTGCTTTGACCGCTTGTAGTGATGAAGTGGGCACTGAAGGCTGGTGTAACGACATGCGCGATAAGCCAAAAACAGAATGGACAGCAGACAACGCGGTAGACTTTGCAAAGCATTGTGTTCTGCAAGATGGTGTCGGCAGCGAGCAATGGTGTGAAAACCTGAAAGATAAGCCGAAAGGTGACTGGACTGCAAACGAAGCGACCAGCTTTACTAAACACTGCATTTTTTAAGCACAGCGGAAAGCGCCTTTTCTGAGGCGACATTCTGTGAGGTAAACACCAAGCGTTATTGCTTGGTGTTTTTGTATCTAAAATAGCTCGATTTTTCACGTGTCGAGCGCACTTCCCTCTGAATGGAATGTTTTACATTTTCGTTTCATTTTTGAAAACCTGTATTGCCTGTCTTTAATTTTTCGTATTGCAGTGGCATGGTGTCGAGATAGCCATCTAATTCAATTAGATTCATAACAAAAAGGAATTCAAATGGAAGTACTAAAAGGCTCATGTCTGTGCGGCAAGGTAAAGTTGGAAGTGGCAGATGAATTTAAGTACATGGGAAATTGCCATTGCTCTGAATGCCGCAAGTTCACAGGTTCTGACTATTCATCTGCCGGTGGTATTGCGTTGGATAAACTGCTTATTATCCAAGGGAAAGAAGATATTCAAACTTATCAGAAAAGCGAAAATACCATGCTATGCTTTTGTCGCCACTGCGGATCAAGTCTGTATTCGAAAAAGAACAATGGGATCGTCAATATTCGCCTTGGTATCTTGGATGACACACCTTCTCACAAGCCTGATTTCCATATTTTTGTCGCGTCGAAAGCGCCGTGGCTCGAGATATCGGATAACCTAACTCAATTTGATGCAGGGCCAAAATAGAGTTGTTGTAGATAAGTATTTAGAAACAGAGCGCGTTACAATACGCTTGCGACGCGCTCTGTGCTTTTACTTTGTATATTAGAACGGAGACGACTATTTGGCGTCTTGTAGTTCTTCAAAGCCACCTGCATTGTGCAGATTCGTAAAGCCTTGCGATTGTAAGTATTGATACGCTTTGCCAGAGCGGTTACCACTGCGACAGTACAACACGATAGCTTGATCTTTATCGACGTCTTGAAAATGTTTATCAAGTTCAGATAAAGGGAAGTTGACGGCATTATCCAAATGCCCTTCAGAAAACTCTTGCGGCGTGCGCACATCGACAATCATCGCGCCCTCGTCAATCAATTGCCAACCTTGTTCAGCGCGTTCAGAAGCTGACACGTTGGGTGAGAGGAAGCCAACGCATAACGTTGCAAGAAATAGAGATACGGCCTTTTTCATTGTTTGATTATCCTTTTTAAGAGTACGTAACCACTCTAGATTTGATTGAGCACATTTTCCATCATAAAGAGATGCTAAGTGGTTGTGAATGCGATAATTCGATAGAAAATTTTATTTAATTTAATAAAAAATTTTTATCAAATTCACCTCTTGAACTCTAATTTTTCGACCTTATTATTTTCATCGAAAGCGAGCTGTCGACTCGCAAATCCATCTTGATGTTTATTTTGTCTTTTATTTTTGGTTCCAAGTAGGAGGCACTTAAAAATGAAAATTCGTCCTTTAAATGACAAGCTAATTGTTGAAAGACAAGAGGTGGAAAATAAATCTGAAGGGGGAATCGTTTTAACTTCTCAGTCGGTGAAAAAATCAAACCGCGGGAAAGTCATTGCTGTTGGTTTAGGTAAACGTCTTGAAAATGGCGAACGCGCTGCGATGGAAGTCAAAGTGGGCGACCAAATCATTTTCAATGACGGTTACGGCGTGAAAACCGAGAAAATTGACGGCGCAGAATACTTAATTCTGTCCGAATCTGATGTGTTAGCAATCGTTGAGTAATTATTTTTGTAGTAGTTTTTTGAGGAGATAACCATGGCTGCAAAAGACGTATTATTTGCTAATGACGCACGTCAAAAAATGCTGAAAGGTGTGAACTTACTGGCGGACGCAGTAAAAGTGACACTAGGCCCGAAAGGCCGCAACGTTGTGCTTGATAAATCTTACGGCGCGCCAACCATCACCAAAGATGGCGTGTCTGTAGCGAAAGAAATCGAACTGAAAGATAAGTTCGAAAACATGGGCGCACAAATGGTGAAACAAGTGGCGTCCAAAGCGAATGATGAAGCGGGGGACGGTACAACGACCGCTACCGTACTGGCGCAATCTTTCATCAATGAAGGTCTTAAAGCGGTAGCCTCTGGCATGAACCCAATGGACCTAAAACGTGGTATCGACAAAGCCACTGAAGCGGCGGTTGAGAAACTACGTGAAATGTCTAAACCATGCAGCGACAAAGAATCCATCACCCAAGTGGGTAGCATTTCTGCAAACAGCGATCGCGCGATCGGTGAAATCATTGCAGAAGCGATGGAGAAAGTGGGTCGCAATGGCGTGATTACGGTTGAAGAAGGCCAAGGTCTAAACAACGAATTGTCTGTGGTTGAAGGTATGCAATTTGACCGCGGTTACTTGTCGCCATACTTCATCACTAACCAAGAAAATGGCAGCGTAGAGCTAGACAACCCTTACATCCTATTGGTGGACAAAAAAGTCAGCAGCATCCGCGAGCTATTGCCTGTACTAGAAGAAGTGGCGAAATCTTCTCGCTCGCTATTGATCATTGCTGAAGACATCGAAGGTGAAGCGCTAGCGACATTGGTTGTGAACAACATGCGCGGCATCGTGCGTGCGACCGCGGTGAAAGCGCCTGGCTTTGGTGACAACCGTAAAGCGATGATGGAAGACATTGCGGTACTAACTGCTGGTACGGTCATCTCTGAAGAAATCGGCCTAGAGCTCGAAAAAGCAACGTTAGAGCAACTAGGTAGTGCGAAGAAAGTGACCATCACCAAAGACACAACAACCATTGTGGGTGGTGCAGCAGAAGCAAGTGCGATTGCTGATCGTGTGGCTTCGATTGAAAAACAAATCGAAACAACCACCTCTCAATACGATAAAGACAAGCTTCAACAACGTGTTGCGAAGCTTTCTGGCGGCGTAGCGGTGATCAAGATCGGCGCTGCAACCGAAGTTGAGATGAAAGAGAAGAAAGATCGCGTGGACGATGCACTACACGCTACTCGCGCAGCGGTTGAAGAAGGTATTGTTGCTGGTGGTGGTGTTGCCCTAACTAAGATCGCGAAAGAATTGGCGGATCTAAAAGGCGACAATGATGACCAAAACGTGGGTATCCGAGTTGCGCTACGTGCAATGGAAGAGCCTCTTCGTCAAATCGCAACTAACGCAGGTGACGAAGCTTCTGTTGTGGCGAACGCTGTCAAAGCTGGTGACTCCGATTACGGTTACAACGCTGCAACAGGTGAATACGGCAACATGATCGAAATGGGCATCTTGGACCCTGCGAAAGTAACACGTTCAGCGCTTCAATTCGCAGCGTCTGTTGCTGGCTTGATGATCACCACTGAAGCGATGATCACCAACCACGTTGAAGACAAAGAACTTGATATCTAACGTCATCAATCGTTAGTGATTAAATAAGCGTTAAAATAACAATAACATTGCAAAACCTAAGCGGGCTCGCTTGAGCCCGCTAATCAGTCATTTGAGGTAAGTGTTATGACCCGTTTACCTGCGTTTTCTTTCTCAATATCTGAGCCGGGCGGTAATGAAGCTTCGTCAACGTGGCCGACTGCTATTCACTTCCCCCTCGTTCCAGCTGGGCCAGAGTTTTCGATCGAAAATGCTCTGCCTAAACGTCCGACAGTGACGATATTCACTATCGATCTGTCTCAGTTATTTAAAGGGGACGCTCGGGTCATCCATTAACTGTATCGAAACAGCCAGCGCACGTTGGCTGTTTTTTTCTAATTTAAAGTATTGATAGTGTAGATTTTTATTTGATTACTGCCACTTGTTCAATGATCAATTTGAATTGGGGTAATCGGACCGCAAGCGTACTACACCTTTAAGCCCAGCATCGCGCCGAAAATGATCAATCCCGCCCCACATGCTTGATTGAGTCGATGCTTAATCTTCAACAAGAAAGCTTGTAGCTGGGATGACGTGAATAAAACAGCAACGATAGAAAACCAAATACCATGCAGCGCAATCATATAAATCCCGTAGAACAAGGCGATGTGTTGCTGACTAGAGTCGGGAGAAATCACTTGGCTAAAAATACTCAGAAAAAACAGCATCGTCTTGGGATTGAGTAAATTACACAGAAACCCCTGCATGAAAAATCGCCACATTGAATACTCGCTCTGTTGAACGGTTTCTGAGTTTGATGCAGGTTGCGAGGAGAATATTCCTTTAATCCCAAGGTAGACAAGATAAGCGGCCCCAAGATAGCGCACGAGATTAAACAACCATTCATTTTGTGAAATTAAGTAACTGATCCCCAGCATGGAGTAAGCGATGTGGATGCTTATCGCCATGCTGATACCAATCGCACTGTATACGCCTGCTTTTCGTCCTTGATTTAAGCTATTTCTTAATACCAAAACAAAGTCTGCGCCAGGGCTAATAACAATAAGCACACCTAATAACGCAAGAGTTACAAATTCCATATCGATTTCCTGTTTGAATGATGAAGTCTGGGATGTAGCGGAATTGTAGGCGTCTTTATTACTGACTATAATCGAAAAACATTCCCATATTGGTGAGAAAAACTCACAGATGCGTTACCTGAAATCTTTTTATGTCTTCCACGTTGCGGCGAGTTCTTCAAGCTACACTGAAGCGGCTGACAAACTGAACATTACCCACGGAGCCGTGAGTAAGCAGATCAAGCAACTTGAGCAATATCTGTCTCAACCTTTGTTCTTCAAAGAGGGCAGGAAAGTCGTGTTGACGGCGGAAGGCGAATTACTCAAGACATACACAGAAACGGCATTCCAAACGCTAGAAACAGGCGTGAATACGCTTATTCAAGAGAAGCATCAGCATCTTGAAGTGTCTTGTGAACCGACATTAACCATGCGCTGGTTGATGCCAAGGTTGGCCGCGTTTAATGATGAACACCGTGCTGATGTTCGTTTGTCGACGGCTGGTGGCCCGGTAACATTAGGAGCAACTGGGCTTTCGATGGCGATTCGTCGAGACGATTTTGCGCAGCATCACGATTACGACAAAACCATTCTTGTGGAAGAGTGGGTGGGGCCGGTATTTTCTCCTGAGTATTGGCAATCCATTAAAGACAATTTGAAAGCAGCTCGATTGTTGAATAGCCAAACCAGACCGAATGCTTGGGCGGATTGGCAGCAATCAACACGTTGTGAAACTTTCAACGGCAACACTCAGCAATCATTCGCGCATTTTTATTTTTGCATACAAGCAGCGGTGGATGGCTTAGGCGTCGCAATGGGATCGTATCCTTTTGTCATGGACGATATTAAGCGTGGTAATTTGGTCGCACCATTTGGGTTTTCTCCATCAAGTTGCAATTACGTTTTATTGAGTCAAGATAAAAAGCGTACAGAACTCGAACATAAATTTATCACGTGGTTACAAACGCAAATGGCAGAGTGTGTGCCACTGTCATCACAGCAGATTACGCAAGGCGAATAGAAGGCATAGAGCGAGATTACGTCAGTCAGTTTTATGGAAAAAGGCTTAGGAAATTGGAAATGGAAAACCTCAATATTGTTGAAATCAAATCATTTGTTCCGGCGAAAGATTACGCGCTATCAAAACGTTTTTATGAGGCGATTGGCTTTGAAATGGCATCGGACTTCGGTGATGTAGCATACTTCTCTCAAGGTAGCTGCGCGTTTCTTTTACAGAATTTTTATGAGCCAGAACACGGTAATAACTTCATGATGCACTTGCTCGTAGAAGACGCAGAAAGCTGGCATCAGCACTTATCCAAAGTGGGTCATGAAGAATTTGGTTCGCGTTTGACTGAGCTGGTCGAGCAACCTTGGGGCATGCGCGAATGTTGTTTGTTTGACCCTAGCGGCGTTTTATGGCGAATTGGTCAGAACATGAATACTGACTAACGCCAGTCTTATTTTCACCACATCTACGCGCAGGTATTGAGATCTCGATATCTGCGCGTTTTCTTTTTTACTTAGCCTTGCCAACGTTTGTAGCGCACTCACGCCTTTTTCGAGGTGGTGTGCGATGGGCTAACGCCAAAAAACTCCTCAAGCAGCATGGCTTTGAGTTCTGCTCTGACTTCTGCGCCACCGATTAACGCCAAAAGTGCGAGTCCTCCTGGAATAAGGATGACCATTAATATCGGTCTTAAAATATACGAAAAGCAGAAGATGGTCGGGAAGAAAATCAATCCTTGGCCTAGTTTGTTTAATACGTACATGAGCGATTCCTTTTGTTTTTATATAAAATGAGCGTGCTCAATTTTATAAATGAGCGCGCTCAATTTGTCAATCTCAACCACGCAAGGTATGATCCTTTCAGGCTCATTAAGCAGACACATCAATGACGAAGCGACAACAAACCAGAGATAAAATTCTAAAAGCCGCATGGGCATCTTTTGCTCAAAATGGCTATGACATGACGACCACAAGGCAGATAGCGAGAGAAGCAGGAGTAGCCGATGGTACAGTGTTTAGCCATTTCCCGACTAAACTGTCGATTTTGCGCGAAGGGATGCTGGCGCAACTGCAACAGATCAGCCAAGAAACGCTAGTCAGTGTGGAAGGTAAAACCGATATCGACATTGGTTTGGCGCTGACGGAGAAATACTATCGCTACTATTTTGCGAACGTTGAGCTGAGCCGAGCTTTGTTGAAAGAAGTGATTTGGGATTTGGATTATTATCAGTCGTTTAACCAAGCTTTGTTTCAATCTGTAAACGGAAGCTCCGTCCTTGAGGGAAAAATACCGCTGATTTTTGACTGCTATTTTATGACGTTAATCTCGCACTTGAGCCGTGCAGAACCGGATGTTGAAGCGGCACTTGAAGAGCTTCATGCTAAGTTTCAGCAAATCATTGCGACTGCATAACATGGCCCCAACGCAGGATCTGAAAGAATATACTGCCTGTCATTTTATTTGCTGGGCTCCCATTTTCTCGTTTCAGTTGGCGTCTCACCAAATAGCCGCTTGTAGCTTTGACTGAACTGCCCGAGATGGAAAAAACCAAAGTCAAAAGCGATTTCTGCAATTGTTCGATTATCTTCAGGGCTTTGTAGCACTCTACGTACTTGATTCAAGCGCATTCGATGTATGAACTGCTTTGGGGAAGTATTACAGCAATGTTCAAAGGTGTACTGTAGTGTGCGACGACTGACGTGTACTGCGTCACACAGTTCACTGACGGTTATCGGTGTACGGTAGTCTAGATCCTGTAGCTGTTGTTTTATACGGTGCATCACGTGTTGACGATGAGAGATTGATATCGGATGGCTCGTGTGCAGTGAACTGAGTGAGAACAACTCCAGCACAATATCTTTTAAGATTGCTTGATGTGTGGTTTCAGACCATCTTGGCTCGGCGGAACCAAGTAACGTGCCTAAGTAGTATTTAAGTTGTTGAATGTGTTTTTCCGTCAAACCCGTTAAGTGTAATGTGTTGTTTTGGATACTCCCAAGCTCAAGTTGATTTTCTATGATGTGAACGAAGTTTTTGTCGAGCACTATTCCATAGATAGAAAACTGCTCCGGTGTCATTAACTCAAAATCAGCGCCACCTTGCCTAAGCAAAAGTTGGCTTGAATTAAACTGACTGTGATTTAGGTGTAGCGGCTTATTTTCCGCACTCAAACCCAACCAAATACCTCCCTCTTCAACCCTGCATTGCTGTCTTAGCGAGCGGTTACTGTCTTCACGAAACACGTGGAAATTGGGAAATCGTCGTTCTCGAATTTGACCTAAAAATCGACCATCGCTGAGTTGGTCATATTCCTGTTGCCAGTTTATCAGACTCGCAGCTTGTTGGTTTGCATCCTTAGTGTGATGGATGCACAGCATTGGTGCAGTTTGGGGCATTTGGTTACTCATCCTTGTGATGCTCATTCCTTTTTTGTGAGTCATGTTGGAGCAGTATTTACATAACTCATTGTTTATTATTGGTTTATAAATGTTGCCAGTTTTTGATAACGCTACGGAACACATTTGGCAATACTTTCTTAAAGCTTATTGATAGTTCAGCAAAAAGCGAACCAAATAGTGAAGAGGAAGAGCAATGACGGCAACTTATCGTCGGCAACAAGGAAGTAAAGTCTATACCTTTAAGTCATTAGCTGACTTGATGGCGAAAGCGACACCGGAGCGCTCAGGCGATGCGTTAGCCGGGGTTTGTGCTCAGTCAGCGGCAGAACGTGTAGTCGCACAAATGGCGCTGTCTGAGTTACCACTTAAAACGTTTCTTAACGAGGCGGTTATTCCATACGAAAGCGACGATATCACTCGCCTAATTATCGATACGCATGACCTTGAAGCCTTTAAGCAGATTGAGCACTTGACGGTCGGAGATTTTCGAAATTGGCTGCTGAGTGAAGAAGCCGATGGTGAAACGTTGGCTAAAATTCGTCAAGGTTTAACACCAGAAATGGTGGCCGCAGTCAGTAAGATTATGCGCAACCAGGATTTGATTCTCGTTGCTAAAAAATGCCAAGTTGTCACGGCTTTTCGGAATACGATAGGTTTGCCGAGTCGCCTGTCTACTCGCTTACAGCCGAATCATCCCACTGATTCTCTCAACGGTATCGCAGCGACCATTTTTGATGGTCTGATGTACGGAAATGGCGATGCGGTTATCGGTATCAATCCGGCAACAGATAATGTGCCTCAAGCTATCAAGTTAATGAACTTAATGGATGAGGTGATTCAACACTATCAAATACCGACTCAGTCTTGTGTGTTAACTCATGTAACGAACACGATCGAAGCCATTGAAATGGGCGCACCAGTCGATCTCGTTTTTCAGTCGATAGGCGGCACGCAAGGGACGAATGATACCTTCGGAATCGACTTGTCGATTTTGAAAGAGGCCCATGAAGCCGCGCTGTCTTTGAATCGAGGTAGCGTAGGAAACAATGTGATGTATTTTGAAACCGGACAAGGTACAGCGCTGTCTGCGAATGCATTTCATGGGGTCGATCAACAGACTTGTGAAGCCCGTGCTTATGCTGTCGCGAAACAGTTCGATCCTTTGTTGGTTAATACTGTCGTTGGGTTTATTGGCCCTGAGTATCTGTTTGATGGCAAACAGATCATTCGTGCTGGGCTTGAAGATCATTTCTGTGGGAAGTTGCTTGGTTTACCTATGGGTTGCGATATCTGTTACACCAATCATGCCTATGCCGATCAGAATGACATGGATAACTTGCTGACACTATTAGGTGTGGCCGAGTGCTCGTTCATCATGGGTATTCCAGGGTCTGATGACATCATGCTCAACTATCAAACTACCTCATTTCACGATGCCCTTTACGCAAGAAAAGTACTCGGTTTGAAGCCAGCACCAGAGTTTGAAAAATGGTTAATGGAGATGCAGATTTTCGAGAGCGTGCAAGACGTTCGGTTAAGTGAGCAAATCTCTCGCTCGTTTTTGGGAGCAATTAACCAACTGAATAAGGGGTATTCTCATGGGTAAAGTAATCACCATTGCTCAGTCCCCACAAGATGAGTCTGGAGTTGTCACACACAGCCCTTGGGGCAAGTTACGCGACTTCACCTCTGCTCGGATCGCTCTGGGTCGCAGCGGAAACAGTGTACCAACCAACGAGTTACTCTCATTTCAGCTGGATCATGCCCAAGCTATGGATGCAGTGCATTGCAGTTTGAATATTGAGTCTCTCGTTGCTGGTTTGTCGGACTCTTACTCGATTCTTGAAAATACCTTAGAACCTCCAGTGGTAGTGAGCAGTCAAGTGAGTGACCGGCTTATGTACCTGCAAAGGCCCGATTTAGGAAGGCTGCTTGATGAATCTTCTTGGCAAACGCTCAACTTGATAGCAAATGAGCATAACACTGACATTGATCTTGCGATTGTTATTGCTGATGGACTTTCTTCCGTCGCAATTCAAAACCATGCCGTGCCTATGGTTACTCGATTGATTTCTCTTTTAAGCGCTGATGATGAACATCAATGGAAATTCGCACCTATCACAATCGTAAAGCAAGGAAGAGTAGCGGTAGGGGATGATGTTGGTGAATGTTTTAACGCCAAGGCCGTGCTGGTTTTAATTGGAGAGAGGCCCGGGCTAACCTCTCCGGATAGCATGGGGATGTATCTCACTTGGGGGGCTAAACGAGGCTCTAAAGATTCCCAAAGAAACTGCATTTCCAATGTGCGCCCTCAGGGGCTCAACTATGACGATGCCTGTGAACGCGCATTTTACTTGCTCAAGGAAGCTCGAAAATTACAACTGTCAGGAGTGAATCTGAAAGATCGCTCAGATATCAATGAGCCAAGTGGCGCAAGCGTTGAAGATAAACACAGCGACAACTTTTTAATTTCATCAAAGTAGAAGGATTTACTATGTCTAAACATCAGGAGTACTTGGCCAAAAGGCAGCTAAAAAGAGGCACCGCAGGTTGGATTTTACTTGCTGGCTTAGGTGTCTCGTATGTTATATCTGGTGACTTCGCCGGTTGGAACTTTGGCATCGCTCAAGCAGGATGGGGAGGCTTTCTTATTGCTGCTATCGCGATGGCAGTAATGTATTTCACGCTAGTATTGTCTTTAGCTGAAATGTCTGCGGCTATTCCTGCTGCGGGTGGTGGTTACAGCTTCGCAAGACAGGCGATGGGGCCGACAGGCGGCTTTTTCACTGGCTTATCAGTTTTGATTGAATATACGCTCGCGCCTGCTGCGATAGTGATTTTTATTGGCTCAGCCGTGAATGAATTGGTTGGTATCGATGGCCCTGTTGTTTACGCACTTTTCTACGCCGTCTTTATCGCTATTCATATGGCAGGTGTTGGCGAAGCTCTCAAAGTGATGATGGTCATCAGCGGTTTGGCTGTGCTAGCTATTCTCATTACTGCTGCTGTGCTTATTGGTCACTTTGATGTTAATAACTTATTCGATATTGCTCCGGCGACGGCTCAGGCAACAGAAATCTTGCCGTTTGGGTGGTATGGCGTATGGGCTGCGTTGCCATTTGCAATGTGGTTGTTTCTTGCGGTTGAAGGTGTGCCTTTAGCGGCAGAGGAGGCAAAAAATCCGGCAAAAGATGTTCCCAAAGGCATCATTGGTGCGATGCTGTTTTTATTGCTAACCGCAACTCTCGTAGTCGTCCTTTTGGCTGGTGCGGTTGGCTCAAAGGTCATAGGCGATAGCGCGGTGCCATTAGTTGACGCCCTAAAGCTTACGGGCAATTCAACGGTAGCAATGGCCGTGAACTTACTTGGATTGGCTGGCCTTATCGCTTCTTTCTTTTCAATCATTTATGGTTACAGTCGCTTGGTGTTTGCGCTTTCCCGCGCGGGTTATTTACCGCAAACTTTGTCATTAACCAGTGACAAAAAAGTGCCTTCTCGTGCGCTTTTGGTTCCGGGCGTTTTTGGGTTCTTGGTTTCACTTACGGGTGAGGGGGACTTAATCTTGGCGATGGCTGTTGTCGGTGCGACTGTATCGTACGCATTAATGTCCTTGAGCCATATTTTATTGCGAATTAAACAGCCGGAATTAACTCGTCCATATAAAACGCCTGGTGGGATAATTACTTCGAGTATTTCTCTGGTGCTTTCTTTGATCGCAATGACAGGTGTTTATGCTTTTGATCCCTCAGCCTTTTTCATGACAATGGGATTGTTTCTTATCGGTGGTGTTTATTATGGGTTATACAGCCGCAACAAACTGGTGGCATCAACCGCCGAGGAAGAGTTTGCCATGCTGTCTGTAGCAGAGCTAGAGCTTGAATCAGATGTCGTACGATAGTCACTTTGATTCTTGTTATTCAGCATATTAAGGGAGCCATAGGCTCCCTTTGTCATTTCTATCAAAAGTGCATAGCGCACAAATGCATCACTTTAACTTTATAAGCGGTTAATCATGTGAAAGTCTAGTCTGGATAACGATGGCGCAGATCCATCACAGGTAAAGGTTAAGTTTTCAAGGAAAGAGCATGATAAACAAGGTATTTAATACACTTTTGGGAACAGAGTTACCGATTATTCAAGCGCCAATGGCCGGTGCGCAAGACAGCCAAATGACCATAGCCGTCAGTAATGTTGGCGGGCTTGGCTCGTTACCTTGTGGAATGCTGAACAAAGACGCCATCGTAAAAGAACTTCAACTTATCAAGCAGGCAACTAACCGACCGTTTAACCTCAATTTCTTTTGCCATGAAATGCCGGAGTATGACGCCAACAAGCACGAAAAGTGGCAAAAAACGCTGCAACCGTATTTTTCCGAGGTTGATGCAACCGTTCAGGCTCAGCCAAACGCTCTGACAAGGATGCCTTTCAATCTTGATATTGCTGACGCGATTGAACCATTTGCACCGCCAGTGATCAGTTTCCACTTTGGTTTGCCAGACGATGATCTGTTAGCTCGAATTAGAGGGTGGGGAGGGAAGATCCTTTCGTCAGCGACTACGGTGGACGAAGCACTTTGGCTAGAAGCAAAAGGCGTTGACGGTATTATCGCCCAAGGCTTGGAGGCTGGTGGACACCGAGGTATGTTTTTATCGGATGATTTAACTACTCAATTAAGTTTGATGGCGTTATTACCACAAATCGCCAAACGGGTGAATTTGCCTGTTATTGCTGCAGGCGGAATCGCTGATAGAAGTGGGGTGGAAGCCGCGTTGAGATTAGGAGCGAGTGCCGTTCAAGTTGGCAGCGCCTATTTGTTGTGTGATGAGGCGAAAACATCGTCTTTACATCGATATGCCATTGCCAGTGAACGCGCGCAACATACCGCTGTGACCAATGTTTTCTCGGGCCGACCAGCGAGAGGCATTGTGAATCGCGCGATGTCGGAGCTAGGCTACATCAGTGAGTTTGCGCCGAAATTCCCATACGCCTCCATTGAAATGGCTCAACTAAGAGCGCTTATGGAAAAGCAAAACCGAGATGAATTCACACCGTTGTGGTGCGGACAAAACTCGTCGGGTTGTAAGGAAATATCGGCGGCAGAAATGACATTGTCATTAGTGGAAGGCATCGATTTAAACTGATATGCATCTTGCCTTTTAAAGCGATGCTGACTGAATGGTTACGAGTTATCCCTGTATTTATGTAGTAAATCTAATGGGATGTGGCAGTAATCATTCGGAAAGTTTGTGAGTCTGTCTTGGTGCTCATCATCACTTGGTACATAATTTGTGAGTGGCAGTACTTCTACGGCGATCTTGTCGGCGTCCGGTCGTGCTGCGATAAACGCTTTCGCGATGGTGAGATGCTGTTCGTTTTGGCTATAAACACCAGTACGGTACTTCTCACCTACGTCTTCACCTTGCTTGTTAACGCTGTAAGGGTCGATTATGTCAAACAAATACCCCATTAAAGTTTCAACCGAAACTTGCTCAGCATCGAACTGGGTTTTCACGCACTCTGCGTAGCCATCGTATTCGGATTGAGTGTTATCCGTTGTGCCATTTGCTCGCCCGGCTTCTGTGTTGATTACGCCCGGAAGGTGGCGCATAAATTCTTGCACGCCCCAAAGGCAGCCGCCTGCGAAGTAAATTTCTTCCATTACTTTTATCCTAGTCTCTATCGTTGTTGGGATGTAGGGAGTTAACCCCTACATCCCATTTTCGTTGCCCTATTATCTGTTGATGGGAGCGATATTCGCAAGGTACAGCTTGGCTAATCAGACCACGCGTTTTTTCCTTTTTACTTTCAAGTTCTTTTCATATGAAACATCAGGTGAGTATACTGTAAGCTCATCAATAAGGAGCGAACCTGTGAACCCAAGACAAAATGAAATTCTGCAATTAGTGAACGACCGTAAACGCGTTCAAGTCACGGAGCTTTCTGACATCATTGGCGTGTCGGGCGTGACCATCAGACAGGATTTGAACTTTCTGGAGCAACAGGGCTACCTAAAGCGCGTTCACGGCGCAGCTACCGCTTTGCAAAGTGATGACATTGATGCCCGCCTAGAAGTACGTTTCGATATTAAACAATCGCTCGCAAACCAAGCTGCGGATTTGGTCGCATCGAATGAGACAGTGCTGATTGAAGGAGGCAGTGCCAATGCGTTGTTGGCTCGGACATTGGCTGAGCGCGGCGATGTGACCATTATTACGCCATCGGCGTATATCGCCCATCTCATCCGTAACACTTCTGCCAACATTATCTTGCTTGGTGGCGTGTATCAGCACCAAGGCGAGAGCTTGGTCGGACCGCTGACTAAGTTGTGTATTGAGAACATTCATTTCAGCACGGCCTTCTTGGGTATTGACGGCTTCCATCAAGACACTGGCTTTACTAGCCGCGACATGATGCGCGCTGAGATCGCAGAAACCATCATTGCGAAAAAAAGGCGCAATATTGTTCTAACGGATTCTAGTAAATTTGGGCAAATTTATCCCTCATCAATTGGTAAGACTGACGAAATATCAGTGCTGCTGACTGACAAAGCCGCTCCGAAAAGCGACCTTGAACAAATCAAAAAGCGAGGTGTGGAAGTTATATTAGGCTGATTAAGCCACGCTTCGTTTTCTCTTCGCGAGCATTGCTGTTGGGGAGAAACCGGTGACTAGCATAGTGCCGCTAAGCACTAGAATTGTTCCTATGATGGTGTTAGAGCCGACGGGCTCATCTAGCACCAAGTAGCCCCATAAGATACCAAAAACAGGAACAAGAAAAGTGACAGTCAGTGCTGACGCTGGGCCGATATCAGAAACTAAGCGGAAATAGAGCAAATAAGCGAACCCTGTGCATACAACGCCGAGCGTGACAACAGAGCTCCATTCGAAATGACTTGGTTCTGCACGCATTGGTAAGAATGGTAGCAGCGGCAGTACCCAAATAACCGCCGCCCACATGCTGCCGTGAGCATTGTCAAAAGCAGGCACTTGTGGCGCATTTTTAGTGTAGTTGGTAGCAATGCCATAGCTGAAAGAAGCCATCAAACTGGCGGCAATAGGGAGCATGGCTTCTTCACCTATGGTTGAAGTATCTAAGCCGACCAAGACTGCAACGCCTCCAATGCCTATTAGCATACCGAGAACAGATTTCGCTGTGAGTGGGCTGCGGTACCAAACAAAGCCAACTAGTGCTCCCCATATTGGGGCGGTTGAGTTCAATATTGCTAAAGTTGATGCATTCAGTGTCTGGGCTGCGTACGCAAAGAGTAAAAATGGAACTGCGCTATTGAATAAGCCAATAATAAAGAAGTGTTTAGTATGCGCAGTTAACGTGAGTTTCTTCTTCAAATATACGGCGATCAATAACAAAGCGACGGCGGCAAATGTAACTCGAAATTCGATTAAGTAAGCCGGCCCGAATGTGTTGGCGGCGACTCGCATAAACAGAAACGAGCCACCCCAAATAGCAGCAAGGCAGAGTAAGCGAAAAAAACTGACGGCAGTCATTTGACATCCTTGGTCGAGGTCTAGCGCCTCATCGATTAATTGTTGCGCTAACAGTGAATTAAACCAAGGATGAGGTCAACCAGAAATGTAATGCCAGTTCCGGATCTGGCTAGCTTGGGCTCACGTTGATGGTGTGTTGTTGATTTGTGATCACTTAATGGCTCTCTGACCATACTGCGAATTCATTTCCACTCGGTTCAGTGAAGTGGAATCGACAGCCGCCGGGGAATTCGAAAATAGGGCGGATAATTTTTCCACCATGCTGCTCTACTTTTGTCTGAGTGGCCTGAATGTCTGAGCTATAAAATACTAAAAGTGCGCCACCATTTGCGGTTTGGTTTATAAACTCAGATTTGAAGAATCCGCCATCCAACCCTTGTCCTGAAAATGCAGAATATTCTGGACCATAATCGGTAAAGCTCCAGTCAAAAGCACGCTCAAAAAATTGTTTGGTCGCACTGACATTAGTGGAACCAAATTCAACGTAATTCAATTTTTCATGTTGATGCATGGTGAAATCCTTCTCGGTTACTATCGTTTCTAAGCGAACTTTTCTACGATGATGTCGTCCGCTTTTTCGACAAATAATGCGCCATTATCTCTGAGCTCTGTCAGCACATTCTCTACATTATCAGGCAGCACCGCACGAGTTGAAGCAAGATTAACTACCACATTGTAGCCAAGTTCCAGCGCTTGCATGACGGATTTTTTCACGCAAAAGTCTAAGGCAAGGCCACCGATAACTAAGGTATCAATCCCGTTGAACTTTAGAAATTCATGCGCGCCTGTCGTTTTGGTGTCGGCAATATCATGGAAAAAAATACCGTAAGGGTGTGCGTCAGGATCCATACCTTTATTAACTTGAAAATCGTAGTCCAACACGGGTGGTAAGCCATCTAGCAGCTCAGAACCTGTTGTGCCAAGCACACAGTGACGGTTCCACTTTATATCCACATTCGGTAAACCAACGGGCTCAAGCATATTGGATGGCGATTCTGCATCCCACTTTGCTTTTGGTGGGTGTAAGTCACGACTGACCAGTTTTAATCGGCCTTTGGCATGATTGTTCAAAAGTTCCGGTACGATTTCCAACGCACCTGCAACGGGCAGTTCATCTGGACATAACTCACTAAAGCCTTTCTCTGGATCAACGTCGATCACTGCTGTAGTTTGATAGTTTACTCGAACAGTCATGGCAGACTCCTTGTCTGTCTGATTGTCTGCGTTTATCCACGCAAACAGTTTTGAAAAAAGGTTACTTCGTCGCTAGTCAGCGTATATACCATTGCGGGTTTTCCACCTTTGCCTTTGTTGGTTGAAGCGACTTTATTAGTGGGTTTTAGTACGCCTGAATCTATCAAGCGGCGCTTAATCGTCATTCGGCTGATATCAATACCAAACTCTTGATAAGCAGAAATGATGTCCGCAACCAAAAACTCTTTGTCTAATGCAAACAAAAGAACCGATGTGTATTCAATGGATGCACGAAGCTTTTGCCACGCTTTTTCAATGGTTTTTTGATGATCAAATGCGAGAGTCTCTTCTCCATTGAGAATAGCCTGTAGCGAAAACCATTTAAGTTGGCATTCCGGTACACCTGCATTATTTATTTGCTCTACATTGTTACGATCAACTAAGGCGTAGTGCGTAATGTTTAAGCTCCAGTCTTCTGGATCGCGCTTTGGATCACCGTCGATAAACGCTTCGCTAAAATGGCGAGGGTAGGTATGGATTTTCTCACGGCAAATTCGGCGACGCGCCGCTTCAAAGTTTTCATCGGCCGGGCGTCCGCCTTCACTGGTTAAGTCTTTATCAAAGACAAATCCGCCCGGTAGTGCCCAGACTCCATGGTATGGCCGATTTGGATTTGAACGTTTAATCAACAACACTTCCAATCCCTTATCGGCACAGCCAGATAGCCTGAATGGAATAATGTCGACAGATACGATCATGGTTGGGTCCTAATATTGATTTGTAAATAATCTAGCGCATAACAAGTGGTCAATCAATGGGTAAGTAACGAGTTGTTAGAAACGTTTTTGGTAGTGTTCGTAATACGGTTTGAGCATAAATTTACGGATGACTCTGACTTATTCACAATTCTTGTTCGAATTCTAGACAAAAAAACCTTATAAAAATGAGTGGTTAGTAACAAAAGTTGACAAACTATAGATGGGTGTTTATTGTTTACGCAAATTAGTTAGTAACAAAAAGTTATATACCCAGGAAGGGCATGTAGAAGGGCACCTAATGACCACCAAACTATTTTCTTCCCGCATCATTCAAAGCGCTTTGGATTTCGATGTCTACAAAGTCAATATGATGAGTGCTGTAACAGCGCTTTACCCTGATGCGATGGTGTCATATAAGTTTATCGTGCGCAGTGAGGAAGACCTTTCTGAGCTTTTGCCTGAGGTAAAAGCCGAAGTCCTTAAACTGCAAGATATTCAATTTACGCAAGAAGAAATTGAATATATTAAGCGTGTCGCGCCTTACCTGAATCCTGACTTTGTTGATGCACTGCGCCATTTCCGTTTCAACCCACAAAGCGATGTCTCTTTCCATAACAAAGCCATGGCTGATGGCTCAAGCCAGTTAAGAATTACTATTAACGGTTTGTGGCGAGATACCATCTTGTACGAAACGATCATCATGAGCATCGTGTCTGAAGTTCGTAGCCGTCAGCGTTGGTCAGATATCCCTGTTGCGCAATTTACCACTGTTTTAGAAGAGAAAGTTCGGCACCTAAAGTCGGAACTAAAACGTCGTAACATCACTAACTTTAAATTTTCTGACATGTCGACGCGTCGACGTTTTTCCTTCCAAGCTCAGCGCACTATGCTGGAATATTTGTGCCAGGAAGTGCCGGAATGTTTGACAGGAACAAGCAACTATCACTTAGCAAAAGAGCTGAATTTGACGCCTATCGGCACCGTTGCTCATGAATGGTTTATGGGACACCAAGCTCTGGTGAATGTGCGAGATTCGCAAAAAGTGGCGTTGCAACGTTGGCAAAAAATGTTTAATGGTGCACTAGGTATTGCGTTAACCGATACGATTGGTATCGATGCTTTCCTTAAAGACTTTGATGAAGAACTAAGTAACGCGTACTTCGGTGTACGTCACGATAGTGGTTGCCCTTATAGCTGGGGTGAAAAAATGATTGCACACTACCAGTCGCTGAATATAGACCCATTAACAAAAACACTGGTGTTTACCGACGGACTTAACTTCGAACAAGCGTTAGATATTTGCGAGTATTTCCAAGGACGTATTCAGGTGAGTTTTGGTATCGGTAC
Source organism: Vibrio sp. 2033 (assembly GCF_033339735.1). Lineage (NCBI taxonomy): Bacteria > Pseudomonadati > Pseudomonadota > Gammaproteobacteria > Vibrionales > Vibrionaceae > Vibrio > Vibrio sp. 2033. The sequence continues at coordinate 52,350 of NZ_JAWOVC010000012.1, forward strand.
TTTTCTTGCCAATGATATGGGTGATTATGTCAATAAAGATGGTGAAGCCTACCAGCCACTTTCTATCGTGATAAAAATGGTCACGTGCAATGGTTCACCGGTCGCCAAAATCAGTGACGAACCTGAGAAAGCCATGTGTGAAGATATCTTCTTTTTGATGAATCTCAAGCGCCGCTTTGAACAACCTCTTGATTTAAATGAGTGTCGTAAAATGATTGATCGTTTAGAAACTGAAGGTCAAAATTATCTCATCGACGCGTAGGCGTTATCCTCTCTCCATGATAAGCACCCTCTATCGTTACGACAAATTTATATAGGTAAACGTGGAGGGTGATTTCGTTATAGTAATATACAGAAGTAACCAGATACAGCGCAGGAAAGCACTCAAAAGTTGATGTGTTATCTGCCTTTGATTGGTGTAAATCGATACGTTACAGCATCGTGGACGGTGTATCTCATCCGACACTAAACTCAGTCTAATCACGTAGTTTATTCCCACGTACCATGAGCTCACTCGGGTATAGACGTCTATCTGCTTTTATGACTTTGGGCTTCACGTAGTTGCTTGAATCAGGAGTCAAAATGAACCTAGTAGTACATTTGCAAAAGAAAGCGATCCGAAAATATGGCTATGAGATGGCCACTCGCCAAGCATGGAAGTGTGGTATCAAGGCAAATCTTGTAAAGCGCGTGATTGGCCTTTTTAAAGGACAAATTGTTTGTGTGGTTGAAGGTTGCCGAGCAGAGTTTTCTTCTCCTCTTAATAACCCCCTTCACGAAGATGGCAAGCAGGGGCGATATGTGTTTGTTGGCGGTGTATGCTGGGAACCAAATAACATTATAGCGCCTGGTTTCCCTGATTTTATGTTTATGCACGTGCGTAATCTAAGCCACCGTCATAAGTATTTAACGGATGACGAACTATTTTTGAGCTTGGCTTAAAAATAAATCTCATAGACTAGTCCAGTCCAATCATAATCAGTAGTGATACAGTTTTAGCTCTGTTGACATTCTGCTGAGTGTTTCTTGACGTATCTCTTATAAAACAGTGTTTCTTTACTTGTTAATAACAGAGGGTTTGTTTTCGTCTGATGTGATTTCCCTTTTGCGATTTACCATAACGCTCATCAAAGCAAACCATACTGGGATGTAAATCATGAATATGAAATCTATCGCAATTGCAACGGCAGTTGTTGCTGTACTAGCAGGCTGTAAAGACAAAACGCCACCAGCTCCAACTCAAGCAAACATTACTTTGGTTGAAGCGGTGACTGAAACGGTGAAAAAGCCGCACCAAGTATGTAAAGACGTGGTAGTAACCGAGCAAGTTGCCCCTGCGGATGACAATAAAATTATTGGTACGGTTGGTGGCGCAGCAGCTGGAGCTGCGCTGGGCAACCAAATCGGTGGTGGCTCAGGTAAAGTGATTGCAACTGCAGCTGGTACGATTGCTGGTGCACTGACAGGTCGTAAGATCCAGGAAAATGTGCAAAAAGGTGATGTAGTAACAACGACGAAAAAACAGTGTCATACAGAATATACGACATCTGATAAAGTAGTGGGTTACGACGTCACTTACGAAGTTTCAGGTGCACCAACGACGGTTCGTTTGGCGAGCAAGCCAGCGACAAAAACGTTCCCAATTCAAGATGGTAACGTTGTTCTACCACAATAGTTAGCGACTTAACCGAAGCGATTAACAAGCCCTTTTATCTTTGAGATGAAAGGGCTTTTTCACATAAGCGGCGTTTTCATCTGTTTTCCTATTGGAATGTGCGGCCAGAAATACCCGTTAATTTCCGCGTTCGATACAATCACTTTTCTTAAAGTACGAACGGAAAAAACATGGAAGATTTTTACCTGACCGAGCACGGTCTGGCTGGTTATTTCGAAGCGCAATGGTTCGACAAGTTCATTGAGGATCAACAGATTGAGATGATAAGCAGTCGCTCAAAACAAGTCCCACTTTCTTTTTTGTCATCACCTCACTGCTCTCAAGTTGCTGATTTTATTGCGCAGGCGGTAATCGAAAGCAGCGTTCAGCCGTATTCCCTACTTGAGGTTGGGGCGGCGCTGGGAAGAAATTATTATGAGTTAGTGCAACGCTTACCTAACCTTAAAGAAGCGACGCTTGTGGAGCCTTCAAATAGGTTAATGGATGGCTTGAAGCAACTATTAATAGAAGAACAACGCGTCGAGCTTACTTACCTTCACGATGTGAACACCTTAAACACTTTAGAGGTAGAGAATAGAGATATCGTACAGAAATGTGCTCATGTTGATTTGACGCTAATTAACCAGCCTTTTGAGCTCGATACTCTCCAATCTCGCTTTGATTTAGTCGTATGTTTAAATGTGATTGATCAATGTGAGTCGCCACTTAGCGTGATCAATGCTCTAAAAAAAACCACCAAGGTGGGTGGGCTGATCGTTGTCTCTTGCACTTATCAGTGGAACGCGAAACACATCAAAAATAAAGAAGAGGCGGTTGATGATATCAAAGAATACTTTGCTGAAGGCTGGCGTCTAGTGTCGGAAGCCGAGCATGAATATCGCATCCGGTTTAATGATCGCTTTGCAAGGCAGTTTTTATCTCACGTAGTCGCTTACGTAAAAACCGATTAGAGCCACATAAAAAAACCGAGCACTTACGGCTCGGTTTTTTAGTCTTTGGGTTAGAGCACAACTTTAAGTAACGTGCGCTTCTTGTTGCTCTTGCAACTTTTTCTTGCGACGTTCTCGTTTAGAAAGCCAAACCAGAGGCACAACAATCATAATGGTTCCTATTGCCATAAATATATCTGGCACTTCTCCAAACCAAATCAATCCCACAAACACGGCACCAATTAAGCCACTGTATTCAGCGCTGGCAATTTTGTTGCTATCGATCGAGCGGTAAGCGATGACACATGTTGCTGCATAAATCATGATGAACAGACTTGATCCAGCAGCAACAGGGAAAGCACTCCAGTCCCAAGGTTCTGCTTCGATCAGAACAAGCAAGAAGGCTACTGGAATACCTGCCAAGTTTGTCATCAATAACGTTTGCATCACAGACTGATTTTTGGGCAGTTTTCGAATGAGCAAGTTATTGATTGCTAAAGTAATTGCAACAACTAAAGCTGAAATTGCTGCCCAATCGATTTGGTCTGGACGAATGATGACTAACACACCGGCAAAGCCCATTATCGCTGCGGCGACCGATTGCTTAGACAACTGTTCTCCAAAAAAGATTGCTGCAAGTGGCAACATGATCAATGGCGCGGCGTAAAAGATCGCGTTCGCAGTTGCGAGCGGTAAAGATGAGATCGCCAAAACCATGAATATTGCACCAAGTAACCATACGTGAGCGCGAACAGCGTGCCACTTAAACCCTTCAAGAAAAGGCGCATTTTTTGTTAGCAAGTAGACTGGCAGCAGGAAAAGCACCGCTGAAATTTGTCGGAAAAAGACAAATTGAAAAATAGGCACTTCATTTCCGACACTTTTAATTAAAGAGTCCGAAAGCACCGCAATGAGATTTCCAACAATTAATAGCAGCATCGCTGCTCCGACCGATGTAACTTTCACTTTTTCCTCTCCTCTGTCTTTGCCAAAGAGTAGGTGATGTCATAGGATGAAGTGAAGTGATATTTATTAGTTTAAGTATGAGATTTTTAGATAATGAAATTGCCACCACTCAGAGCGGTTCACTGTTTTGAATCTGTTGCCAGAAACTCTAGCTTTTCGCTTGCTGCTGAAGAACTCAATGTGACGCAAAGTGCCGTTAGTCACCAGATACGATTATTAGAAGATTATTTGGGTGAATCATTATTTATCCGTCAAGGCAGAAAGCTCTCTTTGTCCGATACGGGCACCCGCTATTTAGAGGATATTAGCCCAGCAATTAGCTCAATTGCGATGGCCAGCCAAAAGGTGCGAGAAGGGGACAAAGGCAGCATACGGTTGGCGATTTATAGCTCGCTTGCCGTAAAGTGGCTTATTCCGCGTTTGTCTGATTTTAAGCGCTTACATCCAGAAATCGATCTGACACTCAATATGGTCGTTGGTGATCCTGAACAGACAGACAGCGTTGGCGATTGTTTTATCACGGTAGAAAAGCCAAAGCGAAACTACATGTCGGTAAAGTTATACGCGGAGACGTTGTATCCGGTCTGCAGCCATAAAATTTGGAAAGAGTTGCAAGATCAACCGATTCCAGAAGCGCTTTGGCGATACCCTATTTTGTCGACAGACTCAATTTATCGTGAGAGAGGAAAAGACTGGGCTGAGTGGTGTAGAGCGGGCGGTTACACCTTGCCGAAAGATGTCGATGTTCAACATTTTAGTCATATGTTGTTGGCAATTGAGGCGGCGCGTTATGACCAAGGCATCGCATTTGCGAATGATTTTATGCTTAATGAAAGAGATAAAGCGCACGATTTGGTGTATATCCCTTCTCATGGATTGGAAACCGGCGACAGCTTCTATTTTATTCATAAAAAGAGTCGAGCCAAGCAAGCGGAAATCATCAAGCTCACTAACTGGTTGAAGCAGCAATGCTTGTGAAATGACTAAATTGTCAAAATTAAGAAAGAAAGTGGCAAAGTTGTGTCTAAATATTTCATGTTTTATTGAGTTTTTATTCATTAACATCCACTTGGTTTTGAAACCAAGTGAAATGGATAGCATGGCATGCTTAAGGATGGGCAAAACACAACCTCAATAATTAACAGGCAGTGAAATACAATGTTTAAAAAAACATGGCTAATGACAGCCCTTCTAGCAACATGTTCTGTTGCAAACGCAGCTCCTTACGTTGGTGCATCTGTAGGTCAAGCATCGTTTGGTGATGTTAATGGCTCTATCAATGGTGGTGGTACTAACGCTAGCACTAAACTTAAACTTGAAGATGACTCAAGCCTTTCAGGCAAAGTATTCGGTGGTTACAAATTCAACGAATACATTTCTCTAGAAGCAGCCATTGGTGGCTACGATGCTTTAGACGGCAAAGTTGTTACTGTTGGTGACATGAAGTATCTATCGATTCAGCCAAAAGCGACTCTACCGATTGGCGATCGTTTCAACCTTTTTGCTAAAGCTGGTCTTTCTTACTTCAATGCTGAATTCAAAATTAGCAACTCTGTGATTGACGGTAGCGCAGGCCATACCACCATTTCTGACAGCACTGTAACAGGCATGTACGGTTTAGGCGCAGAGTTCGCTATTACTGAAAACTTTGCTCTACAAGTTGAATGGGAATACATGATGCCTGAGCTAGACATTGCGAAATTTGGCAATGAAAAAGTAACGGTTGATGCAGACATCAATGTATTCTCTGTAGGTATGAGCTACCGTTTCTAAGAATACTTATTCAAGTTACCTCTTGGCTTAGTAAACGTTTTTGACTTCTGTTGGTCGAGCTGAGTCCAAGCTTTGAATTTGTTTAGATATAGCACAGGAAGTTTAGTTGCTAAGCGTCCTGTGCTATTTTTTTGCTTTGGAATAACTCTTAGGAATCTTTGTGAACGATGTCAATCTTAGGTATCTGGATCTACTGTTAAAGCACTTTGAACCTCACCAGTATCACCTTGTTACGCTTTCTGAGCTAGAAGCGGTGATTTGCACGTCGAGGCGCAATGTTTCTATTGTGATGAAAAAGCTTGCCACTTACGATTGGGTCGATTGGCAACCTGCGATTGGCCGAAGTAACGCTAGCCGTCTCAGTATTAATATTTCCCTCCAACAAGCGATGACCGAGTTTTTGGTTGAGGAGCTTGGCAGAGGAAGAATGAACTCAATAACGAAACTTATTGATTGGTTCGGTCAAACCGCGGTTAGAGCACTAACTATCGCTTCTGAAAAAGTGAATCGATTGAATGAATCAAATAACGCTATTTTGATTTCTTCTTACCCTTGGGTATCCAAAATCGACCCTGCGAATACTTACCGTCACACTGAATTACACGTCGCGAAAAGCGTTTATGATGTATTGCTGACCCAAAATTCCAATGGTGGTATCGAGCCATCGTTAGCACACGAATGGAAAATGGAAGGCAAGGTAATGACGTTATGGTTGCGGCCAGGCATATATCGCCATGATGGCGAGCCCCTTAACATACAGGATGTGGTTTGGAGTATAGAAAGACTTAGGGAGATAAAAGGACCAGTTCACGAGCTCTGGCAATGCATTGATAGCGTGGTTGCAGAAACATCTAACTGCTTAAAAATCATATTGAAGTATCCGAACAAGTTGTTTCCATACATGCTAGCAACTCCTCATGCGTCTATTCTGTGTCGAGATGTCGTCTCTTTCGGTTCTAGTTATTCCTACCACATAGGGACTGGGCCATTTAAAATCAGCGGCTGGAACCAGGAGAGTATGACTCTTGAAGCGCACAAAGAGTATTTTTCAGCACGCGCATTGTTAGATCAAATAACGCTGTCTCATGGTGATGTTAAAACCTTAAATATGTTGAGCTTTAACCAAAGCTCCGATCACGTTGAAGTGGAAAAAATTAGCGCATTTTCATATTTGACCTACCGCGAACGCGCGGAATCCCAACTCACAAAAGAGACTTGGTATCAACTCGCTGATTACATCCATGTGCAAAAGCGAATTTATGATGCGCCAAGTGCCGTTGACAGCATTCAGTTAGAGACTCATGAGCAAGATTTATCAATAACAGATGGTGTTGTGATACCTAAACTGAAAGGTAAAGTGGTATTAGCTGAACCTGTCTGGACGATACCGAGTCTAATTCGCCATTCCGAATGGTTGCACAGTGTGATTCGTGCAACGGGATTAGAGTTGGAGATCGTCGTTATTGATGACATTAGTTTTCCTGAGGTAGTGTCTCACCAAGCAGACTTGCTCTTCATTGAGGAAGTCATGGAAGCACCATTTGAATATGGCATCTTCGAATGGCTGTCGATAGCAACTGGACTGCGTTTTAGTTTTGATCAAAGCCAGATGTTAAGCCACAGAGAAAAGGTTCGCAGGGCGATGGCTGATGATCACTCGCTACAGTCTTTATTAAACCTAGAGAAAGCGCTGCGCGATCAGTACCTATATTTGCCTTTGTTTGTTGGCTACGAAGAAGTGACAAAAACACAGCAAGTGCGAGGTGTGCAGGTGAAGAATACAGGCTATAGCGATTTACATAGGTTATGGATTGCTCATTCACACTAACGTCTGTGTGCAAGATGATGCAAATGTCCAACGCATAAAGCCATCGAAATGATGGCTTTATAAGGGCGTATCGGATTAGAAGTTGTACGACACACTTGCGCCAACAACCCATTGGTTTGCGCTATCAACGATAGAAGAGTCGCTGATACCGCTGCCTAGGCGCGTGTATTGTGTCATTTGGCTTACTTGCCAGTTGTCGTTGATTGGCATAACAAGTTTGTAGCCCACACCATAGCTTACCGTTGAATCACCTTTGTATGCTTTGCGGTTTGCGTTTGCTTCGCGTTGTTTTACACCAAAGTAATAATCTACGTAGTCTTCACTTTGATAAGTTAGGTTAGCAAAAGGAACAAAATCAACACTACCGAATTTCATGATGTGGAAGTAAGTCGCGCCCGCTAAGTAACCTTTGTAAGCACCACTGATATCGTGCTGAAGGTACGTAGAAATGACGTTGTTTTGATCCAGTGTAAAGTCTGCGTTTAAACCTAGATCGACGGCGAAACGGCGTTTATCTGTGCCTTTTAGGCTTTTCGCTGTATCACCGTCGCGCATTACACCGCTACCTACAAGGTAGGCACTCATGTTGATTAACTCATTGGTGTTACCGAAGAAGCGGTAGTTAATGCCACTTAGGTCGGCATTAAAGTCGTCACCATGGTAACCACCGTTGAGAATTGGTGCTGTATTATGCTTTTGATCTTTGAAAAGATCGCTGCCTTGAGCCACACCAGCTTCTACGTTCCAACCGCCTTCGTTGTTGTAGATGTTACCGTTACGAATGTAAGTATCGCCAGCGAAAGCTGAGCCAGCAGCTGTCAAAGTAAGTAGTGCAATTAATGTTTTTTTCATCATTTTTCCGAGTTGTTCTGTTTTGTTTTGAACACTGTACAAAATGATGTTGTAAGCATCTATCGGCAAAGCGTATGGAAATGTAATGAACAATCAGGGTAAGAAGCAGAATGTTGCTTCAGAATAGAAAGGTTGCTGGAATAGCTTTCGTTAAAATAACGAAAAATCCGAGCTGGGGTGGCTCGGATTTGAGGTATTTATCAGGTATTGATACTAACTTCTTACTGTTTCGTTAAGTTGTATAGTGGTGCTAGGTCACCCGTTACTTTTTCGCCATTCATGTCTAGCTTCATAAGTACGTTTTCACCAACAAAGTATTGGTTTGGTGCATCTTCATTTGTCAACGTTACGATGCTGCCATTTGCGTCCCAAGTGAATTGACCTTCAGATTTTGATTGACCGTCTTCTTTGTCTTGGTAGCTTTCTTCAAGTACGTAAGTGCCATCTTGATTTAGTGTGATTGTCATATCGATACCAGCACAATCCGCGCAAGGTAGTGTTCCTTTGTAGGTGCCGTTCCAGTCCAGAGCACTTTGTGCGTTGTGTTCAGAGTCTACAAATGTCTCTTCAGTAATTACCTGTTCTTCTTCTACTGGTAACGTGTCAATTGTCTCAGTCGTAACGTCTGCACTGGTGGTGACTTCAGTTTCCGTTGCCTGAGGTACTTCAACTGCGCTTGTTTCGGCAGGTTTCTCATCTTGACAGCCTGCAAGAATGATTACCGCGCCTGTTAGTGCCAACATTGTCTTTTTCATTTTATCCCTCTTTAAATCAAGATTTTGTATGAGAGTAATAGTAGACATTTATCGAGGATTTGCGTCATCAAAAAGCAATAGAATGATCTAACTATGTCAATAAAACCGGATATGAGCATGAAATTGTCAGGAAAATCAGAACAATGTAAATGTTGCTTTGGGTATCAAGCTTGAGCCCACAGACAAATATCTAAAAAGGGGAGTGGGAGCGAGTTAATTGATAACAGCCCACATTATTGTGAGTTGTATTATCAACATCATCTAAGAAACGTTATTGAAGCTTGAGCGTGAAGTGCCTCGTTTTGTGCTTCGTTGATCAGAAAACAGCTCCGCAATAACCTGACGATTTAATTCGCCTTTCAAATTGCCGTGCTTATCGATGACGGGCAGTGAATATTCACACGACATGACTTCAGTCAGCACTTGCTCAATGGCTAAATGTGGAGAGATGATAGGCACCTCTTCATAGATATCATCACGCCAATCTGATAGGTGAGTTAACTTCGCTGCGTTTAGCAATCCTTGCTGTGTTATCACGCCTTGATAGCCTGCATTGGTCTCATGGTAGGCATAATCACGTTTAACACGTTTCATTTCACTCAGCGCATCTTCAATGGTTTCAGCGCGAACACAGTACGAAGGTGGCTGCATCAGCGTTTCGATCGTCAGTGCTCGCGCTCTATTGACGTCTTTTACAAAGGCTTCAACGTACTCATCGGCAGGATGCAGTAAGATTTCGTCCGGTGAACCTTGTTGGACAAGTTCACCGTCTTTAAGTATCGCGATGCGATCGCCAAGTCGAAGCGCTTCATCTAAATCATGAGTAATGAAAATAATGGTTTTGTGCAGCTTCTGTTGCAGCTCTACCAACTGATCTTGCATTTCGCTCCGAATCAGAGGGTCCAATGCTGAGAAAGCCTCGTCCATCAACAGTATTTCGGCGTCGGTAGCCAGTGCCCGTGCAAGGCCCACACGCTGTTGCTGTCCACCCGATAGTTGAGCAGGATACTGATGCTCATAACCCGTCAGTCCAACGGTTTCTAACCATTCATTTGCTTTTTCTAAGCGCGCCTCTTTATTTATTCCCTGAACTTCTAAACCATATGCGATGTTGTCGATAACAGTGCGATGAGGCAGCAAGCCAAAGCGTTGGAACACCATAGACATCTTGTGACGGCGAAACTGTTCAAGCTCTTTGTTAGAAAGTTGCATGACATCCACCCCTTCTACCAAAATCTGCCCCATGGTTGGATCGATTAATCGGTTGAAGTGGCGAATCATGGTGGATTTTCCAGAACCGGATAATCCCATAATGACAAAAATTTCACCCTTTTGAATTTGCAGGTTGATGTCTTTTAGTCCGACCGTGTGGCCCGTTTCCGCTAAAACCTGCTCTTTACTATGTCCCAACTTAACGCGCTCAATCACGCTATTGGGCTTGGGGCCGAAGATTTTATACAGACCGCTGATTTCGATAAGTGGACTAGTCATGTTTTGAGTCTCCTAAATGAGCTTGAGTGCGTTTCGCATACGCTTGTGAAGCACGATCAAAAAGGATTGCTAGGGCGACAATTGCTAAACCATTGAGAAGACCAAGAGTGAAATATTGATTGGTAATAGACTTTAGAACAGGCTGACCTAAACCTTTTACCCCAATCATTGATGCGATGACCACCATTGACAGTGCCATCATGATCGTTTGGTTAATTCCCGCCATGATGGTTGGCATTGCAAGCGGAAGCTGAACCCCAAAAAGCCGTTGCCGAGTGCTGGCACCAAATGCGGTTGCGGCTTCCAATACTTCTTTGTCAACTAGACGAATGCCCAAATTGGTTAAACGAATAACCGGTGGAATCGCGTAGATCACTACTGCGATAAGGCCAGGAATTTTCCCGATGCCCAATAACATCACAACTGGAATGAGATACACAAATGCCGGCATGGTTTGCATGACGTCGAGTAATGGTGTTACCACCGACTGAATGCGATTAGAGCGCGCCATAGCGATGCCGATAGGGATACCAAGTGCGATGGCAAGCATAGTACATACAGTGATGATACTGAGCGTACGCATAGTGTCTTCCCACATTCCAAAATAGCCAATCAGAATCAGCGAACCAAAACATGCAGCGGCCAGTTTCCAAGAGCGGCTGGCGGCATAAACGAGAGTGGTGCAGACACCTAAAATAATGAACCAAGGTGTAGAAATCAGAAGTTTTTCAAACCAGACAAGAAACGAAAGGAGCGGATCAAACAGAGACTCAATGAGTTCACCATACTCGCGAGAGAAATCTCTGTAGGCGCCGTCGAGTGTTTTGCGAATCGCCCTGAGATCAGAGGCATCCATTTCCGGGAATTCGCTGAGCCAATTTGAGTCAGACATATGTACTTCCTTTTTCTGATATACCTAAGCGCTTTCAAGAAACTTAATTTGGCAAGAAGAGTAGGGCACCTAGGCCAAGTAATGGTCGTTCGACAGGTTCTGTATCGAACGTATTACCCTTTAAGCTCAGACCAATGTTGTCAAACTTCTCTTTTTCGTTCCTTAGGTATACATCCTTTTAAATAAAACAATCATTAGTGTTCAAACTAATGATTTGCTTGGATTATAGTTTTTCTTCTTCAATAAAATGAACACATTAGCGTGTATTTGTATGAAAAATCTGCGCAAACTAACGTTTTTATTATCCGGTTAATTAGAATTGATCTTTTTGTTCGTTTGTCATCAAAATTCCTAAATTATTAGATGTCTAATTAATGTTGATGTATTACGTATTTGTCGTGTTGATTTTTGCAAACTTAGTTTATTGGCATATGCTAAAAATGTTATTGGCATATGCCAGTTTAAGGCGTAATTTGACTCTGTGTTTTTGAGGGACAATGATGGCAAGACCAAAGATAGAAAGACGAATATGCGGACGTGCGGCTCACCATTGCTTTAAGCCCAATGGCATTCCATTTAATCAGTTGGAGCAAGTCGCCATATTACCAGAAGAGTTAGAAGCGCTACGTTTAGCCGACTTAGAGGGGCTTAGCCAGCAGCAAGCTGCGGAGCAGATGGGCGTTTCCAGACAAACTTTTGGTAACACAGTAAAAAGTGCAAGATTGAAAGTCGCAAAAAGTTTAGTTGAAGGTCATGCATTAGTTTTTCCGAATGAGGAGTCAAACTTATGATTTATGCTATTCCTAATGATGGTGAGCGGGTGGCAAACCACTTTGTAAAAGCACCATACATCGCTATTTATTCTGATACTGACGGAATGCTTAAAAACCTAGCGAACATTGCTTCTATGCCACAAGCTGGTTGTAATGCGAAGTCTCAGTTGATTCAGTCTCTACAAGGGTACAATGTGGATGCTGTTCTTGTGCGAAATATCGGTGAACGTGTATTGGCAAAGCTACTTAGCAGTGGTACGCCAGTATTTAGGCTGTCTACTCGTAGTTCCTTGGAAGATGTGCTTGCGGTTCCAAGAGAGCCTTTGATTGAGCCCTCTCAAGGACGCCCATCAAACAATCATAAGAAAAGTGTTCACAAACAAAAAGGTGGCTGCGGCTCCTGTGGTGGCCCAAAATCAAAACCCTCCTTGTTGGCAAGACCTAAAGCGCTACTCAAAGCAACATCTAGCCCTGCTATACTTAAGCTAGAGTCGATGGCTAATAAGGCAGGTTAATATGGTTTGGTTATTTACCTTTCTTGGTTTTCTCGCAATCATTTTGTTGATGTCACTTGGCGTCATTTTTCACAACAAGCGCATTCAAGGGAGTTGTGGTGGTTTGAATAATGTCGGCGTTGACAAGGTGTGCAATTGTGAAACCTCATGCGCAGAACCTGAAAGGCGTTTATATCAAATCTCAGAGCCTAACTCATCACCTGAGCGCTAAGGCTTTTGGCCCATTGCGGCAAGGTTTGCCGAAACCAGTCCAAATATTTGCTGGTCTGCGGATTCTCTCTGGAGACCAGTATGTTGACTACCTCGACAACGATCCACGCTTTTGCTAGTCCGATATCGCGCGCCAATTCTGTTGTTTCACCTTTCTCTGCGCACTCTATATACTTGCCTGCTACGTTCAAGTAATCATCAAATGTGCCCATGCCCTCGATGAGCGGCGCTAAATCTATCGCGACATGCCCTGTAGAAAAGCGTTCCCAGTCGAACAGCACCAGCTCGCCATTTTCGCGCTGTCCCCAGTTTCCAGCATTCGAGTCTCCGGAGATCAAGTTCTGTCCATCGAAAAGATGCGCCGATCGTTGTTGGAGGTTGTGGAAGAACTGCTCTGTCTCTGAGCCCAGTTCAAGTGTAGCGAGTGCTTGTTGAGTCGCTTGTGGTGTCCACTGGTGGCGGTGATAAACACCATCTGATGTTGGTGGAAGTTGGTGCAGTTTGACGAGTTGTTCAATGACTCGATCATCTTCAAGTAAGAATGCTTGCTCGACTGCGTGGGGAACGTATTCAATGTGCAGAACGTTTTTCTGGTCGTCGAATTGAATCAAGCGCGGTACGTGTATTCCAAGCGCGTTAAACTGTTCGGCATAGCGTTGATAAAACGCGACTTCTATTTGAGTAGGGTTACGTTTTTCTATTACTTGGACGCCATCTTTTTCGATGAGAAAAACTTTGGCACTGCCCATTTGGTTGAGTTCTTGCTGCGACACCGGATTTCCTGTCTTCATGTAGAGAGAGCTCACCTTAATCGCTGCACTCACGTTTGCCAATAGCCACGACAAAGTGCCTCAAAAATATTAAATGCAACTGTTTAAATATGATTTTGTCGTTGGTGTCTAAATTTTACACAGTTACGCCTGTACTCCGATAAATTCGTTCTACGCTTACTATTCGTCTTAATAAAGGAGAACCAAAATGGCTGTAATGAAGCAGGATATTCCAAATCGTGTAACGGTTTACCATGACAATATCGATCAAGAACAAGAGCTGAAAAATGCGATGCTGCCAGAGAAACCGCGCTACTTTAACGGTGCTCCGACTTACAAAGCGAACAGCATCGAAGAGTTTGAAAGCAAAATCAGTCAGATAGGTTTGTCTCTCGATAAATAATTTTTCTTTTACCTAAAAGCGCCCTCAAAATGAGGGCGCTTTTTTGTTTATGTGATTGATTTGAATCTTAGGGAATTAACCTTGTTGTGTACTGCCTTGGCAGACCTGTTTTTGCACTGCTGGTGGCGCAGGCTCGTAATGGCTTAAGGTCATACTAAAGCTGCCTTCACCACCAGTGATAGAGCGTAATCGACGAGCGTAATCTTGCAGCTCGTTTACAGGTGACTTGGCTCTGAGTAAGGTGAAGCTGCTGTCGATTGGCTCGGTGCCTTCGATTAAGCCTCGGTTTCCAGATAAATCTCCAGAAACATCGCCAACGTTCGCGGTTGGGATGTGCAGTTCCATCTGGACAATGGGTTCTAGCACAATAGGATCTGCGTTGTTAATCGCATCTAAAAAGGCTTTCTTACCTGCGATGACAAACGCAATTTCTTTCGAATCGACGGAGTGATATTTACCGTCATAAACGGTGACTTCCACATCCTTAATTGGGTTGCCAGAAATCGCGCCTTCCTCTAACGCTTGCAAAATACCTTTTTCAACAGCAGGAATGAGCGCGGTTGGAATGGCGCCACCCACTACTTTGTTGATGAACTTAAATCCGGCACCACGTTCGAGTGGACGAACCTTCAATTGCACTTCACCAAACTGGCCTGCACCGCCACTTTGTTTTTTGTGTCGATAATGCCCTTCGGCAGGTTTGGTGATGGTTTCAAAGTATTCGACGCTTGGTTGGCAGGTTTCGACGTCCAGTTTGTACACGTTCGCCATCTTTTCTAATGCGACTTTGAGGTGAAACTCCCCTTGGCCGCTGATGATGGTTTCGTTGGTGCGAGCGCGATGTTCGATGCGCAGAGAAGGGTCTTCACTGGCAATTTTATTCAGCACATCTCCTAATTTTTGCTCATCTCCACGCTTAAGAGGCTTCAAGCACAAAGAATACATGGAGTCAGGAAGGTCCAACGTTTTGAGTTGAACTCCATCTTCTTCGTGAGAGTCATGAACGATTGAATCGAATTCGAGATCATCCACTTTGGCTAAAACGCAGAAGTCGCCTGCAAGCGCGCGAGGGATCTCGGTTCTATCTTTGCCCTGCAGTTGATATAAGTGCCCAACTTTAAATGCCTTGTTGCTTTCGCCAATATAAAGCAGGCTGCCCGCATTGATTTCACCCTGATACACACGTAAGTAGGCAAGTTTTCCCATATATGGGTCGACGCTGACTTTGTACACGTGTGCGACGGTGTGCTCTAAGGTTTCGCAATTTACTTTGATTTTTTTGCCGTTCTTTTCCAGTAGAGGAGGGTTACCCTCGTTTGGCATGGGCATGATCTCCGCCAAGGTGCGCAGCAGCAACTCGACGCCCGCGCCGGTTTGTGCTGAGACAAAACAGACCGGAATCACATGTCCAGTTCTCAGTGCTTCTTCAAACGGATCATGCAGTTGCTCTGCGGTGAGTTCGGAGCCTTGTTCCAGATACAGTTCCATCAGTTCTTCATCGACTTCGATGACTTGGTCAATTAAGGTCTCATGAGCTTCATCTACCGTTGCAAGTAAGGTTTCTCGTCCCAATTCTGGTTCGAAATAGCAGTCAACTACAGATTCCCCGTCAGCCGAAGGTAAGTTGATCGGCAAGCAGTGGTCACCAAAATGCTCAACGATGTTCTCCATCAATCTTTCTAACTGATTACCGTGGTTATCGAGCTTATTGATGATGATCATCTGACATTTTTGCTGCTCTTTAGCAAAGGTGAATAAGCGATCGGAAGTTTGGTTTAGTGGGGTTTGAGGGTCGATGACAAGGGCAGATGTTTCAACGGCAGGAAAAACGCTGATAGTACGGCCAAGTAACTCGTTTTGTCCCGGAGTGTCGATGATATTGAGCCGGTGTTTATTCCAGCGCAGTGCGACTGGCGTTGCTTCAATACTGTGTTGATATTGGATGGATTGAGGGTCGAAGTCGGTAACGGTATCGCCTTTTTCTACGCTGCCTAAATGGTGCGTGGCATCGCAGGTGAAGAGCAGTTTTTCTATCAGCGTGGTTTTACCGGTCCCGGTTTGGCCGACAAAAGCGATATTGCGTATTTTGTTGATAGGCATAGAGCCTCCTTGCAAGATGGCGTGAAAAACCTACGAATTGCTAGGAAGTGGGTTGTTATAGAAACCCACGCACTGCATTGGAGTAGGGCGGGATTACCGCCTATTCGTTTTCCACGTCATTTTCCGGATGACTCGATGCATAAGACCACCTTCTTGGACTACTGGAATCTTAGCATGCCTCAATAACCATATAATTTATGTGACTTATTTCATGATGGGGCTGATTGTCTTTTAATCGAGATCATAAACTCAGAGGTTCTGACTTTTGGAGCAAAACCTCTGGATTGTTTAGGCTATTTGGAAAGAACGATTTCGCCGTCGCAATAAACCAAGCTTGGCGTTACATCTTGTCCGAGCAGCACCGGGCCATCAAGATCGACAACGCTTGCCTGAGCTGCAATAGGTAACGCGGCTCGCATCGCCAGCGACGTCCCCAACATACAACCGGACATGAGGCTAAAACCGAGTTTTTGGGCGTCGTCGGCTAATAATAGTGCTTCAGTGAGCCCGCCAGTTTTATCTAGCTTAATATTCACCATTTCATATTTGCCAACCAACTGATGCAATTGCTCTCTGGTGTGACAACTTTCATCGGCGCAAAGTGGAATGGGGTGCGGAATGCTGGCGAGTACGTCATCGCAGTCTTGTGGCAACGGTTGTTCGATCATGGTGATGTCTAGCGGTTCGAGTTGAGCAAATACCGTCGCGAGGTCGAGGCCTTGCCATGCTTCATTCGCATCTAAAACAATTTGCGCGTGCGGCGCAGCATCGCGTACTGCTGCAACGCGATCAAGTACGTGTTCACCATCCAGTTTTACCTTTAGCAGTTTTGCGCCTTGACTAACGTAAGCTTGCGCCTGTTTGGCCATCGCTTGCGGCGTGTCGATAGAAACCGTCATCGCCGTCACAATCGCCTCTGGTAACGCAAAGAGGTCGTTAACCTGCTGCTTGTGGCTCAAAAGCGCGTGAAGATGCCAAAGGGCGCAATCCAATGCATTTCTTGCCGCCCCCGCGGGCAATAACGATTGAAGCTGGCTTTTGAGAACCATGACATCAGCTTCGCCTTTGGCATACAAACTTTGCAGTTCATGTGCGGCGTGAGAAATCGCCTTAATCACCGATTCAACCGATTCACCATAACGAGGGTATGGCGTGCATTCACCTTGGGCGGTCATGCCTCGATGTTCAATTGTCACTCGGACTACGTGGCACTCTGTCCGACTGCCGCGAGAGATGCGAAATGGTGTCGCCATGGCAATCGTGACAGGTTCTACATGAATTTTCATCTCACTAGTTTTCCCTAAACCGCAGTTATTTTCTAAACCGTAAATGTTTCTTAAATCGTAAGGAGCCTATCTGCAACCGCATCAACGCCAAAACGTACAGGGTCGGTGACGGGCACTTGGTATTTGTCGCTCCAATCCTGGCATAACTGGGCAGCATCTTCTTCGCTGAGCGCCGAAGTGTTTAAGCAAATACCCACTAATTGAGCGTTTGGATTTGTTAGGCGAGCAGCGGCCAGATTCGCTTCTATCGTTTGTTCAATGGTTGGCAAGCTCGCATGTGGTAAGTTGCGGATGTGCGGGCGACCAATCTCATGGCACAGTATCAGAGCGTCAGCTTGTGCGCCGTGAAGTAAGCCCAAACTTACGCCAGCAAACGAAGGGTTAAATAACGAACCTTGCCCTTCGATGATGTCCCAATCGTGATCGGTGAACTCAGGGCTGATCGTTTCTACTGCGCCGGAGATAAAATCGGCAACTACGGCATCAATTGAAATGCCACTGCCTGCGATGAGAATTCCAGTTTGACCCGTTGCTTTGAACTCTGCGCGACAGTTTTTACGCTTTAATGTGTGCTCAATGGCGAGGGCAGAGTACATTTTGCCAACGGAGCAATCTGTTCCTACAGTAAGTACTCGCTTGCCTGCGCGAGCTTTGCCATTGCCGACCTTGAGCGGGGCATCATAATGGCGAACATCATACAGTTTGGTTAATCCGCGTTGTTCTAGATCGGCAAGAGGAGAAAGTTCCGCCAAACGTTGGTGCATGCCCGATGCAATTTCAAATCCCATCTCTGCCGCTTCAAGTAAGGTTGCTTGCCAAGCTTCGGGAATGACGCCTCCTGGATTTGCCGTGCCGAGCACCAGCGTTTTTGCTCCTTGCTGCTGCGCTTGTTGTAGTGTCATGTCGGTTAAACCAAGCGATACGGTTTCTGGCGTCAGGCGGATTTGGCCAAGACAAATCTCAGGTCGCCATTGGTATATGCCACGCGCGGTTTTTGCTGCGAGTGGATCGGTTACATCGCCAAGAAAGAGTAGGTAAGGTTGAGCAATTTGCATGATGGTTCCCTTCGTCATCGTTATTGCTCATTAATGTAGCCAGACTGATTTAGGAAACCGAATGCTTATTTGTTAGGCAGGTATAACTTCAGGTTATACCTTTAACCCATCTGTTGTTTTAGGGCGGTGATAAATTGCTTTGTCGCAATGGATTGAGGTGTGTGCTCTGCGAATAAAATAGAGACGGAGAAGGACATATTTGGCTCCAAAGCATGCACGGAAACGGCATTATCTTGGCGATATTGTTTTGCAGTCCAAGGGTCTACAATCGCGAATCCTGCTTCGTTTTTCACCAGTTCAGCCGCCGCGGAGTAGCTGCGGACGGTAATGGCATGTTGATAATGCTCGTCACGCGCTGACAAGGTTTGATGTAACAGCAAGCCCAGAGGGTCTCGGCTATCTAAACCGATAATGGGTAAATCGTGACTGATGAGTTCTTCTAAAGTGACGGTTTTTTCTGTGGGTATCGCTGCGCTTTTAGGGGCAATTAGCGCCAAGTTTTCTTTTAATAACATGTGTCCCATGATCGCTGGTGGCGTTTCTTCACCGAACGCAATGGCGACATCCAGTTCATGTTTCAGTAAACCTGAGCACAGCTCATCGCGATTAGCCGTTGAGAGCTCAAAGGAGATGCCGTGCTCTTTCGACAGCAACGCGACAGTCGGCGCTAACAAGTGTGCGGCCAAAACAGGCGGAGCACCGACTCGTAAATGTTGAGTTCCCTGTTTGACTTTGTTGGTCAGAGAGCGAAATTGTCCGAGTTGTTGATAGACTTTTTCAGCCTCTGGCAATAAGGCTTTGGCTTCTTGAGTTGGAACGAGACGGCCCTTTACACGCTCAAATAAAGCGAAGCTCAGTTGTTGTTCTGTATGGGCGAGAACTCGAGTGACATTAGGTTGGGAAACGTGCAGTAAGCGAGCCGCGCCTGACACCGTTCCTGCTTGCATAATGGCGTAAAAGACTTCTAATTGCCTTAAGTTCACTGCGATTTCCCTCTGCTCATGTTGGTCACCTCAGAATACCCAACCTTGCTGATAAGCGATAGAGGCAAAAGTGCTGGCGTAAAAATAGGAAGACGATGTTGGTTGCCTTCCTATCTCGCTTTTTCAATTTCTCAACTTCTCAATTTCTATGCTTCACTTTGCTGCTGCATGAAGGGGCAGGTCGTTAAACGGCTCGACGTCTCGACTGAGTAATCCCATCAAAATCACTGCTAACACCATGACAGCAGCTGCGATTGCAAAACCGTATTGTGTTAGTTCGTAATGACTCAATATTGCAATCAGGACGTAACTGAGAGATTGAATGGTGGTGGCAAACATGCTGATGCCGCCATCGACGCGACCTCGTTGATGAACCGCTACGGTGTGATGCATCCAGTTGACTCTCGCAATGCGATTTAGCGCGTTAAATACGCCAAACAGCGCCGTAAACAACAAGATGATCTGCGGGCTCATCGTAAAACTCATCCCGATAAGCGCAAAAGAGACCATAACCATCGAAGCGAACATAATGTGGCTATGGGAGGCACGGTTTAGCACTTTGGTGACAATAAAGCCGGTTAGCAACGAGCCGAGGCCAAAACTGATGTTGAACCCTGCAAACCAATCGCCAGAGATGCCTTGTTCAGAAAACCAAATCGGCACCAGTTTGCTCAAATACGTCAATGCAGGATAAGAGAGGCAAGAGAGCAGAATAAAGCCATAAAATCGGGGTTCGAGACGGAATATTTGTTTGCTCTCTTTGAGTTGCGCGATGAAAGCAACGGATTTTGATGCCCTTAATTGTTGAGTATAAGGCGTCAGAATATAGAACATCGCTGCTAACGCAGAGGCGCTGGCCGCAAACAAAGCAAACTCTTTCATGCCCCACACTTCAAGCAAAACAATACCCAACGCGCCAGCTCCGAGGGTCGTGGATTGCATTACAATTTCTTGCTGACCCGAAATTTTCGCATACTCATGGTGCTGATAATTTTCTTGGGTGAAGGCATTGTTGGTCGTCCATGCAAAATTACTCGAAACCCAATACACCAATTGCGCAAAAGCCAGCAACCAGTGTGACTCAAACCCTAACCAATAAGCAATGAACACCACCAAAGCCATACCCGATTGAAACCATTGATTGAGCACGAGTAGTACTTTGCGTGAATGTCGGTCAATTAAAGTGGAAAAGAAAGGCGTTGCTAGAAAAGAAATCGCGGTGCAGATCAGAGAAACTAAAGCTACGAAAGTGCCCATGTTAGGTTCGGAAAGCATGACCCATGGCAGCGCCATCATGAATAAGCCAGAGGAGATACTGTCGAAGAAGCGGCCAGCTAAGTACGGCTGAGTTTTATTTTTCATTATGTTTGCCTCTAACTCCCGATGGATTTCAAAAGGTTGATGTCCAACTGTCTTGTGGTTAACAACCAAGTCGTTCGCGCTGAACACATTATCTTGAGATCGCCGGGGTTTAGCGTTAATTAAGATGGTGCAACTTTAAAACCTCAAGTAAACTTGAGGTAAAGCGTTTTTTTAACAAAATTGATATACAGGGAGTCAAGGATGGAAATCAGCGTAGGAGAAGTGGCAAAACGTTCTGGAGTGAAAGTATCTGCCCTACATTTTTACGAGCAAAAAGGACTGATTTCGAGCTGGAGAAATCAAGGTAATCAGCGTCGCTACCATCGCAGTGTGTTGCGCCGTGTTGCGGTGATCAAAGCAGCGCAGCAAGTTGGGTTGTCGTTAGAAGAAATTAAACATGCGTTAGATGAACTGCCGAAACACCAAGCCCCTAACAAAGCGCAATGGGAAGAAATGGCAAGCCATTGGCATGAACAGTTAGAACAAAAGATTCAAAAACTTAAAGCGTTGCAAAACGATTTAGGAGGATGCATTGGCTGCGGGTGCTTGTCGTTAGAAACCTGCGCACTGCGAAACCCAGAAGATGTATTAGGGAAAGACCACTCGGGGTCGAACTTAACGTTAGAAGAAGAGTAGCGATTATCTCTATTCTTTGTCGAAACTGTCGACTACGATCGCGCCCATCGAAGCAGGCATTGTGATGACGATAACGCGCTTTATCGCAACCAAAGGCTCATTCATGAGTGGCAGCTTATCAAGACAGAAAAGAACTAACGCTACCACAACGGCCGCAATGAGGTACGCGATAACCACACGAAAAATAAAGATGGATACGCGATTCTTGATGTGGCTTTGAAACACGCTTTGATACGCGAAAAAACTGAGGAAAATGACAGAAAGACTTAACAGCATGAGCAAGTTTGCCATTGGTAGGCTCTCACCCAATCGCCACGCTTCCTCCGAAAATGAGATCGGGACTGCTAGGGCAAAAGCGCCAACCAATACTTGGCTAGCGTCTTCTAGATTAAAGTGGCTGCTCATGCTGTTTATTCCATTATTCGCTTGCTAGATGTAAGAGCTTTTCAAAACGCTCATTACCGTGCAGCAATTCGAGGTCTCGTTCTTCGGCAAGTAAATCACGAATGGATGGGCTGTATTCAATTGCGCGTTCCAAGTCTTCAATAGCTTGCTCTTCGATACCAAGGCGAGAGTATGCACACGCGCGTTGATACAGTGCAGGGCCGTTGGTGTAATCGACTTCAAGTACGCGGTTACAAATGCTAAGTGCCCAATGGTATTCGTTGATTTCCATCGCTGCGTCGGCTTTGTACGTCAACGCTTCTAAATCACCTGGACGAATTAACAAGATTTCATCATAGATTTCGATACGTTGCTCTGGAGTTTGAGAGCTTTGTGCACGTAGCCATAAGTTATGGATCTCGTTGATTTTCTCAATTTCTTTGTTGTTTTCACTGATAATGCGAGTTTTGCGTTTTAAATCTCGCTCAAGGGCGACAAACTTTTTCTCGTATTCTTGGGCGATCTTCTCCAATCGTTTATCAGCCATCTCTTTGGTGTTGTGTTTAAACTCACGCAGAGATTGCCATCCGACAAAGGCAATCAGCGATGCGACACCAGCAATGATGTAGAAGAAGTATGTAACGGTCACGTTGGCATAGTTCAACGATTTATCTGCGACCGTTAGCTCGCGATCGGTGATCTCTGTGATCATTCGCTTTTCTAGGCTTTGATAGTCCTGACGCAGCGCTTTTAGTTCATCTAAAATATAGCGTTCCATTAATGGTCTATCTAACAGATCCGATTCTGAATACTTTTCCTCCGATGCCATTGTTGGCAAGGCAAGTATCAGCGAGAAAAAAATACCAATAAATAAGCGCATATAACGTCCTTTCACGAGAAGAGTACAGATAGACCATGCAACAATAGCAAATAGCACAAACGTTTAGCAAAGTTATTACAAAAGAAATAACAGTCGTCTACGTAGAAGTCATATTCTTGTTGTTTTTCAGTTTGTTCCTGGTGGTTATTTGTTGTGATATCTTTTATCCTCCTTGCGAATTTATGATTAATGGAGTGAGCATGGACGCGCGAGCTAAGGATTACTTAGAACAATTCCTAGAATTATTATCACCAGAACAAAGGGAAGCTGTACCATCAGTCAGTGCTGACTATTATTGTGCCGATGAATACAACGCGAATGTATGCGCAGATTTGGTTCGTATTGGACAGAAAACTGCATCGTGCAGTTTGGAGCTTTGGTATCGAGAGCATGGTGAAATCATGCCCCAAGTCGGTCATTTACAAGTAGTGACGAATTGGGATGGGGACCCGGTTTGCGTGATACGAATTACTGACGTAAGTACATGCAAATATGAGGATGTAACCGCAGAGTTTGCCTTCGCAGAAGGCGAAGGTGATAGAACCTTAAACTGGTGGCGTGATGCACATACTGCATTTTTTAAAGCTGAATGCGATGAGTTGAACATCGATTGGCATGAGAAACGTACGCTGGTTTTAGAGCGTTTTGAAGTGGTGTATCCCGTCAATTAATCTCTGATAGCAGCACTGATTTGAAGTGCTGCTTTCTTTACTGAGAGACCATTTTTAGCGCTTTCGAGCGGTCACACTAAACATGTGCCAATGTTTTTGGCTTCCGACTACAGTGGTCCCGTCTTCATCTCTTTCATGCAATGAAATAAGGTCGTAACCTTCGAATAAGCTTTCCACTTCCTTTTTTGTTAATGCGGTAATGTTTGGGTGCATTTCGGAGGTAACCCAGGAGTCTTTCACTCCCAAGAAATCGCCGCAGAAGATACCGCCCGGTTGTAATGCGCTGTCTAATTTTGTCCAGACTTGTTTGAAGCCTGTGTCAGGGCAAAAGAACAAACTGGCATTTGCGATAACCAAGCTGCACTTAGGGTAATTAAATTCAGTAAAACAGCACTGCGAAACCGAAAATCGTTTATTACCTTCAAAGCGTGTTAAACAAGTTTTTACTGCATCTTCATTGCTATCACATGCGTGAACCTTAAATCCCTGTTCGAGGAGAAAGTGGCTGTCTCGACCTATTCCGCAGCCAATATCGAGAGCGACTTTGCCTTCTATCTTAAGTAGGTTCAGGGCATTTTCCACGTTTGGGCGGTGAGGTTGGCTTAAAATCTTCTGATAGTATTCATTCCATTGCGCTGGCATTGAACTTCCTTATGTTGGTTGTGTCCCCTGCCCAAAACTAGCGTCCATTTTGTTTTGCTTGACTGGGGAGGTTTGCAGTATTGGCAGCTGTTATAGCTGATCTTCAATCGGTAATATTCCGGAGAACCAAGCGCCCATTTTTCGCCATACTCCTGCTTCTGGTTCGGAGTCGTATTCTTCGCCTGTTTTTACGTCGATCCAGACAATGTCCCCGTCGCGCAGAGTTAAGGCGTAGGCGTTACTCGACAGTTGATTCGGCAGTTGTTCTAGAAACATTTGCACATATTCTGGCTGTTCGATAACAACGGCCATTTCGGTATTCAAAGCTGCCGAACGTGGGTCCCAGTTCATTGAACCAACGAAAAGTGTTTTGTTATCAATCGTCATTGCTTTAGCGTGTAAACTTGCTCTGCTACTCCCCGTGAGGCTCCACTTACTTTTGAGTTTTGCGCTCGCTTTTACTTCCCAAAGCTTGATTCCAGCTTCGAGTAGATCTTTTCGATATTTTGCGTACCAACCATGCACGGCAAACACATCGTTAGACGCGAGGCTATTGGTCACAATCGTGATATCAACGCCTCGCTTGGCCGCGTTACTTAATGCTTGAGTACCTACTTTAGTTGGAACGAAATAAGGAGAAATGAGCACAAATGAATCCTCAACACTTTTAACCAGTTCCGACAAATTATCAATAAGTTGGCTCTCTCGGGTTGCGACTTTATCGGGCAGATCAAACCATACTTTCGCTTCTCCCCAGTAGAGCTTGAGTTTGCCTTGTTTTAGATCTTGGTACATATCCAGTTGTGTGAAGTCATAGCGGCCGGTTGAAAACTTTTCCTCTAACCGGAGTTTATTGACCTGCTTTTGAATCGCTTGGTCGGTAATTTGCTGTGAATTCGGTGTAATCCATTCCATTGGTATCGCATAGGCGCTATTCCAGTAGAGGTCGAACTGATCGGCAGTTTGTTGTACCGCCTCACCATAGAGCAGAAGATCAAAATCACCAAACTCAACTTGCGATTCAAAAGAGAAGTATTCATTGCCGATATTTCTACCTCCGACAATGGCGGAAACACTGTCTGCAATCAGAGACTTATTGTGCATACGACGATTAAGACGTTCAAAATCGCTAGCAAGAGCGAACCAACGGGAGTCGCGATACTGATGCGGGTTAAATAAGCGGATTTCTATATTAGGATGTGCATTGAGGGCAGCCATCACATCGTCGTTTCGCTTTTGCATATCGTCAAGCAACAGCCTTACTCGAACACCACGCTTTGCCGCTTCATACAAGCGCCACGTTATTAGCTGACTCGTTTCGTCACCACGGTAAATATAGTATTGAAGATCAAGGCTTTTCTGGGCGGACTCGATCAAAGAGGTTCGAGCAAGAAGGGCATCGTGTCCCTGATTTAACGGTGCAAAGCCAGTTATGGACTTAGGGTCTCTCCCGTAAGCTTCAAAGTACTGCGCAAGAACAGAATCCTTTTGATAACCGAGCTGAAAGCTGGTGGACTTTTCACTGGCGTCATTCAACGATACGGATGAGCATGCCGATAAAATAGTGAGCAGCGAGGGGAAGAGCAACTTGGCGAGTGTTTGTAACAAAGCACATTTCCTTGTCTTACAGAGTGTTACCTACTCCAAATTATAGACTTAAGCTGACGCCACATGCACCCAGAACCGTTTGATAACGAGCGATTAATCAATGAATTGCCATAGAGCCTGCACTAAGTTCAACTTTTAGAGCGCAGATAATCATTTATTTTAATTATCATTATGGCCGTATTGGTCATAATCACTAATATCTGGTGATTATGACCAATAGCACACTGGATAAAATAATGCTTTTTATATAACCATATGATTTTTAATAAATAAATGCTTGGCATGTCATTTGCTGTTTAGAACAAAAGTTAAGTCAGAGCAACTTGCGCAGTTGGTTAATTTTTTGTTAATTTTATTAACTTTGAATTGGCAATAACTATCTAGTTCGCTGCTTAAAAGACTAGGCAAGCGCCGCTTTGATGTTTATTCAAATTCAATTCTCTCATCACCATGCTTACCGGGAGCAATGGACTGAATAAAAGTGTGGTGTTGAAAACAACAATAAAAAAGGATTTTCGATGTTAGCAAAACCCATATTACGTTGGCTTTTACCCTTCGTCGTCGTTGGAGGCTCTTATGCAGGATATGCTGCAATTGCCGCAACTGCGCCGGAAAAAGAGTCAACCAAAGATGCAATTACAGAACCTACTGTTCAGGCTTCTTCTCTTTTTCCTACTGATCACAAAGTGGTGATTACCAGTCACGGTGAATTAGTCCCTTTTGAAAAAACACACCTTTCCGCGCAAGTCAGTGGTGAAGTGATAAGTTGGCACCCGAATTTTGTAACGGGTGGCATCGTGAAACGAGGAGAGGTTCTTTTCACAATTGAAAGCGACAACTATGAAGCGTCGGTTTTACAAGCTGAAGCCGATTTAGCTAGTGCACGCGCAAACTTGATTGAGGAACAAGCGAAAGCCGAAGTGGCAAAACGTCAGGCAAAGAGACTGAGCGATAAGCAAGTGACGGATCTGTATTTACGCAAGCCTCACGTTTTGAGCGCACAAGCCCTAGTGAAGTCGGCTCAAGCGGCACTCAAACGAGCAAAAAGAGAGTTAGAAAATTGCAAAGTCGTTGCACCTTACGATGCGCTGGTTGTTGAGCGTGATATTGGTGTTGGTCAATTTGTTACATCTGGTTCTCGAGTTGCCACGTTAAACAACATCGAAGTGGCAGAGGTGCACGTACCCATTGCCGGTTTTGATAGTGCATTTTTACCCGAATCCATTGGTGAACTCACTGCGACAGTGACGCAGCAAGGTGTGTTTTCTACCACTAGAGAAGGTCGAGTAGTTCGTGATTTAGGCATGATTGATAGTGCTACCCGAATGATTAACATGGTCATTCAAATCGCGGACCCATACGGTGTCGATAACCAGCAGCCTCCAATTAAATTCGGCTCCTACGTTGAAGTGAGCTTCACTGGTAAGGAACTTAAGCATATCTATCGCTTACCACAGGAATTAGTTAAAAACCGTACCGTGTGGGTGGTGAATGGCGATAATCAACTTCAACCCAGAACTGTCACGGTTTTGAGAGCAGAAGGTGAGTTTTTGCTGGTGGGCGAAGGTTTAGAGCAAAGTGATAAGTTGGTACTGACCTTGCCCGAGTACCCTCAAAAAGGCATGGCGGTACAAATCGCAAAAAAGAGTGACGACTCCGAAACCGTCGTACAGTAAGTAGGAGTTTGTCATGGAAGATACTAAACAAAAGGGCCTGATTGCCTATTTTGCGAATAACCCCGTCGCTGCCAACCTTTTGATGGTGTTCATCATTATCATGGGTGTGGTGAGTTTTCTCTTTATTCAAAGGCAGATGTTTCCGAATATTGAGGTGAACTACATTGATGTTCGTGCGACTTATCCTGGCGCTTCTCCTCAAGAGATAGAAGAGAGTATTCTCGTTAAGGTCGAGGAATCGATTAAAGACGTCACCGGGATTAAAAAAGCAGTCTCAACGGCCTCTAGAGGTAGCGCGTATGTTTCCATCGAGGTAGACGTTAATGCCGATATCAAGCGTGTCTTAGATGATGTAAACCAACGTATTGATACCTTGTCTAACTTACCAGCGGGTATGGAACCAATCAATGTCTACCAAGTTGAATGGCGCCAAGATGTAATCGAAATGGGGTTAGTTGGGGACCGACCGCTCGAGGAGCTTAAACCGATTGCTAAGCAAATCGAAGATGAATTACTTCAGTTAGAAAACGTCATGCTGGTGTATCTGAGTGCGCCAGAAGAAGAAATAGCGATTGAAGTTGACCCACTTGTTCTTCGTAAATACGACCTGACGTTGAGCGATATCAGCAGCGCGATCAGCCGTTACTCAGCCAACTTTTCTGCGGGCGAAGTAAAAACAAACTCAGGGATGATTGCAGTAAGGATTGAAAACCAATACTACCGTGGTGATGAGTTTAGAAATATTCCTGTAAAGCTTGGCGCAAATGGTGCGAAGGTTTTACTGCAAGATATCGCCACGATCAAAGATGGCTTTACGGAAGAAGAGCGCTATTTTGAATACTCAGGGCAAAATGCGATCTACATGTCTGTTGAAGCCACTCGTGATCAGAACATTATCCCTGTTGCACAGTCCGTTCGTAATTATATTGAAGCAAAAAACAAGACATTGCCGCAGGATGTTAAGCTCAAAGTCTTAGTTGATACGACTTATTATTTAAATGGGCGTCTCGACATGATGTTGAAAAACTTGCTGCAAGGCGCTGCATTAGTCGCGATTATGCTGACCATTTTCCTACGTTTCCGCTTGGCTATGTGGGTAATGATTGGGCTACCTGTCTGTTTCCTCGGTGCTGTAATGATGATGCCAGCTTTGGGTATTACAGTGAACATCGTCTCGCTGTTTGCTTTCATCATGGTGCTCGGAATTGTGGTGGATGACGCCATCGTCATGGGAGAAAGTGCGTACAGTGAAATCGAAGAAAAGGGCGGCGGTGTCGAGAACGTGGTACGCGGTGTCAAACGTGTTGCTACGCCAGCGACATTTGGTGTTCTGACAACGATTGCAGTATTCGCACCATTCTTGCTTTCGAGTGGTATTGATAGCGCTTTCTTTTACGGCATTGCTGGTGTCGTGATTCTGTGTTTGATCTTCAGTTTGATTGAATCGAAGCTGATCCTTCCTGCACACCTTGCGCATACTCATTTTAAGCCAGTTAAACCAGGTGGTTGGCGTGACCGATTTAACCAACGTTTTTTTGGTTTTGTAAATGGTCCATATCGTAACTTTGTAACAACATGCACCCATTGGCGCTGGACAGTGTTTGCGGTGTTCTGTGGTTTACTGCTGATCAGCGCGGCTTTGATCAACGCGAATTATGTTCGGGTGATCCCTAACCCTAAAGTGCCGACTGACTATCCTGCGATCACTATTGAAATGAATGATACCGTTTCAAGTGAGCAGACAATCAGTGCACTCAAGACTATTGAACGTGTCATGCAAAAGATCGAATCTGAGACCATTGCAGAACATGGTCAAGGAATGATTCGTGATGTGCTGTCGTACAACAGAAGCCGCACCGAAGGTCGTGTATTAGTACCTCTGGTTGATGAAGAGTTACGCCCGTTCAATACATTTGAACTGGCTCGACGTTGGCGTGAAGCTATGCCTGTTATTCCAGGTATGAAGAGCATCAAAATCCGCGAGCAGAGTGCGGGTGGTGGTGACAGAGATGAGTTTGGTTACTTGTTGTTTGGTTCTAACATCAATGAGCTCAACGAGGCTGGGCGTTACTTGATAGAGCGTTTACAGCAGGAAGAAGGGTTATATGATATTTCATCTTCTATTGATTCTGGAAGCAAAGAAGTACTCCTGTCTCTTGCGCCTGTAGCGTACGATCTCGGTCTGGATCTCACCATGATCGCAGAGCAAGTTGGTGGCAGCTTTTATGGTGGCGAAGCACAGCGCATTATTCGTGATGGTGAAGAAATTAAAGTTATGGTGCGTTACCCGCAATTGACGCGTGAAGCATTCTCATCATTGCGTTACGCTGTGATTACAACACCAGCAGGTAAGAAGGTCATGCTAGGTGATGTGGTGAAGATCAACGAGCAGCCGGGCGTGAGTAGCATTCGACGTGAAGGCGGGTATCAAACCGTTTATGTCTATGGTTCGATAGACGAAGAATTGGTTGAACCTCAAGAAATCGTGAAGGTCATTGACGACAATATCTTACCGGATATGAAGCAAGCGTTCTCGAGTGTGAAAACAGAATTGGGTGGTGATATTGAAGAGCAGGCTGCGCAGCGTAATGAACAGATTTTGTTCTTTATTGCAGGTATGATCATCGTCTACATCTTGTTAGCTGTACCGTTAAAAAGTTATACCCAACCTTTGATTGTAATGTCCGTCATTCCGTTTAGTCTGACGGGGGCGATTTGGGGCCATTTCTGGCTAGGTTTAGACATCAGTATGATGTCGACATTTGGTTTGATCGCCGCTGCTGGCGTGGTTATCAACGACTCTCTGGTTATGACAGATTACGTAAACCAAGTGAGAGAAAGGGGTATGAACATCAAACAAGCGGTTGTTGAGGCGGGTTGTGCTCGTTTTCGAGCTATCACGCTCACCTCAATAACGACGTTTGCGGGTGTATTGCCGATAATGTTTGAAACGAGTTTGCAGGCGCGTTTTGTCATACCGATGGCTGTCGCTTTGGGCTTTGCGGTGTTGTACGCAACGGTTCTGACTTTAGTGTTGGTGCCTTGTTTGTATTTAATGCTTGAAGATATTAAAAATATTTTCAGATCGATTAAGAGGTTTATCCATCGTTTGATTAATCGTTTCAGAAAGTCGCCAGTGACGTCGAGCGTTGAAGCAAGCGTATCGAGTTAACAAGCTTGGTATTAACGATTAGGAGCAGCCTTCGGGCTGCTTTTTTGTTTCCGCATTTTGATTCAAAGCGATTTTTTAGTGGGCAGTTACGTAATTATCTGATGAGAAAACTGCCTGACAAAGCATTTCTAATGTGTATGTTTCTAATGTTTTAAATTCGTATGGTTAATTTGACACTTGGTTAGCGAAATTTACCAGACGAAGATAACGTTGAATATGAGGGTTTGTTTAAGTTGTTGAAAAATAACAAAATAAAAGTTGGCATCGTATGTGCAATATATAAATTGTAATTAAAATTAACTGCTAATCCTCAAGGAGCTTATTATGAAAAGCGTATTTCTATCTACTCTAAGTCTTATTGCTGTAATGTCATCACCAATCGCTGCTGCTAACACTTTAGACAAAGAGGAGTGGAGCTCAGATTTACGTCAGGACTTTTCTGAAATGAAACATGAAGCTATAGCAGATATTCAGCAAATGAACATGGATGCCATTCACGCACGTGATGAGCGTATCGTGAAAAACATTAAAGATGAGCAAGAACAGTTAGTAAAGGTAACGTGCCACAAAGAGAAAGCAAGCAAGTCATAAACGCCGCTAAAAGAGACTAACAGACGAAAATGAATCCAATACGAGTTCGGTGTTAGTTAGCAGTAAGCACTGACCTTGTTGCTCTACTTGCCAGCCTTTTAAGGCTGGCTTTTTTGTTTCTCATTTCATGGGTAGGGATCAGATCCTCAAGCTCATTATCAATAGTTGGCGTGTTTGATGAGCTATTGCTGGATGGAGCGGATGTAACTTTTAAAAGTGTAGATTTCAGTAAAGTGGAGGTGATGTTAGATATTTAAAATTTAGAAAAGATCCGATCTCCTTTTTGACCTTCATAATACCTTAGTATGTGGCTTACCTTTACTTGAATTAGAACTCATATTGCAGGCTCTCGTTTAAAGGTATTGATGCATATTTGAAGAGTAAGAGATAGACATATGAGTTTTATTAAAATGTGTAAAGATGGTTTTAGAGGAAAGCCGGATTTCTCTGACTTATTACATAATGCGTTCCAGATAGATGACTTAGTGCTGTCATTTGAGTGTCCGAACAACATATATGAAGGACATGTATACCAGGATCTTGTTAATTTAGAACAGTTCGATGTTGAATCAAAAATAGAGAGGCATGAAAGGTTTATAAAATTAGCTACGGTATATTTTTTGTTTCAGAAGAAAATATTAAACCCTTTGCTTCCTATTAACAAACTAGGTGGATTATATATTAGGCTACGGGTTAAATCTATTGGAGAAGATATTGATAATATTAGTCAATTGTCCTCATTTTTAGAGAGAGAATATTATGATTTTTATCATGCCCCGGAGCAAAGTGAAGGCTCTATGAGGGGATATCATACAGACTTGATGAAAGAATTGACTAAGCGTGCGAATAAACAATGGGGAGAAATTCCAGAAAGTGAAGACCGAAAAAGAGAAAAAGAAGAATATTTAATTAGAGGTTTCTTAAGTGGTTATCCACCAATAAAGTGTGAGCTAGTTGAAGTTGGAAAAAACAAATACTCAAAATACTCAGAAGGTAATATTAAGTATAAGAGTGAATTACGAAGAGTATACAATTTACCCATAAAAAATGAATTCTACCTGAGCATCGAGTTTTGGTATAAGTACGAATCGATGTTTGCTAAGCAGAAGTTTTTAGATTGGGTGAGAAGTGCTGATGAAACTTTTGAAAAAAAAGTATTGGAATTACTGGACTTGTCTCCGGTAATCGAATCGTATACGACTGGAAAAACAGAGAGATTGAGCAAAGAAACTAACGCAGATTAAGCCCATTTCAGTGGGAAGAAAAAAGCCCGCGAAGAATGCTTTCACGGGCGAAAAAAGGGCACCAAATTGGGTGTCTATTCATTTTGGAGGTGGTCGAACGTCCATATAAAACTGACAATAGGCTTGGTGAGAGGCTTACCACCAGCGCGACCAACGAGGCTAAAGTTAACATTGTTGTAATGATTGTTAAAATGTTAATTCTTCAATCAATGTTTTCATTATCGTGAGTTTAAATTGTGAATGTGTTGCCTACGTGTATTTTTACTCTGTGAAATTCCGTTTTTGACAATAAGACATATTATAAATCTTGTGTTGGTTATTTGATTTGGTTATATAAAACTCAACATACTTAATCCTTAACTGTTCATATTCACACTTAATGAGACACAATAACCCTCTGTTTGTTAAGTGATTGTGTGTTTTTTAACGTGTTGGTATTGAACAAAAAGCGACCTAAGCCGCTCTTGTTCATTTTGATAAGTTTACTTATCAGTCGTTTTAGATTTCTTCGTGCTTATGGACTAGGCCGAAGTCAGCTAAAATGGCATACGCAGCAGGGATCATAAACAACACCAGCAGAGTGGATGCGAAAATACCAAACACGATGGAGATAACCAGTGGTTGGATAACCTGTGCTTGCAAACTGGTTTCAGTCAGTAACGGAAGCAAACCTGCTGCAGTGGTCATTGATGTTAGGAATACTGCTCTAAAGCGTTCCCGACTGGCTTTGACTACTGAGTCATGCACATTATCCCCTTCATCCACATGATGGCGTATGTACTGAACTAACAGAATCGAGTCATTCACCACAATCCCTGCTAATGAGACGAAGCCCATCATACTTGGCATACTCAATGAGTGACCGAGTAGGATGTGTCCCCATACCACGCCAATAAAGGCGAGGGGAATCGCAAGCATGACGACGAATGGTTCCAAATAACTGCGGAATTGGTAACTCAGAATCGCAAACACGCCAAACAAACCAAGCAAGAAGCCTTTACCCATTGATGCGCCAGTTTCAGCGGTATCTTTGGCTTCACCTTCAAAATCGAAGCGAAGACCAGGATACTTTTGCATAAGCTTTGGCGCTTCATCCTGTTGGAACTGACGAATAATGGCGGTTGAGTTGGCCTTCGTATTATCGATATCGCCGAATACGCTCACAGTGCGCAAGCCATCAATGCGCTGGATTCTTACGTAATTACGCTGGAAATCCAAAGTTGCAATGGTCGCGAGTGGGATTTGACTACCATCGGACAAGATTATTGGGAAGTTTGCCAATTGCTGTAAGTCACCAGCTTGCGCTTTATCGAGGCGAACTTCGATGGAAATGTTTTCTACCCCAACTTGGATCTCGTCTGCGGTTTGGCCAAAGAAAGCCGCACGCAATTGATTGGCAATGAGCTGACCGTTAATACCATAAGCTTCCGCCCCAGGACGAAGTTTAACCAAGACTTCTTCTTTACCCATGCGCATGTCATCTAATACGCCATGGACACCGTCAAATTCATTCAAGTATTGCTGAATGTCGATAGAGGCCGCTTTGAGCGCATCCAGATCATCATGTTTCGCTCGAATTTCAATCGCTCGTCCACCTGGCCCCATGGTCGGTTGTTTAAATACCAACGAGATAGGATCGGCAAGTTCACCAATGTCTTCACGCCATGCATCGATAAATTCATCGATGAGTGTGTTACGACTCTCTGCACCCAGCAAATCCAGACGTACCGTGGCAATGTGAGGGCCAGATTCATTCGCGTCGGCGTTAGCGTTGAATTGACTGGTGATGTGTAGAACCAATGGATTGCCGCCTTCCACGTTCTCTGTCCATTCTTTATCTAGCTTTTGAGCGGAAGCGACGATCTTATCGACGACGGCTTCAGTTTGAGACAGAGAAGAACCCGGAGGAAGAATAATGCGCGCTTCTGCAATGTCGCCATCCAATTCAGGGAAGGGTTGGAACTTGAGTAAACCACCTACTAACGTGGCAGCGGAGATAAGAAGCAAGGCAACTACGCCACCCATAAAGGCATAGCGATACTCGACCACTTTATCCACTGCGTTGACCAAGGTGGTGTTGCGGAAGTTTTCAAAAGAAGTGAGCAGCTTTTGTTTGAACTTCGGTGTTTTTCGCTCTTGCTTTTGTTTATGTAGCGAATGAGAAAGGTGGTTAGGTAGGATCAAGAAGGCTTCCACCA
This sequence comes from Vibrio sp. 2033, assembly GCF_033339735.1. Classification (NCBI taxonomy): domain Bacteria; kingdom Pseudomonadati; phylum Pseudomonadota; class Gammaproteobacteria; order Vibrionales; family Vibrionaceae; genus Vibrio; species Vibrio sp. 2033. The sequence goes on from NZ_JAWOVC010000012.1 coordinate 86,670, forward strand.
AACTCAAACTCAAAACGAGGATTAGAACTTGAGGAACTGCTTTAAGTACCGCACCCATTTCACCTTGCAGGAATAACAAGCTACCAAAGATACACACCGTAGTTAGGAAGGAAGAAATTACCCCTGGCAGTACCTTTTTCACTCCTTTGATAACGGCATCATCGATCTCTTCTCCTCGGTCGAGGTGAGCGGCAATCGATTCGGCAATAACGATGGCATCATCCATCATGATACCGATGGCCATGAGTAACCCGACCAAAGACATGATGTTGATGGACAGGTCAAGTTGCGCCATCAAAAATAAGCCACCTAAGAAGGCTACGGGCAAACCAGCTGCGACCCAAAAAGAGTAGCGAAAACTAAAGAACAACCACATGGTGGCGAAAACCAGAATGATACCTTGCCAACCGTTTTTGACCATCATGGTCAGGCGATCCCAAAGCACAGATGAAAGGTCATTGGTCATTTGTAGCATCACACCGTCTGGCGCGATGGCTTGTTGTTCTTCGACAAATTGAGCAACCCGTTCCTTGATACGCAGTGCGTCATCTTCTTTGTTTTTGCTGACTTTTAGTAGGGCAGAAGGGTGACCATCGAAGAGGACTTTCTGTTCGTCCAATTCAAACCGGTCGGTAATCGTCGCAATATCTCTTAGACGGATGATTGAACCATTTGTACCAGAGCCCACGACGATAGTCTCTAGCTCTTCTGGCGTCACGCGTCGTTCGTCAAAGCGGATCAGAAAGTTCTTATCTGGCGTTTCGACATTACCACTTGGCAACTTGACGTTCTGACGACCAATCTGCTCAGCAATATCACCAACACTCAAGCCAAGTTGTCGAATAGCTTGAGTATCTAATTCTACTCGGTATTGGTGGTCAGAGAAGCCTGCAACTTCAACCAAAGACACATCGTAATCGATTTTTAACGTGCGTTTAAGCTGTTCGGCATACGCTTTTAGCTCTGGCCATGTGGTATTTGCGGTGATGGCGACATCCACAACTGGCTCGTTCCAATCGAGCTCTTGGACCACAGGAGATTCAATCTCTTGTGGGAAGTCGTTTATCGAGTTGATCTGGGTTTGAACATCAACCAACATGCGACCAATGTCGGCTTCTTCATTCAGTTTCAAGATAAGACGCGCAGAACCCTCAATCGCTTCACACTGAGTTTCTTTAATGTTGGCAAGACCATCGACAGCATCTTCCATTCGGATACAGATGCTCTCTTCTACCTCTTGAGGGGAAGCGCCGGGGTAAACCACACCAGCTAGGATGTAGGGCGGATCAAACTCAGGAAAAGTTTCACGCTTAATCGTGGAAAGTGAAGAAATCCCCAATATCAGCAGCGTTAGCATCAGCAAATTGGCTGCTGTTGGGTGCTTGGCGAAGAATCGAATCATGAATCAGACTCCTCAATAGTCGCTTCTGACTGGTCAGGTGACTCTTTTAGAAGCATGCCGTTAATCGCAGGGAGCAAATCGTTGATGATTAGCTTTTGGCCTTGCTCCAATTCGCCATCGATCACCACTTGGTTATTGCGACGATATAACACTTCAACCGTCACGACTTGCAGACGATTGTCATTGCCCATCAGGTAAATCTTATCGCCATGAAGCGCACGCTCTGGGATGACCCAACTCGGGTTCTCTTGCCCCTCAATTAGGGCTCGCACAAACATGCCGTTCACCAATGGAGGCGAAGACGTTGGGTTTAATGCACGGTAGTCTTGTTCAATTTCCAGAATCACACCGGCCGTCGCTTGGCTTGGATCAACCGTTTCGCTGATGCGTGCAACTTTCGCAGGCCAGCTTGCAGAGAGGTTACCGCTGCTGAGTTCAATGTTGGCATGAATCGCATTCATATCAGGTTGTGGAATACCAGATTCATCGCGGACAAACTCACCGATGCTCGCCGCCAAAGTTTGCATGTCATGAATGGATAGTTGAGCTTCCACTTCCATGACATCAATACCATGTCCTGTCACCATGGTTTGTTGGAGGTTAACCACTTGCTTTTTCTCAATTTCTACGTCAGCAATACGCAAATCGTAAGGAAGCGTGATGATGGTTTTATCAAGCGAGCGTTCGGCCTCATCCACTTTTGATGCATTAACTTTAACTAGGGCTTCCGCGACTCGTTTCTCATCCGGCATCAAACCAATTTGATTTTCAATATCCAGTACTAACTTACGTTGAGAGAGCGCGCTTTGCTCTTGCTGATCTACATCCGATTGCGAGGTTAAGCCTTTCTTACGTAGGTTTTGTTTACGGTCTAACTCTTTGTTGGCGATGACCAGACGGTTGGCTTCTATCTTGAGGGTGCTTTTGAGATTCGCTTCTTCTTGGTTCAGCTTAGCCAGAGAGGTTTGGGCAGATTTGAGATCGGCTTGAGCTTGAACCAGTTTCAGTTCGTAATCGAGTGGGTCGATTCGCAAGATTTCCGTTCCTGCTTGCAGCACTTGTCCTTTTTCCAGTTGCGGATGGCGGTAGACCACTTTACCCGTCACTTCGGCTATCGCTTTCCATTCCACTTTTGGTGCGATCTTGCCGAAACCTATGGCCACTGGAGCAATGGCTTTGAGCTCAAGAGGAATTGTCTCGACCAACCGTGCACGATCTCCTGCGGGTTTTACGGGCAAATCTGGTTTGAGGCTAATCGCCAAAAACAGAATGACGACCCCAACCGCAAGAGCAGGAAAGAACAGCAGCTTTTTATTTATTTTCATATTGGTCGCCCGAGTCTAAAAATCCATGTTTCATCAGTTGTATGTTGTGTTCGAATAATCGGTTCAAGAAGGCTTCAGAAAGTTCAATGCCATGAATGGCGAGCAGTGCTGGTGGTGCCATAAAAGGAAACACCATCAAGCTGATGTAAGAGACGCGACAAAGTTGAGGGTCGGCGTCTTTTCGTAAAACGCCACTGTCGATCAACTTATCAAAGATCACGCCTTGCATTGGCTTGCTGATATCTGCGAAGACTTTTTCGAGCAGTTTGCGTTGGGTTTCCGATGGGGGCATATTCATAACTTGGGCAACTAAGCGTGGGAACTGTGGTACCTTGATCATTTCGCGGTAGTAGGTACGCATTAGATCGAGAAAGTTTTGCTCGTTACTGTTGGATACCAACGTCTGCATCTGCTTTTGCATCGGTGACAGTGTTTCGCGCAACATGGTCTCGAACAAGCCTTCTTTGTTGCCAAAGTAGTAGCGAATCATCGCAACGTTCACACCTGCTTTCTGCGCGACTAGGCGAGTAGAGACCTTGTCGTAAGCCATAATGGTGAAGAGTTCGCGCGCGTGGAAAATCAGTTTTTCCCGTGCGTCGATATTATCTGTGGGTCTTCCCGCCCTTCGATGTGCTTCCGTCACAATCTTCTCTCAAAATATTAAACATTTGATTAATTATAAGACGCTGATTTCTCATGCGACATGTGAAAAATTAATCAGTATTTAATCAAGTGATTAATTTGTGATGAAGAGAAGTAAAAAAGAGCAGAAAGAACTGCTCTTTGAACAAATAGAAAAGTATTTACTTAGGAAGAACGGTCTTTTGAGGCTAGATCACCCCCAACTTAACACACTCCAATTCGGTCTGTTGGCGTGTTCTTTTAGTTGTGGGCATGGATTTACCAGATAAGCGTAGTTCGCGTATTCACAAAGCGGTAAATCGTTGATTGAATCAGTATAGAAATGGATTTCTGAATAAGGCTCAGGCTGATTTTCTAGCCACTGTTTTAATCGCGTGACTTTGCCTTCACGATAACTCGGGATACCCTCGATTTCAGCGGTATAACAGTTGTCTTTCTCGATTAAATCAATTCCGAGTGCGGTTGGAATATTAAGACGGCGACCAACGGCTTCCACCAAAAAAGTGACGCTGGCAGAGATGATAACCATATCTATACCATCACGAGACAGTTGCTCAATCAGGGTTTTGGCTTGAGGGAACTGTTTAGGCAAAATATGGCTTTCAACACATTCTTCAACCAAGGCATTTACTTCTTCAATCGGCATGTTTTCTAGTGGCTTCATGGAGAACGCTAGATAGTCTTCCATGTCCATTTTGCCTTCAGAGTACAAGGCCATTAGACGCTGATCTTCCTGAATAAATAAAGGATCAGTCGCGATGCCTCTATCAACCATAAACTCGTTCCAAATCATTGCGCAGTCAGCGTTTATTAGGGTTTCATCCATATCAAAAACATACAAAGGTTTGGACATGTTTAGGCTCTCACTGGTTGAATTTCGTTTAGGTTAAAGAGTAGCTCTAGTTGGCTGCCATTCGCTAGTAAGCGTTCTGAAGAGCGGTTAAGCAAGTCAACAGTGAGCTCACACTCTTCAACGTTCACTTGATAGCGAATAACATTACCTAGAAGCTGGTGGTTGGTGATCGTACCTACTTGTGGTGCTGAGATGTGGCTATCATATTGACGACCTTGCTCTTTTACATATATAGACTCTGGGCGAACCGCTACTTTCCATTCGGTATCAATGTTGAAGAGTTGCTTGGCTTTATTGGCCTCTACAAGGTTGTAGTGCCCCATGAAACCGGCCACAAACTCGTTAGCAGGATGAGTATAAATTTCTTCAGGTGTTCCTGCTTGAACAATTTCCCCTTTACTCATTAGGAAGATACGATCAGACATAATCATCGCCTCTTCTTGGTCATGAGTTACGAAGATAGTGGTGAGATTCATCTCTTTCTGAATATCTCGGATTTGCTGACGAAGGTGTTTGCGGATTTTGGCATCAAGCGCAGAAAGTGGTTCATCAAGCAATAATATGCGAGGTTTCACCACCAACGCTCGAGCGAGTGCGACACGCTGGCGCTGACCACCAGAAAGTTGATGCGGATAGTGTTTTTCTTTACCTGCCAGATCCACCAGTTTGATGACTTTAGCCACTTCACGTCGAATATCATCATTCGCAAGCTTTTTCATTTTTAAGCCAAATGCAATGTTGCCTTCGACGGTCATATTGGGAAACAGCGCATACGATTGAAAGACCATCCCAATACCACGCTCTTGCGGGACTTGATGCGTGATATCTTCTCCGTTTACCCAAATCTCGCCTCCATCGACAGGGTTAAGCCCAGCAAGGCTGCGAAGTAGTGTCGATTTACCACAACCGCTAGGGCCCAAAAGCGTAATGAATTCACCTTGCTCGATGTTAAAGTGAATGTCCTCAAATACGGTGTTATCACCAAAACGTTTAGTCAGATTTTTCGCTGTTACGTAGCTCATTGTTTGACTCCTCGGCTGAAACGACTTGCCAACCAAGTCAGTAAAAAAATAAATAGGAAGTAGGTCATCACTAAGGCAGACGTAAAGTGGCCGCTCGTCTGACGCATGTTATACAAGTAGATTTGCAGAGTTTCATAACGTGTGCCGACTAAAATATTGGCGAACACAAACTCTCCCAATAGAAATGAAAATGAAAGGAAAAGCGATGCCATCAGTCCTTTTTTGAGGTTAGGTAAAATGACCATCAAAAACGCTTTGGTTGTGCTTGCCCCTAGCAAGTGTGCAGCGTCCATTAAATCGTTAAGGTTAATTGCTTCGAAGCTATTAGAAATCGCACGATACATGAACGGTAACGCTATGGTGAAGTAAGTACCTACTAGAATCCAAGGAGTACCGATAAGGGAGATTTCACTGTCAGCATAAAGTTGAAGCAAGCCGACGGAGGACACCACTGGTGGTACAGCGAATGGTAGCAAAATCAATACGTTCATGAGCTTATCGAGCTTCGGAAAGTAGTAAAACACCACGAATATCGCTGGCAGAACCAGAATCACACTGAGGGTTAGCGAAGCAATACAAATAAACAGCGAACGCCCAAACGCTTGCAAAAAGCGTGGGTCGGTCAGCAATTTAACGTACCAATCAAAAGTGAAACCATCTGGAAGCACCGTGGCGCCCCAGCGTGATGAAAGCGAATAGACAAAGGTCGCTAAAATTGGGATGAGCATGATCCCAACAACGGAATAAACCACCGTTTTATGGAATCGATTATTAACGTTGTTCATAACTACTTCCTACCTGCATAGCTTTTCGAAATGAGCCATTGGTTAATCACTGTGATAAAGGCAAGTAACGCCATTAGAATCACCGAAATTGCAGCGGCGAGATTAGGTTCAAGGAACAGGTCTCCCGATACCAGACTCGCAATTCGAATTGTGATGACGTTATAGTTACCGGAGGTCAACGCATAAACACTCGCATATGCGCCAATTGCGTTGGCTATTAAGATAATAAAGGTACCGAATAAGGCTGGTGAGAGCACTGGCAGCGCGATTTTCGCCCAATACTGTGATGTTTTGGCTCCCAGTAGCGCAGCAGCTGCTTGCCAATCATCGCTCAACGCGTCGAACGCAGGGTAGAGCAACAACACCGCCAGCGGGATTTGGAAGTAGATGTAAATGGCCAGCAGGCCCCATTTACCATAAAGGTCGAAATCACCGAGTAAGCCATACTGCTTGAGCAAAAGGGTAATCGCCCCATTGGTGCCCAAAATAATAATAAAAGCGAATGACAGAGGTACGCCTGCAAAGTTGCTGCTCATGTTCGTAAACGCAATCACACCGTCGCGGACTTTAGAATCGACTCTGCGCAGAGAAGAGACCAACAGAGTCGCAATGGCTAAGCCAAAAATGCTCGACCATACAGCTAACCACAAACTGTTGCCAAACGCCTGCATCATAAAGGCGGAGTCGAGCACTTCAATGTAGTTATCGAAGGCAAACTCGCCATCGTAGATAAAGCTGTTTAACAGTACCCAAATCATCGGTGCGAGTTGAAATAGATAGAAAAACAGTGCGAAAGGCGCCAACCAAATGGCTGGCTTAAAGCGCTTTAACCAAGTACTTGCCAAATTTGAACGTGATTCGCTAGAGCTTGGAGAGAGGACTGAACTGCTCATAGTGCTAACAATTCCTGAGTGTATGGCTTCGTGTGGTCAAGGTTTAGCAATTGACAAACGGTGCCACAAATATCAGTTTGCTTAATATGGCAATCTTGATGGGTAAACTTATCACCAATGACAAACAGGGGAACTTCTCGCTCTTCAGGTAAAATCCCACCGTGAGAAAGATCGTTGTTCATGCCATGATCGCTGGTCACAATGATTTGATACCCATCAGCAAGCCATTGATCGATGTAGTTGGAAAGAATAATGTCTGTACCTCGCGCACAATTGCGGTATTGGCGAGAGTCTAGGCCAAACTTATGTCCTGTATCGTCGATATTCATCGGATGGATTAATAAGAAATCAGGTTGATAGTTGCGACGTAAATACTCTGCGTCCAGGAACAAGGCTTCATCAGGATAATGATCCCAATGGTAAAAGCAGCCGTGCTGGATATTCAGGGTTTTATCATGCGTGAAACGATCGCGAACAGGTTCAAATGGTGTGCGATTATAAAGCTCACTTACCCAGTGGTAGGCAGCCGCAGCGGTCACTTTTCCTTGGGCTTTTGCCAAACTGAAAATGGAATCGTGTTTGGATAGACGAACGATATTGTTGTTTACGATGCCGCTTTCTACAGGGCGAACGCCCGTTAAAATGCACTCATAAAGTGGGCGAGACATAGAGGGTAGCTCACACTGCACAGGATAAAGCGTTGCGCGAGTTTCTTGTTGGGAACGACTTTGTTCTAGAAGACCATTGAGGTAGCCCATGCAATCACGGGCTACCTGATAGTTCAGTCCATCTAGAACAACAAGGATGACCTTATTGCTCATAATGACTTACTCTTATTGCTGGTGGATTAAGACACTTTCTTGCCATTGACGTGGCAGCTTACGTGCGGACTTTTCCCAAGCTGAGAAGTCAGTCACTGGGTGAACATTGCTGTATTGGTCATTAGCAATTAGCTTGTCTTGCACTGCTTGAGGCAGTGTGATGTTGGTGCGGATTGGACGCGCATAACCTCCTGCTAAGTTGATTTGCCCTTGATCGCTGAAGATGTATTCACGAGCAAGCTTTGCTGCATTAGGGTTCTTCGCGTATTTATTGATTATGGTTGTATAACCAGAAATCACAGAGCCATCTTGAGGAATGCTCACTGTAAAGCGGTCGCGGTCAATTTTGTCGCGGTAGTTCAATGCATTGAAGTCCCACATGATCGCCACTTCAACTTCGCCTTTTTCTAGGTTGGCGATGTTCGGATCGGTAAATGAAAGACGACCTTGCTTCGCGAGTTCAGAAAAGAATTTGAGCGCAGGCTTGAGGTTGGATTCGTCCCCACCGTTGGCGAACGCTGCGGCGAGAACCGCGTTGTTTGCCTGTGCTGCTACGCCTACGTCACCTACGGTCACTTTGTAGTCGCCTTTTAATAGGTCATCCCACGTTTTTGGCGCGTCTTTTACGAGGTTATTGTTGGAGATAAAAGAAATAGTGCCAGTGTAAGCAAGTGCCCAATGACCATCTTCGTCTTTTGCCCAATCTGGGATGTCATTCCAAGTTGTTGGTTTATATGGCTGAGTGACGCCTTTTTTAACCGCTACACGTGCGAAGGCAAAGCCTACGTCACCAATGTCTGCGGTCGCGTTTTTCTTCTCAGCTTCGAATTTTGCGATTTCTTGAGCCGAGCTCATATCCGTGTCTTGGTGCTTAAGGTTGTAATTTGACTTTAAATCAGCCCAAGTGTCTTTCCAGTTTGCCCAACTGTCAGGCATACCCACACTGTAAACCGCCCCTTCTTTTTGTGCTGCTGCTACCAAAGATTCAATATCGGCTTCTTTCGCTACTGTTGGCGTAGCGAGCGTTACCGCAATGATTGCCGCTGGTGCGGTAATTGAACGACTTAGCAAAGTTTTCATTGTCTCCATCCTTCTGGACTAGGTCAGTAAGTTCGCTTTGTATGCTATGGATGGAATGTGACGATTTAGCGCAAGTAATTTGACAGTTTTGCTGATTTTATATGGCACTTATATTTCATACGTTCAGTATGTGTTCTGTTGATTAATGTCATATTTTTGTTACGTAAACGCCTTATGTTATTCGTCAAATTATCCTTGGACTAGATCAGAATGAGAGCGACAGGCACCGGACAATTTGGTACCCAATTAGGAAAAATTAGAAGCAGCTTAAAACAGCAGATTCTTTCCGGCATCATGTCGGAAGGACAAAAACTGCCGTCAGAGAGAGAGCTCAGTGAGCTGTTTTCTACGACTCGAATCACAATCAAAGATGCGTTGGTGTCTTTGGAAACGGAAGGTCTTATTTATCGAGAAGAGCGCCGGGGTTGGTATGTATCTCCTGAGCGTATCTGTTACAACCCGTTGTCTCGTTCTCACTTCCATCAGATGATTCGAGAGCAGCATCGTATTGCAGAAACCAAGTTACTCAACGTACGAAGTGAAATGGCTGCAGGTGAATACGCAAAATCGTTAGAGGTTGAGCGAATTACCCCAATTTATGTGATTGAACGGTTACGTTTTATTGATGGGCGAGCGGTATTGTTTGTTGAGAACGTGCTCAAAGCGGCACTGTTTGAAGGTATATTGTCTGAGAACCTCACCATGTCCCTGACGGGCATTTATCGTGAGAAGTATGGTTACGAGACAAAGCGCTCTCGTTTTGATGTGATTCCAACGTCAGCACCTGCTCATGTCGCTAAAGCGTTGAACTTGGCTGAAGGACAACCCGTTCTGAAAATTCGGCGGGTAAACTACAAACAAGATGGGCATTTAATGGACTGCGAATTCGAGTATTGGCGTCCAGACGCAGTGATGATTCGCATTGATAGCGTAGGATAAAGCGCAGAATTAAAAAGAGCCCAATGAAGGGCTCTTTTTCGCATATTGGTTAGAGAGGCGGTTTAAACGAGGCCTTGCTCTTTCGCCATTCTGCTTGCAATGCCGGGTGCTTTCCAAATGCTTGGCAGCAAAATGAAAGACACAGGCACGGCGGTAATCACAATGAAAGACTGCAATGCAGAAATACCACCAGAGCCCATTGAGATAAGCGCAATAGCGACAATACCCATAATCAGCCCCCAGAACGAGCGAATCACTGCGTTTGGTTCTGTTGAGCCCGTCATCACTACACTGATTGTGTAAGTCATCGAGTCACCTGTCGTCACGATAAATGTTGTCGTTAAGATCAGGAACAGAACCGAAATGATCATTGGGTAAGGTAATTCACCAGTAATCGCTAGCAGTGCTGCGGGCAAGTTAAAGCCTTCAAACGCAGATGAAATCAAACCAGGGTTATCAAGTTCAAACGCAAGGCCACTGCCACCAACGATACTAAACCAGAAGCAAGTAATCAGCGGTGCCGCGATGCTAATAGACATGATTAATTGGCGAATTGTACGACCACGAGAGATACGAGCAATAAAGATCGCCATCATTGGGCCATAACCGATAAACCAACCCCAGAAGAATACTGTCCACCAGCTTAGCCAGCCTGTATCACCACGGTAAAGTGCCATAGGGAAGAAGTTATCCACCATACGACCAACGCCTTGCACGTAGCCATCAACGATAAAGCTTGTCGGCCCGAAGAACAGGATGTAACCAATTAACAGTACAGACAAAATGATGTTGTAACGACTGACGATTTGAATACCCTTGCTCAAACCGCTTAGTGCAGAAAGGGTATACATCAGGATCGCCGCCATAATAACCATACTTTGCGTTACGAACGTATCTGGCAGGCCAAACAATGAATTTAGCGCGTAGCTAATTTGTAAACCTAAGAAGCCGATAGGACCGATGGTTCCTGCCGCTACGGCAATGATGCTACATGCGTCAGCAACATCACCAATCCAGCCTTTAATGGCTTTATCACCAAACACAGGGTAAAGCAGAGTACGCGGCTTAAGAGGCAGGCCTTTATCGTAATGCAAGTGCATTAAGACAATGGAAGATAGACCACCAAGGATCGCCCAAGCTAAGAAGCCCCAGTGCATAAAAGACTGAGATAGGGCATTGATTGCGGCAGTTTTCGGTGAGGCTTCCCCGTATAGAGGCGGAGCAGTCACAAAGTGGGCGATAGGCTCAGCAGCAGCCCAGAATACACCACCACCTGCAAGTAGAGTACAGAGTACGATTGACAACCACTTAAAGTTATCAATATCAGGTTTCGCTAGACCACCTAGGCGCACATAACCAGTGCGACCAAACGCAAGAGCCAAACCAATTAGGAAATTCAGAAGAAGCAGTACTTGCCAGTAAGCTCCGAAATATTTAGTAGCAAAGCCGAAGCCGGTGTTAACCATTGCGGTTAGAGAGTCGGTATTCGTTAGAGCAAGTAAAACGAATAGAGTGAGGAAGCTACCACTTAACCAAAAGACAGGATTGGTGAGTTCGAGGCGCTTGAGTAAAGATGGGGGATGAATAGCAGAATAGTCAGCATCCTGAATAGGCGCTGTGTGGGAGGCGGCATTCGTCATATTTGACATAATTACTTCGCTTTTTAGGGCTATGAAGCCGTGCATTTCCCCTCACATCGTTTCAACGAAAAGTGTGAGGATGTTCAAAAAGCCGATGATGTTAACATGTCGAAGTTGCAAATATAACCTTAGATTTCGATTAATTTTTAACAGGTTAGCCAAGTTGCTGATTTTTGGGTAGAGATCAAAAGAAAGAGTTTTTACGTGAAATGCACCGCATTTCGTATGTAATTAACATTTCCCTTATTTTTGCATGGGATTATCAGGATTACATTGAGAAAACATGTTTTTCCCAAGCTAAGGTTTCACTCGATGGCTCACTTCGAACTTAACGGGCAGTGGATGCTTACCTCGCCACAGCGTCCCAATCTTGAAATTCCAATGTTTATTCCGGGCGATAATGTGTCGGCGCTTTTACAAGCAGAGCAGATTCCAGATCCTTATTTTGCCGATAATGAAAACAAAGTTCGATGGATTGAAGAGTGTGAGTGGCATATCTCACGTGAGTTTGAAGTCGACGCGTTTACGTTGTCTGCCAAGCAAATTTGGATGACGCTAACTCGTGTCGATACATTGGCAACCTTCTATGTTAATGGTGAGCTAGCACTAACGTGCAGCAACATGTTTACCCAGCAACGTGTGGATATTAAACCGCATTTAAAGCAAGGTACTAACACGATTCGGATTGAGTTTGCTCGGGCGGATTTAGAAGGTATCGCAAGAGCAAAAAAACTGCCATTTCCTATTCCATCGGCAATGGGCAACAACCAAATTCCACACATGAACTTGATCCGCAAAACACAATGCCATTCCGGATGGGACTGGGGCATTTGCTTGATGGTATCGGGTATTTACGACCCCATTCAAATCGACATTGTGAATGAGCTTTGGCTCAAAGGCTTCTCGACAGAGCAGCAATGGCAAGCCGATGGGAGTGTGTTTCTTGATGTAGTAGTTGAAGTGGAAACGGACAGTCAACGCCATGAAATGATTGTTGAATTTAATGGTGAGCGTCAATGTATTCAAACAAAAGGAAGTGGTCACTATCATTGCCAGTTCCACATTTTGGAGCCTCAACGCTGGTGGCCATCGGGTTATGGCGAAGCGTATCTCTATCCCATTACCATTTCTTGCAGAGAGCAAAAGTTAACGCACAACATTGGTTTGCGTCAGTTAACCCTAAATAACCAAGCTGATGAGCACGGCTCTGCAATGGAATTTATCGTCAATGGCGTACCGATTAATGCTAAAGGTGCCAACTGGATCCCTATTGACGCAATGCCGGGGCGAGAGTGCGAAACACGTTATCGCAACCTTTTGCAAAGTGCAGTTGACGCCAACATGAACATGATTCGCGTATGGGGCGGTGGTCAGTACGAGAGTGAAATCTTTTATAACCTTTGTGATGAACTTGGCTTGTTGGTGTGGCAAGACATGATATTCGCCTGCTCGTTGTACCCATCAAACGACGAGTTTTTAAAAGAGGTAGAAGAAGAACTTAGATTCCAAATCCCGAGGCTCAAGGAGCACCCATCAATCGCACTTTGGTGTGGTGACAATGAAGTGATTGGAGCTATTGGTTGGTATGACGAATCTAAGCGCAGTAAAGTCAAATACACGGTTAACTACGATCGCCTCAACCGCATGATTGAGAAGGAGATTACCGAGCAAGATAGCACTCGCCGTTTCTGGCCAAGTTCCCCATGTAATGGTGAACTGGATTTCGGTGATGCGTGGCATGATGATAGTAAAGGCGATATGCACTTTTGGGACGTTTGGCATTCAGGAAAATCATTCAGTGCCTACCTTGACGTGAATCCTCGTTTTTGCTCTGAGTTTGGTTTTCAATCTTGGCCATCTTTTGCTGAAGTTAAGCGGTTTGTCCCTGAGCAAGACTGGAATATTACATCCCCAACTTTCGAACAACATCAGAAGAACCCTCGAGGTAATAGTATTATCACAGAGATGTTCACGCGCTATTTTCGTTTTCCCTCTGGATTCGAGAGCATGCTGTATTTAAGTCAAGTTCAGCAGGCAATCGCGATCAAAACTGCATGCGATCATTGGCGTGCCATTTCTCCAGTTTGTCGCGGCATGCTGTACTGGCAACTCAACGACAATTGGCCTGTCAGTTCTTGGTCTAGTTTGGAATACAGTGGTCGATGGAAGCAGTTGCACTACCATGCGAAGCGATTTTTTGCGCCACAGTATTTGGTATTTTCCGAGCATACAGGCAAGTTGAGCCTACATTTGCTCAATGATGCCAAAGAATCCGCAAGCGTCAACGCACTGCTTAAGTGGGTAGATTGGCAAGGGGAAGAAAAGCAATGTTGGAGCTTAGAACAAACAGTCATAGCAGACAGCAATACGATTTTGTGGCAATTGGATGAATCGATCGAGAAGGATGAACTTACGTCAGGCTTCTTCTATGTTGAAGCGCAAATCGGTGAAGACAGAATAAGCAACACATGGTTTAGTACTCACGAGCTAAAAACCTTGCCGATAGCGAAAGCCAATATAGGTGTCTCTATTGAAGGGAGGAAAATTACATTGATTGCGGATAAGCCTGCGTTTTTTGTTCATTTGGAGAGTGATGCTGATGGAAGGTTCAGTGACTCTAGTTTTACTCTGTTGGCCAAGGTTCCAATGACGGTTGAGTATTTAGGTGATGATGTTTCAGGTATGCAGCAGTCGTTGAGGGTATGCCACCTTAATGATTAAAGCGGGCATAGAACATCTACATGCTGATAACTAAAAAGGGAGCGTTTGCTCCCTTTTTAGTTACCAAGTATCCGTTATTAAGCTCAGGTTGAGACAGAAGTTTATTTAAGTTTCTGATGGACCCGATAGCTAACGACAAAGCCAATGTAGAATAGTGCAGCAAGAGTAATCACTGCCGTCGCGTACGCCAGCAGGCTGTTTAACCCTAAACCAAAAGCCAAAGTGAAGGCGATACCATGAATGGCTTCCGCAGGGATTCGGTACCAAGCAGCGTGGACGGAAGATCCGAAGAGGATAAAGGTACTAAGTAAGACAATCGTGCCGCCTATAAAGCCGACCCATCTGCTGTTGTTCATGTTGCAGTCTCAGGGGTTACCGAGGTAACGTAACAAAATATTTCAGGATCGTATTATACAACCGATCATCGCGAAAAGCGCTAGAGAAATTTCGCGGATAAAACAGAGTGTTTTAATTCGAACAAAAGAATACGACCATAGCCAACTTAATACAGGAATAACAAAACATGTTGAGATTTATACAACGTCGTCGCATTAAGAAAGTGATTAAACTAATGAGTACCAGATTGGTGGTGGGATACGGCAGTCGTGAGTACTTTTCGGTTGGTCAGGTAAAGACGAGCACCAGCGAGTTAAGCGCGTGCCAACAAAAAATTGCGTTGGCATTATATGCGGATCCGCAACATCTTGATTTGGAAAACCAACCAGAGTTGCAAGCAATACGCTCAGACGTGGCGCATGATTTCTTTTCTGGTGCCGATTATACCGCTCAAGATGTGCTTAATTTACTCGGCTCTGGTGGCTGGAAAGGTGGCCGAATGGAAGATGGAATGTCTCATCATTTTGGTATGCACAGTCGATATTAAAAACATGCGTTAATTTTATAAATTCGATAAATATTTTTGCTGTTAAAGATTAATTAAATTTTCTTTCAATTGGGTAATAATTACCTAATTATGCACCCGAATCCCAGCGCGTCGCTGGACTGGTTGGATCGCATACCATGAAATTAATCATCAAAGGATTGGGGCTGAGTGCTCTTGTGCTCAGCATGTTTGCTCATGCAGATAGCAAAACGTTGAACGTTTATGCATGGGGTGGCTATTTGCCGGAAGCATCGTTAAAAGCGTTTGAAAAACAAGAAGGCGTTACGATTAATTATTCGACCTTTGAGAATAATGAATCAATGTATACCAAGCTAAAATTGCTAAAAGGTTCTGGTTACGATGTGGTTTTTGCTTCTGCGTACTTCATTGAAAAAATGGGTCGAGAAGGACTGCTTTCGAAAATAGATCACGCTCAAGTGCCAAACATGCAAGACACAATGGACGGCTTACTTGGCCAAGCGCACGATCCGAAAAATGATTACTCTCTGCCTTATATTTGGGGCATTACAGGGATCAGCTACAACGAATCCATAGTTGAGCAACCAGTGACGAAATGGGCAGACTTATGGGAGTCTCAATACGAACAACAAGTCATGTTGATTGATGACGTCCGCGACGTGTTCGGTATGGCGCTGAAGAAAAATGGCCATAGCGTGAATACAAAAGACGAAGCTGAAATCGAGCAGGCTTTTGATTCTCTAGTAGCGCTGAAAAACAACGTATTACTGTACAACTCAGATGCGCCGCAAGTCCCTTACGTGTCCGGTGAAACATCGGTCGGCATGCAATGGAACGGCAACGCATTCCAAGGACAGGTTGAAATGCCTGAGCTGAAGTTCGTGATGCCGGAAGAGGGCGCGGTATTGTGGATGGACAACTTCACTATTCCGTCTGGCAGTAAAAACAAAGCATTGGCGCATAAATTTATTAACTTCATGTACCAATCAGAGAACCAAGCGGAAATCGTGACCAGTTTGGGTTATGCCTCGGCAACGAACGCTGGGCGTGACAAATTGCCAGAAGAGTTGAAAAATAACCGTACTATTTTCCCTTCATCAGAAGACATGAAAAAAGGCGAGTTTATTAATGATGTTGGCGCAGAAACGTTAGCGATTTACGAAAAGTACTGGCAACGTTTAAGAACGCAATAAGCAACGTCTTTGCCTATTGTTAGGCTTAAAATCGTTCAAATTTGGATTCCCCTCATCACGAAAGTGGTGAGGGGAATTTTTTATAGGCTTTGTACTGCGAGTGTTGCTACGCGGCACGCTTTACGAGGCAGAAGTGCTTTTTACCGCGTTGCAGTAACCAATATTGATCAAACAGTGGGAAGCTTAAACTCGGGTTATCAGCCGCCACTTTTTCACCGTTTACACTGATGGCGTTGTTGCTGATGTGTTCGCGTGCAACACGCTTCGAACTTGCTAAGCCCGACTCAATCAACAGCTCAACCAAATCTTGTTGTGTGCTCTCAATGCTTGGTAAACCATCCAACTCCAACTGTTTTAATTCACCCAAACTCAGTTGTTGCACATTACCGCTGAATAAAGCTTGAGTGATACGCTCGGCACTGGCTAGGCCTTCTTCGCCATGAACAAATCGCGTCATTTCTTCAGCGAGAATACGTTGTGCTTGTGGCTTACCTTGGCTTGCTTGGTCTTGCGCTTCAATGCTGGCAATTTCTTCGCAGCTCAAGAATGTGTAGTAACGCAAGAAGTGGTAAACGTCGGCGTCTTCTGCGCCAAGCCAGAACTGGTAGAACGCGTAAGGAGAGGTCTTGCTAGGATCTAGCCACACTGCGCCGCCTTCGGTTTTGCCAAATTTGGTACCATCGGATTTGGTGATCAGCGGCAGAGTTAAGCCAAATACTTGCTCACCATTTTGACGGCGAGTTAAATCGATCCCGCTGACGATGTTTCCCCATTGGTCATTGCCACCGATTTGCAAACGGCAACCGTATCGACGGTTTAGCTCGGCAAAATCGTACGATTGCAGTAGGGCGTAGCTAAATTCGGTGAAGGAGATACCTTGGTCAGGTCGTTGCAGGCGTTGTTTTACCGATTCTCGGTTGACCATAGTATTGATCGAGAAGTGTTTACCCACATCGCGGAAGAAGTCGATCACATTGATCGCTTTCATCCAGTCAGCGTTGTTCACCATGATCATCGGCTTGGTCAGTTGGTGGTTCATCAACTGCTGAATTTGATTAGAAAGATCGTTAACCCAGCCTGAGACGATTTCCTCTGAGTTCAGACTGCGCTCAGTCGCTTTAAAGCTTGGGTCGCCAATCATGCCCGTTGCACCGCCAATCAAGGCAACAGTTTGGTGTCCGGCATCTTGAAAGCGCTTAAGCATAATCAAAGGCACGAGGTGGCCGATATGCAAGCTGCCAGCTGTAGGATCGAAGCCGCAGTAAACGGTTTGTGGCTGTGAGAGAAGTGTCTGAATTTCTTCCAAATCGCTGGCTTGTGCAATCAAGCCACGATCTTGTAAATCTTGCAGTAATGGTGTCGTCATTCTTTTTGTCTGTCATAGTGGTTGTTACATTTAGACTAAAACGCGACACCTTTTCTCGATATATCCCTTAAGGGACAGTTTTTATCTTGAATGGAGAATGAGGTGATTGAGGAAAAGCTGGAATAACTCACTCAATGAAGACACATTTAATTGCGAGTAAATTCGCTTTCGATGATTTTTGACCGTGCCTTGAACTAAGTGTAACCGCGCGGCAATTTCTTTGGTGTCAAACCCTTGAGCGAGAAGCGAAGCCACCTCTTGTTCGCGACGGGTGAGTGATTCTACGCCAAACGTTGCTAAAGCTTGCTCAATGGCTAATCGCATACTGCCAGAATAAGCACTCTGTGCAAAAACAGGCTCAGAAAAGGTAAATTCCGTTTGTTTCCAATGCTGCTGACAAAGCGACTGAATTATCGGGAAATAGGGCTTTAGCTTATTGATTTGTTGCTGAGAAAAGTATTTTCCATCAGTCATATATCCGAAGTACAGCATGACCCAACGGCCAGATTCAACTTCGACTAGCATGCTAAGCTCGTCTTTCCACCCTGTTTGATGATAGAACTGCTCGCAGTATGAGGTGAAGTCAACGCCTCTACGCGCCACGTCTTTGAGCGTAAATACGCCTTGTTGCTTTGTCTCGTTTAGTTTGAGAAAAAAAGGGTCATTTTGAAATGAGTCAGTAAGGTAGCGTTGAAAAAGTAACTCTCGCTCGTTCTCAATTGAGTCGTAGAGATAAATAGGATGTTTACCTTCTCGGTAACCTAAAATAACTGCGCAATCAAAATGAAAAAGAGTGCGAATGACACGCATAAGTTTAGGAGTAAAGTTAGGCGTGTTAAGAGCAGAAATTGCTTCTGCTAGCAGATTATTAAAGTTATTGTCAGGCATGGGATACCGAATTGCAGGTGGTTTTGCGCAAGCATAACCAAAAGCAATCCAACGAGAAAGGGAAGTCGCCATCTTCTGGTGACTTCCATAGAGAAAGTTGCGTAAGTGCTCAGTTTTGAGGAATCATATCCCCGTTAACTTATTGATAAGGGTGCATAACAACGGTTTTATTTAAGCGATTAGTTGCTATGCATTACTGCGAGTTAGTGAGCTCTTCGTTAACCCAATATTTAGAACCAGACACGTTAGCATCGATGAGCAAACCTTTAGCGTTCAACTGATAGACGGCGACGCCGCTGTTAAATTGTTTTGAAAGTTGCTCTGAATCTTCGCCCGCAACAGCAGAGGCTTCACTTGTGGCCTCCCATCCTTCGTTGACGAACGTATCAAAGTCTTCTTTGCTCTCAAACAGAACCACTTGTTGGTAAAATTTGCCGCCAGCCCCAAGTGCAACGCCCAAACCAAACATATTCATATAAGTGCGTTCTTCTGTTTCCTTATTCACTGCGACTCCTGACCCTGAGTTGGTGTGAAACAGCAAAGATAATTTACGAGAATCAAAGACCGCGTAGCCGTACGCGTTGTCGTAAATAGCTTTTGCCTCCGGCTTTTCATTAAATAACTTGAGCAAAGCGCTATCTGCCATTAAGTCCACGGCTTGGCGAGCTTCTTCTGGCGTATCGCCTTCCATCAGCTCATCAATTTTTTTGTCGGCAGCATCTATCCATTCTTTGCTTTTCTCGATGCTGGCTTCTGTCCATTCGCCTGCGGTATTGATCGCTTCCTCGGACCAGTTCGTGAAATCTTGCCACGCTTGTTTTGAAAACGCTTTGGTGTCGTCCCAAGCATCTTGTGCAGTATCAGAAACTGCGTCGCCAAGCTCAGACATTTTATTGGAAATTTCATCCCAATCGGCATAAGCAGGGGATGCCAGGAGCATCAATGTAGTAAGGAGTGCGATAGGCTTTTTCATCAAATTCTCTCTGGAGTTATCGATATACCATTCATTTTAGGTCATCAGACTTTGATAATGAAATTGACTAAATGACGAACTTGAGAGAGGAATCACGAACTGATTGTGAAATGACGTGTGAATAACAAAGCCCTCACAAGGGGAGTGTGAGGGCTAGAGTTTATCGTGTGTTACTTGCTGCTAACTTTACCGAGTTTTAACCAAGTATCGATAACCGTATCTGGGTTTAGTGATACAGAGCTAATACCTTGATCCATTAGCCATTCCGCTAAGTCGTCGTGGTCTGATGGGCCTTGACCACAAATACCAACGTATTTGCCTGCTTTTGTTGCCGCATCAATCGCCATCTGAAGCATCACCTTAACCGCTGGGTTGCGCTCATCAAATAGATGTGCGACATCGCCAGAGTCACGGTCAAGACCAAGCGTTAGCTGAGTCATGTCGTTTGAGCCAATCGAGAAGCCATCAAAGTACTTCAAGAACTCATCGGCAAGGACCGCGTTGGATGGCAGTTCGCACATCATGATGACTTTAAGACCCTGATCGCCACGGCGCAGATCAAACTTCGCTAGCAAATCAATCACTGATGCTGCTTCGCTTGGTGTACGCACAAATGGGATCATGATTTCAACGTTTTTCAGACCCATTTCGTTACGAACGCGTTTGATTGCTTGAGTTTCTAGCTCGAAGCAGTCTTCAAACACTGGAGAAATGTAACGAGACGCGCCACGGAAGCCAAGCATTGGGTTTTCTTCATGCGGTTCGTATGCTTTACCGCCAACCAAGTTGCTGTATTCGTTAGACTTAAAGTCAGACATACGAACAATAACGCGTTTCGGCCAAAATGCCGCAGCAATGGTTGCGATACCTTCTGTCAGTTTGCTTACGTAGAAATCGATAGGATCTTTGTAACCACGAATACGCTGAGTGATTTCTGCTTTTAGCTCATCGCTTTGTGCATCAAAGTTAAGTAATGCTTTCGGGTGGATACCAATCATCTTATTGATGATGAATTCAAGACGAGCAAGACCAACACCTTCATTTGGAATTTGTGCGAAGTCAAACGCACGATCAGGGTTACCCACGTTCATCATCACTTTTGTTGGTAGCAGTGGCAGTTCATCAACAGAAGAGCGTTTTACATCAAACTCAAGTTCACCTTGGTAAACATAGCCCGTTTCACCTTCTGAACAAGATACGGTCACGGTTGCACCATCGGTTAACTTGCTTGTCGCATCGCCACAGCCAACGATTGCAGGAATACCAAGCTCACGAGCGATGATGGCAGCGTGGCAAGTACGGCCACCACGGTTGGTTACGATTGCAGATGCTTTTTTCATCACTGGTTCCCAATCTGGGTCAGTCATGTCTGTAACTAGCACGTCACCTTCTTGGACTAAAGACATTTGGTCCAGAGAGTCAACCAAGCGAACCACGCCTTTACCGATGCGCTGACCGATTGCACGACCTTCAACCAAAACATCCGCTTTGTTTTGTAGCTCGTAGCGCTCAATCACGTTTTGTTCCGTTTGTGAACATACGGTTTCAGGACGCGCTTGAACAACGTACAGCTTGCCATCAATACCATCTTTTGCCCATTCAATGTCCATTGGACGCTGATAGTGCTTTTCGATGATCATTGCTTGTTTTGCGAGCTCTTTGATCTCGTCGTCGTTCAATGAGAACGTGTTGCGCTCTTCATCAGAAGTATCAACGATATCAACTTGTTTGCCGATTTCTTGGTTATCTGAGTAGATCATTTTGATCAACTTAGAACCAAATGTTTTCTTAACGATTGGGTGTTCGCCTGCTTCAAGCATTGGCTTGTGAACGTAGAACTCGTCAGGGTTTACTGCACCTTGAACGACCATCTCGCCTAGACCCCATGAAGAGGTGATGAAGACAACTTGGTCGAAACCCGATTCAGTGTCTAGTGTAAACATAACACCCGACGAGGCTTTATCTGAACGCACCATACGTTGGATACCCGCAGATAGCGAGATGCCACGGTGGTCGAACCCTTGGTGAACGCGGTAAGAAATCGCACGGTCGTTAAATAGAGAAGCGTAAACGTGCTTAGTTGCTTCTAGTACTGCGTCGATGCCTTTCACGTTCAAAAACGTTTCTTGCTGACCAGCAAAAGAAGCATCAGGTAGGTCTTCTGCCGTAGCAGATGAACGAACTGCGACTGAAAGCTCAGGATTGCCTTCGATCAGTTCTTGGTAATTTTCACGAATTTCTTGTTCAAGGTCCGCAGGAAAAGGGGCCTCTAATACCCATTGACGAATGTTTGCACCTGTCTTACGCAGAGCTTCTACATCTTCAACGTCTAGTTCATCGAGTAATTGGTGAATACGCTCATCCAAACCTTCGTGGTCAAGGAATTGGTTAAACGCGTATGAGGTTGTCGCAAAACCATTTGGTACAGAAACGCCTGCGTTTGCTAGGTTAGAAACCATTTCGCCAAGTGAAGCATTCTTACCGCCGACTTTGTCGACATCATCCATGGATAGGCCATTGAACCAGAGGGTGTTCTTTTGCATGTCTTTCTCCAGAAACATTGCAGCTTAGTAGGGGGACTTAAATCGATCTAAACAATCGCATGTTGGCTGTTATTACACGTTGACCATACATTGCTTCATTTAGATTGATATCAAAGGCAAACGATTACGTTCTGGCTGAAAAAAATTCAAAAGAATTTTTAAAGCTGTGGTGAACCTAACTGAAAGCCAAACTGATTTATTAATATTATGTGTACCATCCTACTCAAAAGATTTTGAAAAATTAAACAGAAATGCAAATAAATAACCAAAGTCGTGATGTATTCTATGTTTCTGACGGTACGGCGATAACATGTGAGACATTAGGGCATGTTGTTCTCGGTCAATTTCCGTTCATTCCTAACGAAAAAACCTTTCCGTTTGTAGAAAGCCAGGACAAAGCTACTGACGTAGTCAAAGAAATTGAAACTTCCTACCAGCGCAATGGCGTCAAACCTCTGGTCTTTTTCTCAATTGTCGTTCCAGAAGTACGTGAAATGCTGCTTGAAGCGCCGGCATACAGTTACGATGTGTTGGAGAGTATTGTGCAGAAAGTGCAAGACGACATTCAGATGGCACCAAAGCCTAAGTTGCAGCGTTCTCGCAGTGTGGGGAAAGATTCCGACACCTATTTTGACCGTATTGCGGCTATTGAATACACATTGGCGCATGATGATGGCATCACGCTAAAAGGGTTGGAACAAGCCGATATTATCCTGCTGGGAGTATCGCGCAGCGGAAAAACGCCGACTAGCTTGTACATGGCGATGCAATTTGGTTTACGTGTTGTGAACTATCCGTTCATTGCGGAAGATGTGAAGATGATGCGTTTGTTGCCTGAGTTTGAGATCCATCGTCATAAGTTGTTTGGGCTGACTATCGATCCCGAGCGCTTGACTGAAATCCGTGAAAATCGTTTGTCTGGAAGTGATTACGCTAGCACAGAGCAGTGCAAGCTGGAGCTAGACACTGTTGAGGCGTTGTTTAGAAGAGAGGCGATCCCATATATCAATACGTCCTCTCTGTCTGTTGAGGAAATTACTACGCGTATTCTGGAAAAAGCAGGAATGAAGCGTCGCTTGTTTGGCTAACAAGAGACGCTCATGTCGCTATGTGTAAGAGGAGGTAAGGTGTGTACCTCCTCTATCGAATGAACCTTAGACAGAATTAATAGTATTGGAACATCTTTTGGATGTCTTGATAGTTTTTGGTCTGAGTCAGTGACAGCATCAGTAAGATACGTGCTTTTTGTGGGTTCAATGTACCAGCGGCAACAAAGCCGTATTTTTCGTCATCAATTTCAGCATCCAAAGTGGTTGAGCCGCTAGGCGTTCGGGAGCTTCTTACAACAACAACGCCATCTTTACTCGCTTTCTCTAGCTCATCAAACACAGTGTGGTACAAGTTACCATTACCGACACCAGCACTTACGATGCCGTCAAACTTCGCATCCACAAAGGCTTTCACTGGCAAATTGGAGGCATTTGCATAGTTATAAACAATACCGACCTTAGGCAACTTAGTAAGCTTTGATACATCGAATGGGGTTTCTGTCGTATGTTTACGCTCTGGGCTTCGTTGATATTTGGCATCGCTATTATGAATGTAGCCGATAGCACCAAAGTTGGCTGACTGGAAAGTGCTGACGGAGGTTGTATTGGTTTTTGTCACATCTCGCGCATCGAAAATCGTGTCATTCATTGCGACTAGCACGCCACGTCCTTCTGAATCTTCATCGGTGGCTGTTACGACTGCATTGTATAAGTTGACTGGTCCATCAGCACTCATTGCGGTGGAAGGACGCATTGCACCAACGATCACGACAGGCTTTTTGCTCTTGACGGTCAGATCAAGGAAGTAAGCGGTTTCCTCTAACGTATCCGTACCATGAGTAATGACGATGCCGTCAACATCATCTTGAGCGAGTAGCTCATTAACTCTTTTCGATAATTTTAGCCACACTTCATCATTCATATCTTGTGAACCGATACTGACCACTTGCTCTCCAGAAATATCGGCAATGTTGGTCATACTCGGCACCGCAGAAATCAATGATTCAACGCCGACTTTACCTGCTGTGTAGTTTGACTCGGTTGCAGATTGACCTGCGCCTGCTATGGTGCCGCCAGTGGCAAGAATTTTAATGTTCGGAAGATCGGATTGCGCGAAAGACAAAGAACTAAGGCACAAACCAAGGGTTATCGTACTGAGGCGGAAAAGATTTTTCGTCATGGGAATCACCTGCTGTTAGGTTGGATGTTGGGGAACTCATCTATCCTAAAAACAGCGGGTTAGATTTTTTGAGTACTAGTTCAACAAATTGCAGATGAAGATCGTGATCAACTAATCACTTAAAGAATATCAAATCAACCAGTTAACCTAATTGACGTGCTTCTTTAACAAGTGAGATGTGCTAGTAACGTGCACAACGTGTTAAGCCCTATAATTTATTGATTTATAAATAAAGGCGGTAGGAGTCTCGTGATGAGGTTACTAAATATGAATTTAGCCGTGTAATTTTCCAAAGTTTACAGTGTAAAAAAAAGCGGCTTTACCCCGGAACAGATAAAAGCCGCTTGCCAATGATGTGTTAATTCACATCTTATCGCATAATCATTTGTTCACGACCAGGACCCACAGACACCATTTTTACTGGTACGCCCATGAGTTCCTCAATGCGTAGAACGTATTTCTGTGCTGCTACTGGAAGCTCTTCAAACTTACGACAACCTGTGATGTCCTCGATCCAGCTTTCCATCTTCTCGTAGATTGGCGCAAGAGAGGCAGTTTGAGGCCAGATTGGGTTTTCGCTGTGGTCGCCTTCGTAGCCAACACAGATTTTCAGATCGTTAAGGCCAGTCAAACAGTCTACTTTCGTTAGTGCAATTTCAGTTGCGGCTTGCAGTTCAACGCCATTTTTCGTAGCGACTGCGTCGAAGTAGCCCATGTCGCGTGGACGACCCGTAGTTGCACCGAACTCGCCAGCAAGTTCGCGGAAAGCGTCTTGCTCTTCCATTGCAGTGATCAACGTACCAGTACCCACTGATGAGCTGAAGGCTTTTGCAACCGCAATAACGCGTTCAGGACGAAGTGCCGGAAGGCCACTACCGATACCCGCGTACATTGATACAACGTTAGAAGATGTTGTCCAAGGGTACTCACCGTAAACAAGGTCACGACCCGCGCCAAGCTGCGCTTCGAACAATAGAGTTTTGTCTTTCGCTTGTAGTTCTTTTAGAGGAAGCGTTACGTTGCAAATTGAGTCGCGCCAAGGTGCAGAGACTTCTAGCAGCCAGTTCGCCAGTTCTTCAGCGGTTTGTTCAAACTCGAATGTTGGGTAAAGCGCACGCAGTTGTGGCAGTTTCCAATCCATCATGAATTGAAGGCGTTCAACCAATACTTCTGGTTGCTTCAACCAACCAACTAGGATGCCTTTCTTCATTACGCGGTCACCGTACGCAGGTGCAATACCTTGACGAGTTGAGCCGTATGCTTTGTCGCCTAAACGTTGTTCTTCTAGCGTATCTTCTAGTGCATGTAGAGGTAGACACAGTGTTGCGCGATCAGAGATGCACATATTCACTTTTACGCCTGCTTCTTCAACTTCCGCAATCTCCTGAGACAGCAACGCAGGGCTGATAACCATACCCGGACCTAACACTGCCAAACAGTCAGGGTTGAATACGCCACTTGGAAGCTGGTGCAGCTTGAACGTACCTAGATCGTTAACCACGGTGTGACCCGCGTTGTTACCACCTTGGAAACGAATGCTCGCAGAAGCTTGCTCTGCCAAAAAGTCAACGATGCGGCCTTTGCCTTCATCACCCCAGTTTGCACCCACAACAACGATAGACGACATAATTTAATCTCCAAAAACAGATGCAAAAATCTTAAGGTGTTCGCCATAATAAGAGAAATTAATTATACTCATTAACTTGATAAGAATCTCATATCGGAATTGGCAATGTTAGATTTGAACTGGCTGCGAACCTTCGTAACTCTTGCAGAGGTAAAACACTTTGGTAAAACAGCGACGGAACTGCACATGACGCAGCCGAACGTAAGTTTGCATATCAAGCAGTTGGAGCAAGCCACGCGCACGAAATTGATTGAGCGAAATCCCGTGCAGTTGACGCAAGCGGGGAAGCGTTTGTTAGCTACGGCGCAGCGGATGCTTAATGAGCTGCAAATTTGTCAGTCGGATCTCAATGCCATCAACGATCTTACGCAGGGGACGCTTTCTATTGCGGCGAGCGATATTGTTTCACGTTTACTGCTTATCAAACCATTTCAGCAATTCAAAAGTGAATATCCGGGGATCGACTTGGCATTGTTCAATACCACATCTTCTCAAGCGGTGGATTTGGTGAAAAGTGCGCGTGCCGATATCGGCTTTGTTATCGCACAAAAAGAGAGTCAACCGCTGCATTTTACGCCTCTCACGCAGATTCACTGGTGTGCGTTTGGCGATAACATTTTTGAGTGGCAAGACAATCGAAAAGAGAGCCAGACGCTGATCCTGCTAGGGCACGATACTCGAACCCGAGAGCTGATTGATGCGTCTTTACCTGAACTAAATCTGCCTAAGCATCGCGTGATGGAAGTGGGCAGTGTGGAAGCACAAATCGACTGGGCGGAAGCGGGGTTTGGGACTGCTATTGTGCCGGATTTCTCGCTTGATCCGAGATTAAAGCTTTCTCGTGAAGTTACGCCTTTGCCAAGTTTTCCAAACACTGATTTCGGTTACATCGTGCGTCAAAATCAGGTGTTATCCAAAGCGGCAAAACAGTTGCTGGCATGGGTTGGCGAGAATGTGTCGGTGGTTGAGGGCTAAGACGATGAAAGAAAAGGCCATGAAAGAGACGAAGATTACGATTTCGCTCCCATCCTTGATTCACCGTATTGGGGGCGACCATGCCAAGCGAGCGAAAACACTCGCAGCAGAAAAACAGTGCGATCTTAAGCGAATTAGACGATCTCGTCACTGGCAAATCTCGGGCGAGGCTTTGGATGTAAAAGCGTTTTTAGAGCATCTCAAAAACGAAGAAGCAGAGACGATGCGATTTGCGATCAACAAGATCGAACAAGCTCTACTTGCTCACCAAGACAAATTGGAACCTTTGGACGTGAAGTTGATACGTTTGGTGAGACAAAACCCAAACATCACCCTAGCGGAGCTGATGGCTGAAACGAACTGCACGTTAGTTCAAGCTCGCACGGCACGATTTGATGCTGAGTTGCTTTAAGATCGGTTTGTGGTTTACTCACTTTATTAACAGATGTTAGGGTACCGATCAAAATCACTCACTAAGACCATTTTGTTATGGATATTTGGCAGCTTCTCCTTTTTATTCCTGCTTGCTTCGCTCTCAATATGGCTCCTGGCCCAAACAATTTATTGGCAATGAATAATGCGCGTTGTTACGGCTTTAGGGCCGCGTTTACGGCCAGTTTAGGCAGAATTGCTGCTTTTTCAGCGATGATTGCGTTGTCTGCATCAGGTCTGGCTGTGATTTTGTATACGTCAGAAATGCTATTTTTGGCAATAAAGTTGGTAGGGGCGCTGTATCTACTATGGATTGCGTTCAACCTTTGGCGCTCAGAGTCCAGCCCGATCTCTGACTTGGACAATTCGCGCAACTACGCAGGACTGGCGAAACAAGAATTTACGCTCGCTGCTGGCAACCCGAAAGCGATTCTTATTTTTACTGCATTCTTGCCGCAATTTGTTGATGCCAATGCCAACGTTCAAGAGCAGTTTTTTGCCCTTGGCTCCACGTTTTTGATATTAGAAATGGTCGCCATTTCAATCTATGCCATCTTTGGTTTGTACTTGAGACACTGGTTTTCAAACCCCAAAATGGCGAAACGTTTCAATCGCGGATGTTCGTTGTTTTTAGCCGCATCAGGTGCGAATTTGCTACTAAGTAAGCAATAACAACACATCATCTCCGTAGATTATTTTTCTATAAAAAGAGCCGCTGATGTTACATCAGCGGCTCTTTTAGTTGATGCATCGATTATTTATTGTTACCACATCAAATCGTCAGGCACGACGAAATCTGCGTATGGATCGTCTTCTGCTGGAATGTCCGATTCAGGTTCTTTTTGTTCGATGATGACGGACTCATCACGTTGAGCAATTTTATTCGCTACTCCACGTGGAATGACAACATAGCTTTCACCAACAATTGCGATTGCCAAAATACCTTTGATCAACTGCTCGCGGATAAGTGAATCTACATAAAGTGATTTCACTAGCGTACCGTGAGTGAAGTTGTATTTGATGTCGCCATCTTTTAAGTCGATCTTGTTCATCTCAATCAATTGATTGATCTGCGCTTTGATCTCTTTGTTTAATCGCTCAGCATTTTGCTGCTCGCTCAATTGTTTATCACGCTCTAACTGTTGGCGTTTATTCTCTTCAACCGCCGCTTTTACTTCGCGTGCTTGAACGCGTGATTTTTTAGAGCCTTTCTTCGCTTTCTTTAGTTTCTTTTCATTAACTAAGCCAGCTTTCAGCATTTGTTCTTGAAGGGTAAGTTTTGCCATGTTTTATCCAGTTAGTGCGCAATTTTGGGCATTTTACCCACTATTGCCACTTGTAGTAAATAATAGTGCTTTCTATGGGTCTAAAATGTTTGGTTGGCTTGTTATCTCTTTAATGGAAAGTGCAAAGCGGGCCTACTCCAAAGCCCGCGAGCATTACTGAAATCTAGGTGGGTTATGGCTGCCACTGTTTAGATGTGACGAGGTTATCCATCACTTTGTTTACCGCTTGATGCGCTTTGTCGACAATGGTGTCTATATCGTTGCGATTCGCGATAAGCGGTGGAGCAAAACCGAGGATGTCACCATGTGGCATAGCGCGAGCGATTAAGCCTTGCTCTAAACAGGCTGCCGCGATTTGCGGACCTACTTTCAAGTTTGGATCAAAGTGTGCTCGGCGAAGCTTGTCTGAAGAAAACTCCAACGCATGCAACAAGCCAACGCCACGAGTATCACCGACTAATGGATGATCGTTAAACGTCTCTGCCATACGTTGCTGCAAGTAAGCGCCGACTTCGGCCGCGTTTTGCACTAAGCCTTCACGTTCAATGATATCGAGGTTGCAGTTCGCGGCTGCCGCTCCCATTGGGTGACCAGAGTAGGTATAACCGTGTCCGATAGCGCCCCATTGGTCGGTGCCGTTTTCTAGCACACTCCAAACTCGTTCACCGACGATCACGCCAGACAGCGGTTGATACGCTGAGGTTAACCCTTTCGCTACCGTGATGAGATCTGGTTTCATGTCGTAGTGGAGTGAGCCAAAATCGGAGCCGAGGCGACCAAAGCCACACACCACTTCATCCGCAATCAAGAGTACATCGTATTTGTCGAGCACTTTGCGAATCGCCTGCCAGTACCCTGCTGGTGGTGGCACAATACCGCCAGTACCGAGCACTGGTTCTGCAATCATTGCTGCTACCGTTTCTGGGCCTTCTTCCAAGATCATCGCTTCGAGTTGATCTGCGCAATATTGAGAGAATTCGAGCTCAGACATACTTTCGTCTTCACGGCGATAATAATATGGCGCGATGGTGTGTTTGATACGCTCAAGTGGTAAATCAAAATGGGCGTGGAACAACGGTAAACCTGTCAGTGAACCGGACGCGATACTTGAACCATGGTAGCCGCGGTCACGCGAAATGATTTTTTTCTTCTCTGGTAGACCACGAGCATTGTTGTAATACCATACCAACTTAAGTTGAGTTTCGTTCGCGTCGCTGCCTGACATGCCGTAGTAAACTTTGCTCATGCCTTCAGGCGCCATTTTGATGATGCGATCTGACAGTGTCACGAGCGCTTTGTTCGTATGGCCGACGTAAGTGTGGTAGTACGCCAGTTCTTTGGCTTGTTCATAAATCGCATCGGCCATTTCAGTCCTGCCATAGCCAATGTTCACACAATACAACCCGGCAAAGCCGTCTATCAGCTCGATGCCTTCTGAATCGGTGATGCGTATTCCGCTTCCGCTCGAGATAATTCTTCCCGAAAGCTCCCCGGCCGCATACTGCTTCAGGTGGGTTGAGGCATGAAATACTCTCTGACGATCGATCTCTATAAGTTGTTGGGTTTTGTTACTCATGATCCTTCTCCTCGAATAATTGGATATCCATATTTCGTGCCTCAACTGCCACTGACGGTTGGTAAAGCGCCTAAGCAGCAGTATTTGATTTCGCTGTATTCTTCAAATCCGTGACGGCTTCCTTCTCGTCCAAGACCAGACTGTTTCACGCCGCCGAATGGGATAGGGTGCCCTGTCATTTTGACGGAGTTCACGCTCACCATGCCAAACTCCAAACCGCGCATGCAGTGCCAAATTTGGTGAATATCGTGACCATAAACATAGGCAGCTAAGCCGTACTCAGTGTCGTTGCTCATTTCAATCACGGTATCTAAGTCTTGGTAAGGCAATACGCCTGCCACAGGACAAAAATTCTCTTCGCGATACACCGCCATTTCAGGGGTTACATCGGCTAGCAATGTCGGCGCGAAGAAGTTTTCGCCTGGTACGGGCTGGTGGTAGCCCGCTACCAATCGCGCGCCTTTGTCGAGCGCGTCACGCACCAAATCATGCGCTTTATCCACCGCAGTGCGATTAATAAGCGGTCCCATGGTGGTTTTTTCGTCTAAGCCATTGCCCAAAACGATGTGGCTCATTTCTTTGGCAAATGCTTCCAAAAATGCTTCGTACTTATCGTCAGGGACGAAAATACGGTTTGCGGCCAAGCAGTCTTGTCCTGCGGTTTGAAACTTCGCATCCACGGCGGCTTTGGCTGCTTGCTCGACATCCATATCTGGCAGCACGATGAAAGGGGCGTTACCACCGAGCTCCATACTGCACTTCTTCACGGTTTGTGCCGCGTCGCGTAGCAATAGTTTGCCTACTCGAGTTGAGCCTGTGAACGAGAGCGCTTTGACTTTATCGGAGTGGCACAAGGTTTGTGACACCATCACCGCATCGCCAGTGATCACGTTAAATACACCAGGTGGAAAGCCAGCTCGGTCTGCTAACTCTGCCAACGCTAACGCAGAAAAAGGCGTTTCACTGGCGGGCTTAATGATCACCGGACAGCCTATTGCTAGTGCGGCAGCGGCTTTGCGTGTGATCATGGCATTAGGAAAGTTCCAAGGCGTAATCAGTGCTGCGACACCAATTGGCTCGCGCACCGTTGATAGCTGCGCATTCGGAATATGACTTGGGATGGTTTCGCCATAACAGCGGCGTGCTTCTTCGGCAAACCAACGAACAAAGGATGCGCCGTAGTCAATCTCACCTACAGCATCACCTAGTGTTTTTCCTTGCTCCATTACCATCAAATGAGCAAGGTCTTGCTTTGATTCTAGAATCAGGTCGTGCCAACGCATGAGAATTTCAGCGCGCTCTTCTGCTTGCATTTTTCGCCATTGACGAAAGGCTTGGTCGGCTTCATCAATCGCTTGATAGAGTTGTTGCTGAGATAGCTTAGTGATGTAACCGATGACCGTGCCATCTGCTGGATTATCCACCGGATGAAATTGATCACCACTTACCCATTTGCCATTCACGTACGCTAAACCTCTCACCAAACGTACGTCTTTCATTATCGCCATCATGTCGTGTGAGGCTTTTAATTCTTCAGTGTGTAAGCTGTGCAGTGCTGCCATGAGTCCTTCTCCCAGCATCGTTGTCCATAATGAAACTGTAATGGAGAAGTGACCGAAATAATTTCTGATACCGAGGTTTAAAACGTCAGAACTTTCTTTTTAGTGCCGTTAAATATGGTGTTTTTTCTGTTCACGCCTGATACGCATTTTCCCTTTTATAACAAAGCGTTTTGGTTTACTTCGAATGTGCCCGCATCACGTTTGATTGTTTTTGTCACAATGTAAGTAAAGTAGCGCTCAATGCCCACATCTGAGTCTAACCAGTTGTCGATAAGCCGCTGATATTGGTCGATATCTTCTGACTGAATTTTAAGGATGTAATCGATACCACCGCCCGTGGCATAGCAATCAGTGACTTCTGGTGAATGTTGAACCAGTTGCTCGAAGCGTTTGAACGCTTGGGCGTTGTGTTCTTTGAGCGTAACTTCAACCATAACCGACGTTCGTTTGAACAAAATATCGGTATTTACTTTTGCTCCGTAACCTTCAATGATGCCTGCTTCTTCCAGTTTTTTGACGCGCTCCCAGCAAGGGCTCACGGATAGGTTGATGGCCTCGGCAAGGTGAGATTTGGTGATACGACCATTATCATGAAGTATTTGTAGAATTTTTACGTCGTAGCGATCGAGGCGCATTATGAGTCTCCCTGTTGAATACTAATCATTTCATAAAGGCTGATGACTGGTCGCTGTTATAAGGTGCTTTCCAGTTTGCTTCTGGTATGCCATTTGTTTTGATTTCTTTAGTTGGCTTTTCAATCAGCCTATCTCGCCGCAGTCTTCGGCTATAACTGCGATAGTGTCACCGATATTCACCATAGCAGGAAAACGACGCGCCGCGAAAATACCATTGCGCTGTGACTTGTACTCAACGGGGGCGGTACCTGTGCGCTCGGTCGAGAAGATTCTCACTAATACATCGCCCTTTTTGACGGTATCGCCAAGATCAAATAAGTATTCTGTGATGCCGTGGTGTTGGCTTTGCACATAACAACTTGCATCAGGCATATCTAATAACTTAGTTGGTTGGGTTGGTTGTTCGTAGTCACCGGGCAAGTTGCCTGAGAAGCGTAAGAAGTTGCGAATGCCACGGTCGGAATAAGCGATGGTTTCTGGAGTGCTGGTTCCGCCTCCTCTTAGTTCGGTGGTAACAAAGATTTTTCCCTGAGACTCCACGGCAGTGTCATACAGGCTGGTGGCGTCCATTTCGAGCAAGATCATGGTGTAAGGTGCGCCAAACAGTTTTGCACCTAATATGCAGGCTTCTTCTTGATCGAGATTGTCGAGACGATGGGCAGCGGCGAACGGCACGATATCTAACGTTTTACCACCTGAGTGAATGTCTAACGCAAAATCGCACTTAGGAACTAGGTAACGAGTAAAATAATCCGCAATTTTCTCAGTCACTGTGCCTATGGGATTGCCGGGAAAGCTGCGATTTAAATTCCCTTTATCGATAAACGACGTACGTGAGGCATTTTGTACCGCAGGTAAGTTCATCATTGGCACAATAATGACGCGACCTTGTATTTGCTCTGCTTGCAGCGAGTTTGCCAATTTTAGCAGGCTGGTGATGCCTTCGTATTCGTCTCCGTGATTACCGCCAGTAAGCAGTGCGGTTGGTCCGTGACCATTTTTGATCACGGTGATAGGTATCATAATACTGCCCCAAGCGGAGTCGTCATGTGAATAGGGCAGCGTTAAAAAGCCGTGCTGTACACCTTCTCGGTCAAAGTCTATGGTGGCTGTGATCGAGCTTTTTTGCATATCAAGTCCTTTTAGTTCTCAGACCTGGCTCAACAGAGCTTAAGGTTTGAAAAATTAGTGTTTAACAAATAAGTGGCGTGGAAAATCACACAATGTTTTTGCTCCATCATGGGTAATGACGATACTTTCCGTTGTTTCTAACCCCCAATCTTTGAACCACAGCCCCGGCATAAAATGGAATGTCATGCCTTCTCTCAAGATGGTTTTATCGGTGTCTCGCAAACTCATGGTTCGTTCCCCCCAATCTGGTGGGTAGCTCAAACCTATTGGGTAGCCACAACGGGCACCTTCGCGTGAGAATCCCGCTTTATCGAGAACCTGGTTTAGTGCATTGGCGATGTCGGCGCAGGTATTTCCGGGCTTTGCCACTTTCAAGCCCGCTTCAAGTCCTAGAGTTAGGGCTTCGTCGGCTCGTTTAAACTTGTCGTCAGGCTCGCCAAGAAAAATAGTGCGTGAGAGTGGGCAATGGTAACGGCGGTGCGCCCCTGCGATTTCAAAAAACGTCCCTTCGCCTTTCTTGAAGGGTCTGTCATCCCAAGTCAGGTGAGGTGCGGAAGCATCAGAACCTGATGGCAAAAGCGGCACAATCGCGGTGTAATCGCCAAAGTGGTCTTCGTGCCCGAGCACGGCTTGGCGGTTAATCTCGGCAACAAGGTGGTGTTTCGGTAATCCTGGTTCAATCATGTCGAACGCGACACGGTGCATGTTTTCAACAATGCGAGCGGCACGGTACATGTATGCCAGTTCTTGATCGGATTTAACGGCGCGGCACCAGTTGACTAGTCCAGTTGCATCGAGAAGTTGAGCATTCGGTAGGTGCGTAGTGAGTGATTCGTAAGCGGTGGCGCTAAAGTAATAGTTATCTTTTTCTACACCGATACGACCACGATCCCAAAGGCGCGGAGCCAGTACGGCTTCGACCAGGAAATCCATCGGGTGTAGCGGCGGATTCATTACATAATGGTCTGGATAGTAGGTGATGTTTTCTGCCGACATATACGCAGTCCTGTATGCTCCGTTGGCATCTTGGCAGCGTCCAAACCAAACGGGTTCATCAGATGGACCAACAACGGCACATTGTGGCACGTAAAAAGACCACCCATCATAGCCTGTCAGCCACGCCATGTTAGAAGGGTCATGAATGATAAGGACATCCAATTCTCTTTCTTCCATCGATTGCCGAACTTTCGTTAACCGATCCTGGAACTCATCCAGTGTAAAATGCAAAGCAACGCCTCTCATATTTTCTCCTTGTTAGAAATCCGACGCCTTATGGGCCTTCGGAGACGCTGAGGTATTTCTACCTTCTACCAGCTAGCCAGATCTGCGTTAAAAATGATTGCAATTTACCTCTGGGGTTGTATTTGGATTGAACGATGCTGTTTAACATGTTTGTTTAACCCATACATTTCATGTCAATCATTACAATTGTGGTTTATTTTTGTGCATCTCACCTCGTTTTGTGAGTTAAAGTTCGCCATTTGTTAAATGGAAGTTACAATGAG
Organism: Vibrio sp. 2033; assembly: GCF_033339735.1. Lineage (NCBI taxonomy): Bacteria > Pseudomonadati > Pseudomonadota > Gammaproteobacteria > Vibrionales > Vibrionaceae > Vibrio > Vibrio sp. 2033. Next base: position 121,576 of record NZ_JAWOVC010000012.1, read on the forward strand.
CCTTAAAAATGAATCAATTAAAATATTGTGTCATGACAATTTCTTTGAACCCGATCATTCGGCCAGGCACCGCTAAGTACATCTCCATTGGTAACTATCTTGTCGAATGTGTCCGCAGTGGTTATCTAAAACCGGGGACTCGATTACCCACACATCGTGAGTTTGCAGAGCAAATTGGCGTCAGCGTACAAACGGTGAGCCATGCATATGGTTATGCAGAGAAAAAAGGGGCGATCGAGTCTTGGGTTGGGAATGGTACTTTTGTCAAATCAGGTTTTGTGGATGAAAGTACGGACACGGAGTTCATGCTGACACAAGAGATGAAAGAAACGCCGGATGAAATTGATATGTCGATTGCACATCCAGTGGTGACCGATCGCCACATTACGCTTTTTAATCAGGCGTTAATGGAGATTGCTGGGCAAACAAACAATCGTGGTTTGATCAGTAAGGCAAAGCCGGTAACAGGTCAGCCTCATCATATTGAGTCAGGAGCTCGATTTCTAAGTAGCCAAGGGCTGAATGTGGGTGCCGATCAAATATTACTCACAAATGGAGCATGCCATGGTTTAACGTTGGCTTTAAGCACAGTTGTTGAACACGGTGATTTAGTTGCTTGTGGTCACTTGGTTGATCATGGCTTGATCTCTCGCTCGAGAATGCTTGGATTTAAGTTGCAACCACTTGAAATGGATGAGTTTGGTATAACGCCGGATGCATTTGAATGGGCATGTAAACACAAACCAATCAAGGTATTGTGTTGCACACCGAGCATGGCTAACCCGACTAGTGCGCATATGGATGTTGAACGCCGAGAGGCGATAGCGAATATTGCACAGCAATACGACATCTATGTCATTGAAGATGACGTGTATGGAGCACTAGAACCTAACCGTGTCCCACCCCTTGCCACATTGTTACCCGAACAAGCTTTCTATGTCACCAGTTTAACCAAAGTTGTAGCGCCAGGCATGCGCACTGGCTATCTGACGGTCCCACGTCATTTTTTGCAGCACGCGATTGGTCGTTTAGCGGCAACGAGTTGGTCTGCGACTCCATTACCATTTGAAGTCGCTCATTTGTGGATCGAGAACGGTACGTTAAATCGACTTATTCGCTTTCAAGTCAATGAGTTTGCTAAGCGACAGCGAATAGCAAAAGCCGCTTTAGAAGGGCATGTTTATAGCTCGCACCCGAATGGACAGCACATTTGGTTGAGACTACCCGAGCAGTGGAATAGCGATGATCTGGTTGCTTCGGCTAAGCGTTCAGGGGTGCAGATCACTGGATATAAACCGTTTGTTCTCGATACTAATCAGCCAATGCCTTACGTGCGAATCAGCTTGGGAGCAGAAACAAACCGAGGCTACATCAAACACGGGTTATCTGTGATTGCTGAAATTCTCGATACCAACCCTCCCACCTCACACTTTTTGGTTTGAACGATAGGTTATTTATGCTTTTAACTGATGGGCTTAAACGTTTGTAACTGAGTTTTTTCTTGTCGCCATTGCCTTGGCGATTTTCCCGTCCAGCGACGAAAATGACGGCTGAATACCGCAGTTTCTGCATAGCCCAGTTGCAACGCGATATCGGTAATACTCTGAATATTCTCATGCAATCGCTGTTCGGCGAAATCCTGACGCACTTGTTGTAAAAGCTGCCGATAATTTGTGCCCTGTTGTTTCAGCTTGTTTTGCAGCATTCTCGGATGCAGGTCCAATGCTCTTGCAACGCGCTCAACGCTGCATTCTCCGGTTGAGAGCAGACGGCCAATCATGTTTGCTGCTTGGTCACTGAGATTGTTGGGGTAACGGGTTTGCAGCTCTTTGAGGTGCTGTTGAAAATGGCGCTCTAGTGCGTCTTCATCTTGGTGGTTCTTAGCGTTAAGCAGAGTCGCTTTAAGTAGGATACCGTCAAACTTATCACCGAAACGCAGTTTGTTCTGCTGGGCAAACTTGCTTTTTTCTACTTCCAATGTTGCGTGTTGAGTCAAATGTAGCGCGAAGTGACTTGCTTCAATATCAAGCAGACTGGCAATAAACATCGCCAGATGCGACACACTGAGCTGCATCAACTGCGCGATACCTCGTTCGCTGTGCACATCAATATTGAGCGACAACCGTACCCAATCATCTTGTGGCGTCATGTTGAGAGTGACCCCTGACGAATGCAGATAGAGAAAATCATTCACCCGCGCCAAGGCTTCACCGACCGTTTGCGCCCGGGAAACCAGCATTGGTAAGTCTCCCAAGCTCTGTAGGTTTTGACGCTCGGCGAGCAACACGCCAAACAGCGGTTGCTGACAACGAGCAGCCGCTTCCTCCAGCAATTCAGCCAGCCTAGGGTAGGCGAGATACGTATCGGGATTGCGAAACTGCGCCGCAGACAGGCCAACAGCGGCCATTATCTCTTGCGGATTCTGACCTAATTCTGAAACCAAGCTATCAAATTTATCAGCAGCGCCACTTCGTACGATATACATGTCTCGATTTTAAAATGTTAACAGGTTGTAAATCGCAATATATCAAATTTACTTCGTAAAAGGTCAAGTGAGTGCCAGTGAGTTGATCTAAGTTACATTTCGATAACAACAACGCATGGATGAGAAGCTGTATGGAACTTATCAATAAAACTGCCATTGTGACTGGGGCGGCTGGTGGAATTGGCCAAGCCATCATTGCAAAGCTGAGAGAGCAAGGAGCCAAAGTGCTTGCTGTCGATATTTCAGAACAATCATTGCAAATGTACACAAGTTTTGACCCAAAGCAGTTGGGAACCTTTGTCGCGGACGTCACCGATTACCAACAAGTTGAAGCTATGGTGAAGTGCGCGGTTGAACAGTTTGGCTCGCTTGACATCATGGTCAACAACGCGGGCATCGGTGCACCGAAACCTCTGCTTGACCACGACCCAATTGCCGATTTTGAGCCGATCTCTAAGGTCAACCAAAATGGCGTTTACTACGGCATTCTTGCCTCTGGAAGACAATTCCAAGCGCAAGGCACGCCGGGCGTGATCCTCAATACTTCTTCTGTTTACGCACGAATGGCGTCTGAGATGACCTTTACCTACAACGTCAGTAAAGCCGCAGTCGATATGATGACCAAATGCGCCGCATTAGAACTCGCACCATTGGGTATTCGTGTTTGCGCTGTCGCTCCGGGACGCGTTGATACTCCGATGTTAAGGCAATACGAAGAGATTGGCCTGTGGGACCACATCCGCAAAGAACAGATGCGTCAAAACTTCACACAACCAGAAGAGATTGCTGATGTGGTGGCGTTTCTGGTCAGCGAGAAAGCCAACTGTATCAACGGCTGCACCGTCAGTGCGTCTGACGGTTTCGAGAATTTTAAGTACCCACTTATGGGATAGGCGAGCACGCCACATTACAGCAATAGCGAGGATGTAAGTTATGTCATTACCAGAAGTTATTCAGCATCAAGATTTCCTATTAACTCTTAATACCAATGAAGAGTCGATCATCAAAGACGCGCTACCGGGTGTTGATGTTTACCCGTTGTTTCTAGACCCAGAAAACGGTACTTGGGTGGTTCGCGCCAAATTCAAACCGGGTATCACTCTGCCTAAGCACTACCACACTGGTGTGGTGCACTTCTATACCCTGAGCGGCGCTTGGCACTACATCGAGTATCCAGACCAAGTCCAAACCGCTGGTAGCTACTTATATGAGCCGGGCGGTTCGATTCATACCTTCCACTGCCCTGAAAGCTCAGGCGGTGCCGACGGATTTATGGTGATCCAAGGTGCAAACATTAACTTTGACGAAGATGGTAACTTCATCAACATCATGGATGCGGGTTGGATTGAGCAAGTTGTTATTGCAACAGCGAAAGCACAAGGCTTCACCGCGCGCTACATCAAACCGGGTGCGATTGCTGGCCTAAGCGATGAGCTAGCGGAGTAACCCCATGCAACAGATGAACAGTATCGTAATGCAGAATGGTAGTGTCCGCCTGAAGCAAGTCGAAATCCCCAAACCCGCAGCGGGACAAGTGTTGGTTCGTAGTCTAGCTTGTGGCATTTGTGGCTCCGACCTTCACATTACTCGACACGCGGATGAGGTATTTGATGTATTCCACCAGCTCGGGTTGATGCCTGATGAAGCCGGTGAGCACGCTCAAGTGATGTTGGGGCATGAGTTCTGCGCGGAAATTGTCGAATACGGCGCCGGTACGCAGCAAACGTTGTCCGTTGGTAGCCGAGTCACCTCTGTGCCGATGTTGCTTAGTCAAAATGGCGCGGGCGTTGGTGTTACTCCGGGTACTTATGGCGCTTACTCTGAGTACTTTCTGCTTGATGAAGCGTTATTGCTACCTGTGCCAGACGGAATGCCGTCTGAGGCGGCGGCATTAACCGAACCACTAGCGGTCGGTTTGCACGCGGTCAACCGCAGTGAAATCGAAACGGAAGAAACCGCGCTGGTTGTCGGTTGCGGTCCTATAGGGCTGGCTGTGATTGCTGCACTGAAACAACGTGGCGTCAGCAATATTCTTGCGGTCGATCTTCAGGAAGAAAAGCTGCAACTTGCCAGCGAGTTTGGCGCAAATCGATTGATCAACTCGACCAAGGAAGACGAGATCGCCGTTGGTGAGCAGTACGCGATGAACTCACGTCTGGTCATTTACGAGTGTGTGGGCAAGCATACCTTGATTGACGATTTTATGCGCCGCGCCCCTGCCCGAGCGCGAATCGTCATCTCGGGTATCCATACGACACCCGCAATCATTAACTACGCGTACGCGACGGTAAAAGAGCTCGACTTGAGATTCTCTTACTACTACCAACCGCACGAGTTTGAGCAATGCCTACAAGCGATTGCCGAACACAAGTTGCCTTGGCAGAAAATGCTCACCGCCAAAGTGGGAATCGACGGTGTCGAAGACGCGTTTAGACAGTTAATGACGCCAAATGACCACATCAAAGTCGTTATCGAACCTTGGCGCTGCGGCGCGTTAGAAGTGATTTAACTCTTAGCCAGATTAAGCTAGCTAAAACCAATTTTAGTTTGGTGACAGCCCCAACCGTAGCTGCTAGGTTGGGGCTTTTTTGTTAGGCCTGTTCTGCGCATTCCTGTTGCAGAGCAGGGTAATCGGTGTAGCCTCGTTCGTTTCCGCCAAACAACGTTGAGCCATCGAGTTCTGCCAACGGATGGTGATGTTGCAATCGAGAGACCAAGTCTGGGTTTGCTACGAATGGTCGTCCGAATGCGACAAGATCCGCGTAGCCTTTCTCTAACACTTCGTTTGCTCGTTGAGGATCGTAGCGACCTGCAACAATGATAGCGTTGCGAAAGCGCTTTCTAAGTTCGACTCGAAACGTCTCTGGAATGGTTGGTGCATCGGCCCAATCGGCCTCGGACAAGTGCAAGTAGGCAATGTCGCGCTCCTGTAGTTGCTTTGATGCTTCCAAGATTGTTGGCACGATATCTGGGCAGTCCATATCTTTAAACGTAATGAATGGTGCCAGTCTCACTCCAACTCGATGCGCTCCAACAGCGGCGATAACTGCCTCCACTACTTCGATAAGAAAACGGATACGATTTTCTCGTGAACCGCCGTAGTTGTCTGTTCGATGGTTTGAGTTGGTTCTTAAGAACTGATCGATCAGATACCCATTCCCGCCGTGGATTTCTACACCATCAAAACCCGATTCAATGGCGCGTTTGGCTGCGTTCGCGAAATCACCGACAACTCGGTTGATATCCGCTTGTGTCATGGCGCGTGGCTCAACACAATCGACCATATTGCCGTTGCCTTGTTCATCTGCAATCCAAACTTGCGTCTCTACCGGAGCGAGCGCAGATGGCGCGATAGGCTGTTCACCATTTTGGAATGTTGGGTGAGACACTCTGCCCACATGCCATAGCTGACAAAACATCGCTGCGCCTTGTGATTTGACCGCTTGGGTCACACCTTGCCAGCCCGCCACTTGCGCATCGGTGTAAACGCCAGGGGTGAACGAATAGCCTTGAGAATCGTCCGAAATTTGTGTGGCTTCGGAAATGATCAGCCCGGCAGAAGCGCGCTGTTGATAATACGTTGCCATCATCTCATTCGGGATGTTGCCCGGCTGAGTGGTGCGTGCGCGGGTCATTGGTGCCATGACAATGCGGTTTTGTAGTGACAACGCTTTCAGTTGAGCTGGTTCAAACAGCTTATTTGTTCTTTGTTTCATGATGCGCTCCTTAGATAAGCACTGGCACGTTGGTCGCTTTACGAGCGGTTGCCATCCAGTGAAGTACGGCTGGATCCCATTGCACTTCGGGCGCACTGAAAAAGCCGCGTAGAATGGAAAACATAATGGCTTGATCAACCAGTGACGTTTGCTTTTCTGAACTTAGGTTGAGCAAGGGTTTGGTTTGTTCTATCAAAGCGGCGACTTCTTTCGCAATCGCAGGTGTATCGTTAATCAAGGCTTCAAAATTTAACGCTTCGGTTTCTTTTTTTGCACGCCATGCTTGTTTAGCTGTTTCTGTTGCAAATTCTGGTAACGTCATGTTTGACCAACGCGGATACCCGACTTTTTGTAGCGGTAAAAACGCCTGTTTTTGCCAGTCTAAAACCGGTGCTGAGGGTTGGCTGCTTTCATTGGAAGATGCCAATTCAAGGAAGTAGTTGATGATGTCTAAGCTTTCCGCCATCGCTTCGCCATCGTCTTTGATCAAAAGAGGAACTTGTTTTGCGCCGATGATGTTTGTGGTAGTGCTCTCGTCGTCATAAGCAATGTTGATGACGTCGAGCTGAATATTCAGCATGCCTGCAACAAAACGGACGCGGGCGCTAAAGGGGCAATGTTCATAAATGTACAGTTTCATTTTTTGTTTCCTATCTCTTGGCTGGGCAGGGCGTGTTGTTGTGCGTTGAACACAGTGACGCCGAATACAGCGTGACGGCGTTTAACTTTGCCCTGTCACATAACGTTCTGGGTCTAAACAATGTCGATAGGGTCAGTATATGGATTCGACTTAATTTGATAATTGGGTAATATCTGAATTGATTATTCAGTTTTTCCAAATAATAAGGGCGCGAAGGTGGATAAGTTTTCGGATATGACGTTGTTTGTCAGCATCGTTAAACATCAAGGTCTGGCAGCGGCGGGAAGGGAGTTAGGTTTGTCTCCGGCGACGGTAACGGCAAGGCTGCAAGCGATAGAAGAACGCTATGGCGTAAAGCTGCTCAACCGAAGCACACGCCACGTATCACTCACGGACGCAGGGGCAATGTACCATCAAGCTTGTCTGAACATCATTGATAGTGTGAAAGAGACGGAAAACTTGCTGCAAACGGGTATTTCGGAAGTGCGCGGAACGTTGAAAATTTCAGCTCCACGAGATATTGGCAAACAAATTATTTCGCCGATGGTGTCGGCTTTTTCTGAGCAATATCCGGATATGACGCCTTATCTTTATCTTAATGACAATTTATCGAACTTGGCTGAATCGGGGCTCGATTTGGTGATTCGTTACGGCGAGTTAGCGGACAGTAATCTCATTTCGCGCAAGCTGGCATCGAGTCAACGTGTGCTGTGTGCGTCACCTGATTATTTGGGGAAGCAAGGTGTCCCAAACTGTCCACAAGATCTCGCGGATCATCGCTGCTTAGCCATGGTGCGTAGCAATGAAGAATTAAAAACGTGGCACTTTAAAGATGAAGAGTCTCACCAAACGATCATGGTCACGCCAAAGCGCTTTTCTGATGATGGTGAAGTGATTCGACAATGGGCGTTGGAGGGGGCGGGGATTGCGTTGAAATCGATTTTAGATATTCAGCAAGACCTCAAACAGCAACGTTTAGTAACGGTTTTGGATGGGTATATGAAAAACTTCAGCGCCTTCTCGCAAGGCGCTGAAGCGGATCTGCATGTCATTTATCAAAGCCGTCAATATCAACCGAAAAGAGTTCGCCTGTTTTTGGACTTTCTAGTTGAGCAATTTAGCGCGCTGAGTGATGCCAGCAATCAGCTCTAGATGCGATTCAGAGGTTTCTCTGCGGTGGCGATAAATCCCGACGGTGCCAGGGTTTGGTTCTTTTTCCATGGTTAAGCATCGTAAGCCAAAGGATTCCAAATACGGTTGCAGATGGCGAGTATAAGACATCACCGCGACGCTTTCTTTCAGTACATCAATGCTGGCGAGCAGAGAATCCACTTCGTAAGTCGGTCTGTCATCCAGTTGCTGCCTTTCGCGTTCATTTTGTTTCGGGATTGGGTTATCGATGACGTGAGCGAATTTCTTAGCGTCATAAGTGACCGAAAGAGCGGGGTATTCGTGCAGCATCTCTTCGGTGACGGCTTTCCCTAGAAGTGGGTGGCTTGGGGAAACAAAATAGGCATCAACCGTTTGAAATAGTGGAATAAACGTAACATCGCATTTAGACGACAAGCCGACAATCTCGTGGCCGATGAAGAATTCAATCTGTTCGTTGATTAATGAATCCATCAAGCCTAAGTGGTTGCCAAATTCGACGTGCGTAGATGCCGATGGTTGCTTGGTCAGATGGTCATTGAGTGCTTGTTTGACGAACAGCGGCCACCACGCATCGCCAGTACCCATTTTAATTTTTCCGACTTGGTACTGTTTCCGTTCATCAATGCTTTGCATCATTTGGTTGTATTCATGCTGCATCGCGTTGCTATGGCGATAGAGGATGCGTCCGTATTCGGTCAACACCATGCCATTAGGATGACGTTCAAACAGCGTCACGCCGAGATTCTCTTCCAGCTTCTTTAAATTGCTTGTTACCGTTGGCTGGCTTAACCCTGCCATTCTTGCCGCAGCACTGATGCTTTGGCAGCGTGCAACCAGTAAAAATTGCTGCAGAGATTTGTCCATTTTCTTTCCCCTCTAAGAACGAGGGGTATTTTGCACAATTTCATTTATAAATCACAAATCTGTAATCTCATTTGATTGAAATTATGCGCATTTCATAGATCTACATCACTGTTAGGGTTTGACGTATAGATGTTATCTATAGCTCGCTCCTGACTTCCTATTTTCCCATCAAAAGGGTGTTCTTTAGACTGTCGCCAAAACAACAATCTAAGGGATGAACATGAAACCGAGTTTTATTGCGCTTGCTGTCGCGTCTTATATTGGTCTTGCTGGATGTGGGTCAGATTCCTCTGATGCGCCTGTGCCGGTCGACAAACCAATTATTTCAGCCGACTTATATTTACGTGGTTTAAATGGGGATTGGGGCACGGCAGAGCATGCCAAGCTAAACTATTTGGGTAATAACGAGTACGAAACCGTACTGCGCGTCGCTCGAGGTAGCAATCAGTTCAAGATTGCTGATCCGGGTTGGCAGATCCAATACACCTATTTTGAGGAGCCCGCGGCGTTCGATAAAGCTCAAGAGTACCTGCCAAAACCGGACACGAATGAAGCGTGTATGAACGATGATTGCAACTCTGAGATCACGTTTGAAGACAAAGGGTATTACAAGTTTTCTGTGAGCTTTGCCGATGAAAGTCGCGCGACAATGACTGTGACGAAAGCAACGCAAGAAGAAGCGGAAAAATACTACTCTGATGCGATTCTCGACCCTGCAATGGTGCATGAAGGGCATCAGAATAAAGAAGTGAAACTGTTCGCCAATTACGATGACTCGAGTGATACCGTGATTTTTTCGGTGAAAGATCCTAAAGCTGAGCTGCGTGAATTTGGTATTTCAACGACGACAGAATTGCGTGATGCGCTCGACCAAGGCTTAGTGATTAATGAACAAACAGGGCCGCGAGTGGTGTCGGGCGATGTCGCGTTTGATGCGTTGTTTGCGTTGACGATGAAAGAGCTAGACCAGCTTGCCGTTTCTGAAATCAAAGACGGCAATTACAACTACAACAACCCAATCAAAGCGGAAGTTTTTGAGACGGGCGCGAAGTGGCATTACGTATGGACGCGTGATTTGGCGTACGCAGCAGACCTTTCGCTTGCATTGATGAATCCAACTCGGGTGCAAAATGGTTTGAATTTCAAATTGTCCGCTTTCCGCGATACGACCGATCAGCAATACGATGGCGAGCAGATTGTGCAAGATACGGGCACTGGCGGCAGCTGGCCAATCAGTACCGACCGCACGACTTGGGCGCTTGGTGCAGAACGCTTACTTTCGGCATTGGATGGGGAAGAGTACAACCAGTTTGCTGAGCGCGCATATAAAGCTATCAGTAATACACTTGAAGCCGATCGCCTGGCGGCTTTTGATGCGAAATCTGGTTTATACACTGGTGAGCAATCCTTCCTCGATTGGCGTGAGCAAACGTATTCAACGTGGACGCCAAACGATGTCAATGCGATTGGTAGCAGTAAAGCGTTATCGACAAACGTGGTTCACTACCGCGCGATTCAGCTCGCGGCTAAGTTGGCAGAGAAGTACGATTCAACCAATGCGGTCAAATACACCGAGTGGGCTGCACAGCTAAAAACCGCTATCAACGAGCAGTTTTGGAATGCCGAACGCGGTATGTACGTAAGTTATTTGTTTGATAATGGCAAAGACATCGCGGTCGACAAATATGACATGTTGGGCGAAGCACTTGCGATCATCAGTGGTGTGGCAAGTGATGCGCAGGCGAAACAAATCATGGCCAATTACCCACACAGTGAGTTTGGCGTGCCGGTTTATTTCCCTCAACAACCAGACGTGCCTGTGTACCATAACCGCGCAATTTGGCCATTTGTTACCGCGTACAGCTTGCGCGCCGCGCATCAAACACAAAACGTGGCAGCAGCGAACAATGCCATTCAATCGTTGGTTCGTGGTACGGCAACCAACTTATCCAACATGGAGAACTTAGAGTGGCTTTCTGGTAAGTCATTCATCATCCATAGTGATCATGGCGAAGATCCGAGCTTTGATGGCCCAGTGATTAACTCTCAGCGTCAGCTTTGGTCTGTGGGTGGCTACTTGAACATGGTGGTAGAGACCCTATTCGGCATCCATACCGAAACGGGTAAGTTGGAAGTGAAGCCGTTTATCACAAGTTGGGTGCGCAATAACTTGTTGGCTCAGTCTGAACAAATTACGTTGGAAAACTTTGCCTTCAAAGGAAAGAACTACTCGGTAACGATTGACTTGCCTGAAGTAAGCAAAGATGACACAGGTTACTACCCAGTTGAAAATGTCACGATGGACGATGAGGGGCATTTCCACGTGACATTGGGCGCGCTTGTGAATGTAGATAGCAGCATTACTTTAGTTTCTGGTGTGAAACCGTACGCAAGTGAAGATAGTCGCGTTTATTCTCCGCAAGAGCCAACATTGGTGGTAAAAAGCGTTGATAATTCGGTTTCGATTGACGTGACGAGTAAGTACAACGTGAACTTGTATCGCAATGGCGAGCTGATTCAAAAGAACGTGATTGCTCAATCTTATTCCGATACGCCAACAGGTTTTGCTTGTTATTTGGCTGAAAGCATTAACGATAAAGGCTTCCGTTCTAACCCAAGCCAACCAGTTTGTGTCGGTGAAGAGATCCGCATCAAACTCGATGGCGAATATCAGCCACTCAAAGATAATGTCTCAGTGGTTACGGTGAGTAAAGACAGTGGCATCGTAAAAGGTGCAGAGTCGTTTACAGCCCCTGTAACGGGCACTTACCAGTTCGATGCTTGGTACAACAATAACCTAGGGCAACTTAATACTGGCATCACGAACACCGTGAAATTGTTAGAGGTATTGGATGATGCAGGTAAGGTGGTTGGCCAAGGTTACTTGCAGATGGGCCATATTGGTGAAAACCAAGGTATGCGTTACTCAACGCCAATTGAAGTAGCGTTGGAGCAGGGAAAAACCTATCAGATCGCGCTGAAGGACCACTTCAATATGAGTTACCTCAAATCGAATGAAACCTACATCTACGCTGGTGGTATTGAGGGTGAAAAGAACGAAGCGCAAATCGCAGATATTCGAATCACACCTTTAATGTAGACTGTTTTAACAAAGCTGTATTCTAAAAAACTGTGTTTTAAGAAAAAAAGCCGCTGAGATTATCAGCGGCTTTGTTGTATTTGCTATCGGTGGCCGTTTACAGATTAGTTTGCAGCCTGCGGACGAGGTTTACGGCGCTGACCTGACGGTTTGTTTCCTGCAGGCTTAGCATTGTTTGGCTTGCGGTTACCAGACGGTTTACCAGCGTTGCCACTCTTATTACCGTTTGGTTTATTTCCACTCGGTTTATTGCCATTTGGCTTGTTGCCGTTAGGTTTACGGTCATCTGGTTTGCTGTGTGCACGACCTTGGCCTTCACGGTTACCTTTAGGCTTACCCACACCGCCTTGGTTGGTGCTGTTTTTGTTGCCGTTGTTACCACCGTTGAAGCGACGCTTAGGTTTGTTTGCACCATTGCCTGCTTTCTTATTGGTTGCTGGGGCGTTTTCACTTGCAGCATTTGGCGCTTTTGGTTTTTTCGGCTTCTTAGGTTTTTTCGGTTTGATTGGGCGAGTATCCAGTTTAGATTCTGGCACCACATTGGTTGGCGCAAAACCTTCCAACTCTTTACGTGGTAGTACTTCTTGAATCAAACGTTCAATCGCAAACAACTCAGATGCTTCTAGCGCACACACCAGTGAAATCGCTTTACCTACTTCGCCCGCGCGGCCAGTACGACCAATACGGTGAACGTAGTCTTCTGCCACTTTCGGTAGCTCAAAGTTCACCACTTGCGGTAATTGCGGAATATCGATACCGCGCGCAGCAATGTCCGTCGCGACCAACACACGAATTTCACCCGATTTGAAATCCGCCAGTGCTTTGGTACGTGCGCCTTGGCTCTTGTTGCCGTGGATGGCAGCAGCCGGTAGATTTTGTTCGATCAGGAACTTCGCCAGACGGTTTGCGCCGTGTTTCGTTTTCGTAAACACCAGCACTTGCTTCCAATCGCCGTCTTTGATCAATTTAACCAACATCGGTGCTTTTTTCTTCACGTCTGCAGGGTAGATGCTTTGCTCAACCGTTCTCGCCGTCGAGTTCGCCGGGTTCACTGAAATCTCAACCGGGTTGTTCACCAAGCCTTTCGCAAGGTCGCGGATTTCATCCGAGAAAGTTGCCGAGAAAAGTAGGTTCTGACGCTGTTTTGGTAGCAGAGCTAGGATCTTACGAATGTCACGGATAAAGCCCATATCCAACATACGGTCTGCTTCATCCAGCACTAGCACTTCCAGTTGGTCGAATTTCACTGCATTTTGGTTGTACAAATCCATCAGGCGCCCTGGTGTCGCGACCAACACATCCGCACCTTTGCGAAGACGCTGCATTTGCGGGTTGATCTTCACACCACCAAAAACAACTGCACTGTTTAGTGGAAGGTGACGGCTGTACATAAACACGTTTTCTTGCACCTGAGCCGCAAGTTCACGCGTTGGCGTCAGGATAAGTGCACGAACTTGGTTAGCACGAACGCGAGGGCCGTTCGATAAACGCTCAAGAATCGGTAGCGTAAAGCCTGCGGTTTTACCTGTACCAGTCTGCGCTGCTGCCATTACGTCTTTCCCTTCCAAAATAGCAGGAATTGCTTTTGCCTGAATTGGCGAAGGGGTGTCGTAGCCTTTCTCTTGAATAGCTTTAAGGATTGGAGCAGATAGACCTAACGAGGTAAAACCCATATGTATGATTCTCAATTGTAGAGTTAGATAACAACGCGCCGAAAATAAATCGGTGCGAAAAGTGCGACATTCTGAGGCTTTTACGCGCAGGCTTCAACTAATTCCGTCATGGATAAATATTTGAACTGGATCTCATTTATTTTTTGAACAAAAAAGAGCATAGAAAAGTGACGTAGATTCATTCTGTAGTTTGAATGTGTTACGTGTTCTTTCGGAAAAAACAGCGAGAAAAATGGTGATTATTAATCACTCAAACGGCTTAAAAATACTTATTTGATAAATAATCAGAATGATTGAATGTTATTCAGTGTTTTGCCACTCAATTTTAATGGAAATTAGTTGGTAAAGTATTACCAAGTCTCAGATTTGATACATGACGGTATGGTTAAATGCTGAGCAGAAAGGAATCGACTGATATAAAACAATGAGCTTTATGTGAATGCAAGGATCTAATTCTGCATCAAATCGCACTATTATCCCAGCTTGCTAACAAAAGGTTGTACTATGCGCTTTGCTGTCCGATTTCTCTACTCACAGACTCCTTCACACTTTATTCAGAGATCTTTCTGCTTTTACTGCCTGAGTTAAAGCTCTCTAAATATTTGTTCTATTGTTGTATTTAACGGTGGCAAGGTTTGTCTACCTAGAGTGCCTTGTTACTGCAAGTTCTATATTTCTGATGTTATGAATTAATTTTGTGGTTGTGAGAACTAATAAAATGTCGTCAATAAATAACAATTTCTACTGGGTTGGTGAACAGCCTGTCAGTGAGTTAGCTGAAGATATGGTTTTGGTTAATCATATTGATGAGGTGGCAACGGGACTCGGTGGCATGGTGTGTATTGCTTATCAAGATTCACACCAAATAGATACCGCGCTGAAAGCGTTTTATCAGGAGAAAGGACGTTGGTCTTGGGCGGTTTATGTCTCCGTGGAAACCCCTTATTCTCGATGCGTTACCGACGGTGTATTTGAAGTTAGAGAATCAATAAAAATTTGGCGATCTATTCAAAATAAGCTCGATGCCATTGATGAACCGGAAGTGTTAGACCCTTTGATTGGTTGGCTTGGGGTCAATCGTCAGCGAAGAGTGACTGCTTTAAAAAGCTTAGAGTCTATGTCGGTTTATTCGTATCCAATTATCGATATGTTCTTTCCTGATATTTATTCGACTTATCGATACGTACTCTCAGAGCAAGGTCGCGGAGTATTAGAAGCAGAAGTACTGATCGACAGAATTCGTGTTTGTTCTCAATGTAATAGCGGGCACTTGAATTATGTAGAGGTGTGCCCGGATTGCAGCAGCATCGATATCGACTCTCAAAGCTCTTTGCACTGCTTCACTTGTGGCCATGTTGGTGAACAACACAGCTTTCAGCGCCGTGGAAAGCTCGAGTGCCCCAAATGTTTGACTCAGCTGCGCCATATCGGCGTTGATTATGATCGCCCGCTTGAAAACCACGTTTGTAATAGTTGCTCCAGTTTATTTGTTGAAGCGGCGACGATCAGTCAATGTTTAAGTTGTGACTCAAAGATCAAGGTTGAAGAGCTTGTTGTCCGTAAAATTTACCAATATCGACTTGGTGAAGTGGGTGAATACATTTTCCAACACGGTAAGTCCATTCAAGCTCCTGAACTCTCGATCAAAGGCAAAGTGGAAGTCAGCTTTTTCCAAAATTTGCTTGCATGGTTAAATAAAGTCGCGCTGAGACACAAAGAACAGCACCTTCTACTTGGACTGCATTTACCGACGATAGATGAATACGGTAAGCAATATGGCGATGCAAGATTGTTCTCATTGATGGATCAACTGACGCGTCGTCTTAGCGGCTTGTTTAGAGATACCGATATCTGTTGTCAGTACAAACAGGATGTTTTGCTTGTCCTAATGCCAAATACGACCAACGCGAGCCTGTCCATTTTACAGCAAAAATTATCGGATCTGGGTGAACTAGTTGAAGACGAAGAGTTTGAGTTGGATGCCTTTGCTTGGGACCTGCCCGATCCGATCATTGAAGACGGTGTTTCTGTTTGGATGGAATCGCTGATGGGTGAGATTTATGCTGCAAGATAGTCTCGTTCTGCTCGACTATCTTCGAGGCATGCTACTTCACAATGAAGAGTTATGGCTATTACTGTTTCCCGTCATGATCATTATCGAGCTACCTCTATATTTGCTGGTGCTAACAGGGATATTTCGTTGGTCATATGCGCAAGAAGACCGAGAATTAAAGCGGTTTCCTTCAGTGAGTTTCGTTATTACTTGTTATGGTGAAGGTGATGCGATTGGGATCACTATCGATACGTTAGTTGAGCAAGTTTACCCAGGTCATATTGAAGTACTTGCTGTGGTTGATGGGGCGGTACAAAACCAAGATACCTATCAAGCCGCGTTAAATGGTGAGAAAAGGCATGCAGGCGTTCGTAATCGTAAAGTGCGCGTGTTGCCAAAATGGCAACGAGGAGGCAGGGTCTCAACACTGAATGCCGGCTTATCAATGGCTAGTGGTGAAATCGTCATTAACGTGGATGGAGATACGTCATTCGATAACGACATGGTCTTCACCATGATGAAACAGTTTGCGGATAAAAATGTGATTGCGAGCGGTGGTGCGTTAAGAGTTCGCAACCATAACGCCAACTTGTTGACCAAAATGCAATCCTTGGAGTACATGCTGTCGATGCAAGCCGGTAAAACGGGGATGGCGACGTGGGGAGTGCTCAATAACATTTCTGGCGCCTTCGGAGCGTTTCGGAAGAACCTGCTTAAGCAAGTGGGGGGCTGGGATACGCATACCGCAGAAGATCTCGACTTAACCATGCGCTTGAAGCAATACAAACGTCGTTACCCTGATAATAAATTGGCCTTTTCGACGCACTCCATCGGCCATACTGATGTACGAGATACGTTGAAAGGTTTGGTATTGCAGCGGTTGCGTTGGGATGGCGATTTATTGTTTTTGTTTTTGCGTAAACACAATGAAGGGTTGTCTCCACGGTTACTTGGTTGGGGAAACTTCTTATTCACTTTGGCTTATGGCGTGATTCAAAACGTTTTATTGCCGCTGCTTGTGGTGATATTTAGCGTGTACATGGTGATTGTCTATCCACTTAAATTTGTATTGGCGTTGATGCTAATGCTCTATTTTGTCTACCTCTTCTTATCTGCTCTGATTTTTGTTGTCTACATTGGGCTTGTATCAGAGAGAAAAAAAGAGGATCTGAAGTCAGCGAAATGGTTATTTCTTTACCCTGTCTACCAGTTTTTCATGCGTTTGATTACCGCTTTCTCAATGGTTAACGA
The DNA here is from genome assembly GCF_033339735.1 of Vibrio sp. 2033. Lineage (NCBI taxonomy): Bacteria > Pseudomonadati > Pseudomonadota > Gammaproteobacteria > Vibrionales > Vibrionaceae > Vibrio > Vibrio sp. 2033. The sequence goes on from NZ_JAWOVC010000012.1 coordinate 138,510, forward strand.
GGTTGTGAGGAGAAGTCATGAAGAATCAAGTATGGCACCTTGGTGGGTATTGAAGCGAGGTAAAAAGTTTTAGTATGAAAGTTAACTTTCACTTAGATAAGAAAAACAAACCGCAGTCTGAGAGCGGTATGAAAGTCGTCTATGGACAGGCAAAACGTGGCGGCTATCGTCTTCGTTGGTACCTGATTTTAGCCATTGTAGTCAGTCCACTCTTGTTCATGGCATATTACTTGTTTCGAACTCAGGTGTTAGTGACAGCGCCAGCGATAATTACTTCTTACCCATTAACGGTAACCGCAACTCGCTCAGCGATTGTTGGCCCTATTCCGCTCAATGTTGGTACGGAAGTAGCTCAGGACCAAGCGCTCTTGCTGTTAAAAGACAATGCTCTGAACAAGGAGATTGATTTTATAAAAGAAGAGTTGATTAAATTGTCTAAAAATCAGGTTCAGAGTACGGATGAACTGTATAAAAATGCGATTGCAAGTTCTGAAGAGGGCTTGAAAAAAGTACAAGAAATTCAAAAAAAATATGACGTGTATAGAAAAAAGGGACAGGTTTCAGAGGTCGATTATGCTGCAATTGTTAGTGTAAATAACTCTTTGAGTAATCAATTGAGTAGTCAAAAAATTGCTTACGTAGATGCGATGCGCGATTTAGAAGAACTGGAGCTTGCTGGTCCGGTAACTCAAGAGTACCGATCATTAATGCGTGAATTGGTAGTCAAACGCGCGCAACAAGAAAATTTAACTTTTCGTTCTCCTATGAAAGGGCGAGTGCTCGATGTTCATGTACACGAAGGGCAAAATGTCTCTGAAAATACTCCCTTACTTACGATCGCTCGCAATGTTACGCCGGAGATAACCGCTTTCTTAAACCCTAAATATCTCCAATACAGTAAGATGGATACTAAAGCGAAAGTTGTATTTCCTGATGGTCGAAAGTTTAGAGCGACGGTATCGAAGCCAGTTGAGGTTGTGAACAAATTGCCTTCTGAACTGCAAAGCCCATTCGAAGGTCAACCTGCGTATTTGAAGGTGACGCTGAGTTTTGATGAAGCTCTAGAAAAAAGCCGTTGGATTGAAGGCGTAGAAGTCGAAGTTCGCTTTTAATATCGTTAAACAAAAAAAGGAGCTTTTGCTCCCTTTTTGTTTACACTGATTTTTACTCCGCTTTTGCATGCGTTAAAAACGCACTCGTCAATTGCTGAAAGAGCGAATCTACCGATGGGCGGTCGGATATATGATAGAAGAGTGGTGTGTGGACATCACCACGAATATCATCGCTGTGACCGCAAAGCTGATTACACATTCGTACTGGTTCGACAATCTTCTCGACGTCGGCATCAATCAGAATGCATGCTTGTGACAATACCACTTGTCCGCCGCCTTTTTTAAGTAAAACACGCTGCGCGGTTCCCACGACTTTTTGCCCGCCAATGTTGAGGTTGTACTCGCCATCGCAGTAGGAATAAGGCGTAGCATGAACATCCACTTTCACGCCGAGCTGTTTAAAGAAAACCGTTAATATCGCACATAAATCGAGATACGCTTTTTTGATGTTGTAAGGCTCGCCTTCTGGCCAGTGGTAAATGTGGGATAGATTGATAATACCTGGCACCTGAGGGACTGGGGCACCACCGGTTTTACGAGAAAAGAGCTTCCAGCCAGACGTATTTAACGCATGTTCTAACTCATTAGACACTGGCCATTTCTTACCCGCGGGAAGCACGAGCGTTGGACTTTTTACTTGCCAAAGCAATAGCACTTGCGAGAGTTGGTTGGACTGAACTTGTTTAATGAGCTCATCTTCTTTGTCAAATGCATCAGCGACTTCCGTAGCTGTGTAGCGAATTAGCTTATTTTTAGCAACCAAACTCTATCCCTCGCGGCTATTTAATCATTACTGTTGTATCTCAGATACAGCTTTATTGCTAGGTTTGAGTGATTAGGTTTTTGCTCGCTAGTTGCATGATCACCTTTTGAGTCTTTTCCGTTGTCCATTAAGTTTGCTTGAACACGCGATAAAAAGTTTTTGCTAGTCATCACATCAGCCATTCATAAAATCTGCCATCTATGAAAATTTTTGGCGATATAAGTATGAAAAAGCGAGTGATGACTCTCGCGTTAGCGGCATCATTAACGGGATGTGTGACGTTCCCAACTCAAGAATCTGAGCAAGTACAGGTGCTTTGGGACAATGTGAATGCGATTGAAAACTGTGAACTAATGGGTACCGTGATCGGCTCAGAAGGACACTTTTACGACTATTGGCTTCACGCCGATAAAGACATGGTTTGGGGGACGCTAAACCAAATGCGCATCAAGGCGGCGGATTTAGGCGCAGATACCTTGTACTTATATCAACCGTTGAGCTTTTCTACGTCAGTGACGATGTTTGCAAATGCTTACAAGTGCAAACAGTAGCTATTGGCTTGATCATAATTGAAAGACAGGCGCTGCTCGCCTGTCTTTGATGCGCTCTACAAATACTGGAGACTTTGCGTTAATTGACGTTTGCTGTCGCCACCGCTGATGTATCAGAAAACGACAACGTAAAGTCTCGCTCGGTATTAAGTACTTTGGCTGGAAACTCTAAGCTCAACTGTGTATGTGGCGCGACTTCTGAAGCAATGCTAGTAACGAATTTTCGGGTTTCTCCAGGAGAGATCGATATGTCACTTCCACCTTGTGATGAGAGCTCAGCGATACCCATTGTTTCAAGTGTGTTACCTGCAGTATCCGCCAGGTGTAGTAAAGATTCTGAATTGTAGATTAATTCTCCACTTTCTGTGCGATAGGCATTAGACGTGTTGAAATTTGGTTGTAATGATCCTTGTGATCCAATGTTAGTAACGGAAAATGTCACATTAGCGCCATCAAAGTTCTCGACTCTTACGAGTACGTTACCGTCTTGGTAACGAGCGGCTGCTGCCGCGGTTGCTTGTTGTTTCTGCCGCTGTTTCTCTTTTTCAATGTCGCTTAACTGTTTCTGCTCATTAGCGATTCGATTCTTTGCCATGTAGTACGACTGATCGACCATTGCTATTAAAGCGGGGATTGAATACAAAGTGAGGCCTTCCAAATGGTCAAAGTCGATTTTGGCATGTTGAGTACGTTTATGATTAGAAAATTGGCAGTAACCATCAATCAAACTGATGAAAGCCACTTCAAAAGTGCCCTGTAATCGGCTTACTTCCTGTGCTGCTTTCTCTAGATTTGAGCGGACTTTCCGAATCTCTTCCAAACTCTTTTGTGAAAGACGACCGTTTGGCGATACGTCGTTAGAAACCGAAACCAGTTCTTCGGTCACAAATGGATTGTTTTCGGCTGGAATCACCGTAGTTATACGGTTGGATTTGGTGATGTCTTCGCCCAATAAAACCATCATTTTTTGCGATGCGGCGCTTGTGTTGCCCGCTAATACGTCACTACAGTTTGGCGACGTATTGGCATACACGGCGAATGCGGTAAAAAGTGAAAGTGTAACGGACCAGCCGATGGTGACGAGTCCTGTCGTGGTTCGAGTATTCATCCTGATAACCCCTCTGTCATTTGGTGCGATTCGCTGACGTAATTGCCAATCAAAAGATTGGCTCGCGACATTCAGAATGGTTCTGGTCAACCCTTCGTAGTGGGTATGCCCACAGATGCTTTTTTAGTCGTTTATCAACCGCTAAGCCACGATAGATAAAGTGTCTGAAATTGAGAGCATTAACGCTGCGAAGTTGATGTCTTTGACTGAAAGATAGACGTAACTTTTCTAACCATCAAATACGTGATTGAGTTCTCATTTTTATATGAGTGAGAGGTTCAAGAGAAAACAGGCACTTACTGTAGAGAGTTGATTTGAAGGAAAAATATAAATTTTTTGGGGAACTTTTTTGATGCTGCCTTTGAGACTTTTTCGAATCTCAAAGGCAGGTTCTTACACTCGCGCTCAATTACAACGTGTTGAGGACATCCGCGAGTCGAGAGACAGCTGTCGTCAGTTCTTCTGGTGTAGCATTGGTAAAGTTAAGACGCAGAGCGGCTTTTACCTTTGAACCTTCTGGATAAAAGACCGGGCTCGGCACTACGGCAACCCAGTTTGCGAGAAGGTTTTTCGCCAGTTCGAAGGTGTCGCATTCTGGAATCTCGACCCAAACGAACATACCACCATCGACGGGTTTGAGTACGCAACTTTCTGGCAGCTGTTTTTGCAGTTCAGCAAACATGACATCGTAACGTGATTTGTAAAGCGCACAGATGGTTGAAATGTGCGTTTCGAAGTTGTCATGTTGCAGTAGACCATGCAGCAAAGCTTGCATAGGAATACTAGAGTGCAGATCGGCACCTTGTTTAATTTTGATGAGTGGCTCAAGGTAGCTGTTTTTGCCCGTAACTACACCAATACGCAAGCCTGGTGAAGCTATTTTGGAGAAAGAGCGCAATACGATGGAGTGCTGTGGGCAGAAGTCCGAAACTAGCGGCAGTGCTTCACCAGAAAAACGCAGCTCGCGGTATGGTGCGTCTTCAATGAACGCCACGTCGTATTGTATACAAAGCTCGGCAACTTTTTGGCGAGTCTCTAGCGCCCAGCATACGCCCGTTGGGTTGTGAAAATCGGGTACGGCGTAGAACATTTTTGGTTGCTGCGTGGCAAAGCATTGTTCGAGTTCTTCAAGGTTTGGGCCACACTCGGTTTGTGAAACGGTCACGATGTTGGCTTGCACTAGACCGAATACTTGCATAGCACCAAGGTAGCTCGGTGCTTCCATCACCACTTTATCGCCCGGATTCACGTACGCACGCGCAATCAAATCTAGCCCTTGCTGAGAGCCCGTTGTGATCATCGCCAAATGAGATTCTGGCAGCTGGTAATAATCGGTCAAAAAGTTAAGTAGCGGGGCGTAGCCTGCTGTTGCGCCATATTGAAACACCTCTGGCATATTCGCGAGGTTTTCGAGAGTCGGTTTCATTAAGTCGATCGGGAAGGTTTTTTCGTCCGGCAAGCCACCTGCAAGAGAAATAACGTTCTTATCGCTCGCTGCTGCGAGGATCTCTCGGATGTAGGATGACTTAGTTTGTTGTAATGACTGTGCGATTTCCATGTGCTGTGCTTCTCGTAATTGTCTTTTTTATGTCAGAAATAGTATAGGTAAATTGCCAAGCTTGGTGTGTCCATTTATGCTGTTAAACATGTCTGTTTATGCTATTTAAGCGAAAGTTTACTCCGTGAGCCATCAACAAGTTTCCAGAATCAATGACGTGCTGTTTTACATTCACCAGGACATTAGCAGAGATTTATCGGCTAAAGAGCTAGCAGATGTAGCAGCCTATTCTGAACAGCACTTCCATCGTATTTTTAAAGATGTGGTAGGGGAGTCTGTCCATCAATATATCCGTCGCACAAGAATGGAATACGCCGCCAATCAACTGATGTTTGATACCAGCTCATCGGTGTTAGACATTGCTAACAAGTGCGGCTTTAGCTCGGTGTCTTCTTTTAGCCGAGCGTTTAAAGCAACGTTCGCTATGTCTCCTGGTGCGTGGCGAAAGCATGATTTACAAGTCGCAGAAAAGCCGTATCTAAAAGATCCGGAAGTGGCTGCGGGTTATCATCGGGTTGCTAAACGCGAGTTGCCAGAACCTAAAATTATGGAGGTTCCACAACGCTTTGCGGCTTATGTGCGGCATGAGGGTTATAGCCGTTCCATTCGCAATGCGTGGCTGATTTTGAAGGCGTGGGCAAGCTCTGAGAATCGGGACTTTTCGGTTCAATACGGTTTGCATCACTCCAACCCCGCCTGGGTTGAGCTCGACAAGTGTCGTTATGTGGCTTGTATGGCGATTGATAAGCCGCTCAAAGTACGCGGTGTCGTGAATCAAATGACGATTCCGGGTGGTTTGCATGCTGTTTTTCGCTTAACAGGGGTATATGGAGAGCTTCTTCCTCAATTGAGTATGGTGTTAGAGAAGTGGTTGCCGAATTCAGGCTTTAAGCAGCGTTCTACTCCCGCTTATGTTCACTATCATAAAAACCATTTCCTTAGCCATGATGAGGCGTTTGAGCTGGACTTCTATCTGCCTATCAGCTTTTTCTAATTGGAGTCTTTATTTACTATCCGTAAGGAATAAAATGCTAAGCTCTATATGATGATTTTTTACAAATAATTGAAAATTAAATGAACATCGATCATGTAAAGCTATTTGTCCGTTTGGCTTCGACACACAACATCAGCATGGCTGGTCAGGAGCTTGGACTTTCTCCTGCTGTCGCTAGTGCGCACATCAACAAACTTGAGGACAGCTTAGGAGTTCGTTTAGTTCATCGCACCACACGCAAAGTTTCCTTAACTGAAGAAGGGCAGGCTTTTTTACCTCACGCGGAGGAGGTCCTTGCAACAGTGGAGGCAGCAAGGGGAGCTGTTGGATCAGGGCAGAGTGCGCCAACGGGAGTATTACGTATAACCGCCTCTGCAACTTTTGGTCGCTTACATATTGTGCCCGCATTAAAAGGTTTTATGGCGCGTTACCCAGGGTTAACCGTGGACTGCCGATTTTCTGATTACATTATTGATCTGGTTGAGGGAGGTTTTGATGTCGCCATTCGTGTCGCTGAGTTGAAAGATTCTTCATTGGTCGCAAGAAAGCTTGCGCCAGATCGTCGTATTATCGTTGCATCACCAGATTATATTGAACAATTTGGGAGACCTAACAAGCCCCAAGACTTGACGAATCATGAATGTATTAACTTAGTTGGAATGAATAATTGGTCATTCAATACAAAAGATGGAATGTTCAATGTAAGAACTTCTGGTCGTTTTAAAACCGATAATGGTGATGCGATGAGAGACGCGACGGTAAACGGGTTAGGTATTTCTATCAACTCGGTTTGGAGTGTTTATCAAGAATTACAAAGTGGTCAGCTAGTGGAAGTACTCGAAGATCACCCTTTAGCGATGGATGCTGGGATTTGGGCTGTGTACCCAAGCTCTCGTTTAATTGCGCCTAAGGTGCGTGCTTTTATTGATTACTTTGCTGAATACTATGGCACGCCACCTTATTGGGAAGAGGTTTAAAAGTCACAAAGACCATGATCCGTGCTCAGTTGGAATAGCAAAAAAAGCAGACCCATGCAGGGTCTGCAGTGTTAGAGAGATTAAAAGTCTGCGTTTGTATCGGTACCAACAAAGACGCTAATTCCGCTGGTAGATTGATAAATGCTAAAGGTTTCACCTGCAACAATACCATCTACAGAATCGTCATTTGCGGTACAGGTATAGCCGACGGAGTACGTACCGGGCTCTACAAAGCCAAATTCATATTCGTAATTTGCTTCATCAATGTCTTCCACTACGTTCGCCGCTGCGATTGGCATTATTTGGCCTTCTGCGCCTGCAAATGGCCCCATGTTCTCTTCGGCGATATTTCCTTCATATAGGTAGACCGCGTGTGCATACCCATTTGCGCTTGGGGTATCCGTTTCGCAGTTTTGGTAGGTTAATGTTGCGATATCTCCCTGAATTTCACCCCTTGTAACCGTGTTAATTAAAGTGACTGAGGTGCGCTGAATACTGTAGCCCTCGTTTTGCCCAGTTCCGTCTTTTAAGCCACGACGCAGGTCAAACTCCACCACAAATTCGTTGTTGTCAGGGTTGACTGCGAAGGTATCATTAAAGAACAGTACCCCAGAATTCGGATCTTTTCCGACCCCCTGCGGACAAGCCCCATTACCTTTTACGGTCAGTGGTATTTGATTGCCGGTCGCTTCATCAACAACATAGGATGGATAATCCGGATGATCGCCATCATTCGCAAACACGCAGAGTTTGTAATTGCCAGTGGGTATCAGCTCGTCGTCCACTAACTCTTGAGCGTTACTGCCCTGGAAGTCGAGTAAGTTAACGCTTAATGGTATTGGATCTTCATTATCGAGCAGAGGATTACCATTTTCGTCAACGAAATTTCCGTCTTCGTCGGTTTTATACACATCGAAAACTTGTGGTGTACCACCATCCAAAGGGAGAAATGCCACTTTGTTGTATGCGATAACCACTTCTGATACGTCATCAATAGGGGCATCTGATACAGACAAGGTAACCGGAGTCATTGTGCTGACAGAGTCACTGTCTGAATTACAGCCAATCAACGCAACTGTTATTGACGCACTGATCAAGCCAATTTTCATGCTGTTCATTTAGATGTACCTTTTTATGAGAAGTGTATTAAATGTAGTCGATTATTGATAAAACACAGAATAATAACGAGCGGAGTCGCGCGGTTAAAAGAGTGATAAACCATGACTAAGAAGTTCAGTAAAAGTGTGCTCAAATCGACGATATTGTGCTATTTGAAGTGCTATGGTTAGAAATGTGTCGCTCAAAAAATGAGCGGATAAATACATCAACAACTCTAGCCAAGAGGTCTCTATGTTAGGTGAAAATCACTCATTAACTCATGAATTCCCAGAACATTTGGATACCATTACCCAGCTTACCGAAAACGATGCATCATTTGCTGAAACCGTTAAAAACTACAATGCTTTAGATAAGGAAATCCGCGTACTAGAACTTCAAGGAAGCCCGATTGATGATCACGAAATGAACGTGTTAAAACATAACCGGGCTGAGCTCAAAGACTGGCTCCACTCGCGAATAATGGGTTCTTAGTGACGAAATGATCATCGGCTCGTAAATAGCGGGCCGATTTTAGTTCCAATGGACGATGCCAAGTGTGCAAACATTAGGAGTGCTGAGCAGGAGCTTGGAGCGGCAGGTGACCAGTTTTTACCCAAATGATCGTTTCTTGCTCTACAAAAGGAAAATGCTCGCTCATATGTGGGCTTCGGATCCAAGAGAGAGCGGGATAGGTACCTAGCTCGTCTCTAAACTCGCCTGACAATACGAAAATTTCTTCACCACCAAAGTGACGGTGTGGTTGAAATTTCTCACCTTTTGGCCATTTAACCAACGCGACATGTTCGTGCTCAAAATCATGCAATGGCATGACTTTCAGCCCACCGATGCCAGGTAACCAATTCGCTTCGTTCGTGTTGATGCGAACTGTTTCAAGATCATCAGAATTGAATTGATTTAGTTTAACTAAAATCACACAGCCTTCTTTGCTATAGGGCGCATGTTTACTTCCAGGAGGGTTACGCAAGTAGGTTCCAGCAGGGTAGTCACCATCTTCGTCAGAGAACACTCCTTCGAGCACTAATATTTCTTCTCCTTGAGGGTGAGGATGAGTCGAAAAGTGCGAGTTTGGCTCATACTTCACTACGCTGGTGGTGTGCCCTGATTCTTTGGCTTCTCTTTCCAAAGGTTTGCGCCACACACCTTTGGAAGGGCTGGCGATCCATTCCTGTTGAGCAGTATCTATCACGATTCTTTTTGAAAAATCCATATTCAACATATTGAAATTCCGTTACTTATTTAATTACTAATTCTCATTAGTATACGTTTAAAAAACATCAATTGATTCATTTGTTGATAGCCTAATTCATGGATTGAGTACGAACATGAAATCGGAGCCTAATTTAAATTTCTGCTTGTGTAATGAGAATTGTTATATTATAACATCGCAAAATTAAATGTTATAATATAACAAAAAGGAAAAAGTAGTGAATAAGAAATTGGTGTCTCTCGTGATCGGTAGCATTTTTGCATCCCCTGTTTTTGCCGACACACTATCGAACCCACAGATTGGTGTTGTTGTTGATGGCTACTACCAAGATGGCCAACGTCATAATTCTGAGCGCGAAGAAGGCTTTGGTCTAGGCCATACGGAATTAAACTTCTCATCGAATATCGACGACAAGTTTTACGGCGCATTGACCGCGGTTCTTGAAAGTCACGGTGATGAGACAGAATTAGAGCTTGAAGAGGCATTCATCGAAACTTTGGCATTGCCATATGGTGTAAATGTGCGCGCTGGCCGATTCCTATCTGACTTTGGTTATCTGAATAACCAACACATGCACACCGATAGCTTTGTCGAGCGTCCAATTGCTTATCGTACTTTCCTTGGCTCGCACTACTACGATGATGGTGTACGTGCAAACATCGTGTTGCCAACCGACCTTTACGTAAAATTTGGTGTAGAAGCGCTTAGTGGTAGCAAAATGTCTTCTGTCGAAGATGGTTCTGAAGTTGGCGTGTACACCACGACGCTGAAGCTTGGGAATGACTTCTCCGAATCTTCAAGTTGGCAGTTTGGTTTAAGTTACCTGCGCAACGAAAACGGCAAGGTTAAAGAGTTCGAAGATCACGACCACGGTCATGAAGAAGAGCATGATCACGATCACCATCATGGCGCAGCAGTGACAGGTGCGAACCTTTACGGGGCTGATTTTGTTTGGAAATGGGCACCAGACGGTAATTACAAATACAGCAACTTCACGCTATCGGCTGAATACATGCTGCTAGACGGTGTGGTAGACAGCAAATATAAAAACGATGCAGAGTCACCAGACAACTTAAGCGCTTACTATGTTTCGGGTGTTTATCGCTTCAACCCAAGCTGGTCAGCAGGTCTACGTTACGGCGAAGCAGAAAGCTACGATGGTCATGCACACGGCGACCACATGCATTTCACTGAGCTGAATGATAAAGAAATGGATGCGATGATCGCATGGGATTCTTCTCATTTCGGTACTATCCGTGCGCAATACACTCGCATTGATAACCAAGACAGCGAGACAGACAACGTGTTCACTCTGCAATACGTGATGACATTTGGAGCGCACGGTGCTCATGCGTTCTAAGCTAACATTGAATAAATGCAGTTTGGTGATGATGGCAGCAGGAGCTGCCATCATCTCTTCGCCTGCTTTGGCTCTCAACATTTTCGTTTGTGAGCCAGAATGGAAAGCCTTTCTTGAAAGCCACGCGCCAGATGCCAGTATTTATTCAGCGACAACGGCTAAGCAAGACCCACATTACGTACAAGCTCGTCCTTCTTTGATTGCGAAGATGCGCCAAGCGGACATGGCAATGTGCTCGGGTGCAGAACTAGAAGTGGGGTGGTTACCTATGCTGCAAGTTCGTAGCAGCAATGCGGCGGTGCAAAATGGTGCGCCGAGCATGATCTACGCGACGGACTTCGTGCGCATGTTAGATACTCATGCTCACGTTGACCGTAGCATGGGAGATATACACGCTCACGGTAACCCACATGTTCAATTTGCGGCAAATGACATGATTCCATTATCTCGTAAAGTCACGGAGCGCCTAAAAGCGATTGATCCCGACAACGCACAAAGTTACCAAGTGAATGGTATGAAGTTTCGTGCTCATTGGCGTAAAAAGCTTAAAGAATGGAATGAGAAAGGGGCTGCTTTAAAGGGTAAGCAAGTTGTCGGTTATCACGCGACGTATCGTTATTTGTACGATTGGCTCGGAATGAAGCAGATTGCCGATCTCGAACCTAAACCGGGCATTTCACCGACCACATCTCACCTGCAATCGCTTACCAAGTTAGATGCTGACAGTTTTGATGCGATTGTTTACTCCTCCCATCAGGATCAGCGTCCAGCGAACTGGTTGCAAGATCATACTGACAAACCTGTGATTCAACTGCCATTGACCGTTTCTGAGGGTGAAAGCTTGGATGAGATGTACGATCAGGTCATTGATGATTTACTGGATGTGTTAGTGCCGCCCGTTCCTGTGAAGATCTAAGCCATGGCGGATTATGCATGGCTTTTACCTGCGGTTTTGTGTGGTTTAATTGCGTTAGTTGGCAACATCGTTCTGGGGCAACAAGTTCTTAATCGTCAGATCATCTTTATAGATTTGGCGGTGGCGCAAGTCGCGGCATTGGGGGCAGCACTAAGCCACTACTGGTTGAGCCAATACGCGCTGTTCTCAGGCTCATTCTTTGGCGAAATGATTGGCCCTTGGGTGATGTCTTTGATGCTTTGCGGTTTGATCGCCTTAATGGAGAAACGATACCAGCAGCATTTAGAGCCCATGATCGGCAGCTTGTTTGTCGTGTCTGCATCGCTGGCGATCCTGCTGGTGAGCAAAGACCCACACGGCGGAGATTTTATTCAAGGCATTCTTAGTGGGCAACTGTTATGGGCGACTTGGGCAGACGTTTGGCCTTTGGCACTCATTACCGCTGCGATGTTGCTATTAGTTTGGTTAAAACCTGCGTTTATGCGCGGTAGTGGTTTTTATCTGATCTTTGCTATTCTGATGCCCATTACGGTCAAGTTAACCGGCATTTATTTAGAATTTGCTTTGTTGGTGATTCCAGCTTTATGTGCGGCAGCATTGAAGGGAACTCGATTCTTTGTCGCCGGTATCAGCATTGGTATTGTTGGGATCTTATCGGGTATTGCCGCATCGGCTCGCTATGACTTACCGAGTGGTGCGAGTATTGTGATCACCCTGTTTATTGCTGGCATGTTGTTTAATCTCTTGCTTCAGCCTTTTCTGGTGAAAATAACAAAACCAGCTTTTGTAAGAGATTAAGAGACAAGTAATATTGGTCTGATGAAGTAGTATTTGATTAATCAGACCAATACTTTTCTATCCAAGTCCTCCAATCGTGTAACTTTGCGCCTTCCAACACACTTTCTTACGTTGATCTTGCCATAGTCATCAAGTTGCCTTGATTAGTTCACATCCGACTCCCAGACTGTTTCTATAGTTTTTATAAGATATAAAAGACCCTGCGTATGAGAAGCGCAGCTGTAACGCGATTAGGCATAAAAACAAAAACGCTAGGGATACAAGCGAATTTGTAATCTCAACATTTAAGGAAGACCAAGATGAAACCGGAAAAAGTAGCAGTAATCACTGGTGCGGCTCGTGGTATTGGCCAAGCGATTTGTGAACAATTACTGGAGGATGGATTCCATGTTGTCGGGCTAGATATATCGCCCGTGGAATGGAGCCAGTCGGCGCAGCTAAGCAGTTATCAAGTCAACTTGTGTGATGCCGAAGCCGTCAGTGAAGTAGTAGAAAGTGTTGTAGAGCAGCACGGAAGAATCGATGCTCTGGTTAACAACGCGGGCATCACTCGAGATGCATTGTTGCCAGATATGTTAGAGCAAGACTGGGACAGCGTGATCGACGTGAACCTAAAAGCGGTGTTCTTACTCACCCAACGTGTTGCTCCTGTCATGCTAGAGCAGGGCACAGGCAGTATTGTTAGCATTTCTTCTATAGTGGGAACGGATGGTAACATCGGCCAGAGCAACTATGGCGCAAGTAAAGGCGGCGTCATCTCAATGAGCAAAGGCTGGGCGAAAGAACTTTCAAGAAAGGGTGCACAGATACGCGTCAACTGTGTCGCTCCAGGCTTTATCGCCACCGACATGACCAAGAACCTGCCAGAGAAAGTCATTCAAATGATGGAAGGCAAAACCCCTTTAGGGCGCATGGGCTCAGTGCAAGATATTGCCAATGGCGTCTCTTTCCTAACCTCAGACAAGAGCGCCTACATCACAGGCCAAGTGCTCAAGATTGACGGTGGGTTGGTATTATAGCTCGTTAATCAAAAACTAAATTAAAAATGCCTTTTACTTATGTAAAGGGCTTTTTTGTTTGAGGAACCCGACTTATGCGAGTACTACTAACTAATAGAAAGCTTCGATGCCGCTTCGAGTTGAGTTTTTGAAGCAAAAGGCCAATACGTTTGAATAGCGTCTCCTCTTAAACACTGCATTCCCTAAAGCACCGTATTCCCAAAAGAAAAGCCCACCGAAAAGCGGGCTTTGTTCTCTTTTAGTAAAGAGAAGAATAACTAGTAGCTCGCTTGAATGCTGACACCGCTATAGTTTGAGTAACCTTGAATCATGACGTGATAACTTCCACTTTGCGTCGCACTGACCGTACATGTTTCATTGTTACCGTATTTGAAAGGTCGGCAGTCCCATGCATTCAGTGCTGGTTTTGCTCCAAAACGGAGATACAAATCCGCATCGCCACTGCCACCATACATTTGTACGGTTAAGCGCTGCCCAGCTTCTACATCAACATAGTAATACGCTACTTGACCAGTTGAACCACTTAAACCACTTACTGGCACGCCCGAGGTTAATTTGCCTTCTGGGTCCGGTGTTGGATCTGGGCCACCACAGTCTTGGCCACAATCTGCATCCGTTAAGCTATAAAGTAGCTTGTTCACGCTGCCTCTTGTGTCCGTCACTTTTCCGCTAGTTGCGCGGCTAACGATCAAGGCCTCTACTTGGCTTGGAGACAGTGAACGGTTTTCTTGAAGATATAATGCTGCTACACCCGCCACATGTGGCGTCGCCATCGAAGTGCCACTAATGGTTTTGTAGCCACCGTCATACCATGCGGATTTGATTTGTGAACCTGGCGCAAACACGTCCACACAACTGCCCCAGTTTGAAAAACTCGAACGTGCATCCGTGCTAGTGGTCGATCCGACAGTTACTCCGGAAGCAACGCGTGCTGGAGAATAGTTACACGCATCGGAGTTGGAGTTACCTGCTGCAAGCATAAAGCTGACACCTGACTGAACCGCACTTTGCACCGCACTATCCAGAGCGACGGATTGACCGCCGCCTAAACTCATGTTGGCGACTGAAGGTCCGGAAGCGTTCGCAGCCACCCAGTCCACACCGGCAATAACACCAGAAGTAGAACCCGATCCGGTACAGCTCAATACTCTCACGCCGACAAGGTTGACGTTTTTTGCAACACCATACAAGCTGCCGCCAATGGTGCCAGCTACGTGTGTGCCGTGTCCATTACAGTCACTTGCATCTGCATCGTTATCGACAAAGTCATACCCTGAAACTGAGCGACCACCGAGCTCAACATGCGCGTTATTCACACCAGTATCGATAACATAAGCCGTTACCCCAGTCCCATCAAAGTTGGCACTGTAGTTGTTATCGAGTGGCAAGTTTCGTTGGTCGATTCGGTCTAGTCCCCAAATGGCATTGGTTTGATTTGCGTCTTCCGAGACTATTGGGTCAAGCGATAGGATTCTGTCTTGCTCAATGTAGTCCACACGAGGATCAGAACGCAGATCTTTTAGTTGCTCAGGACTCAAGTTAGCGACAAATCCACTTATCGAGTGGTCAAAAACCGACTCCACTTGTATCGAATACAAACCAGACATGCGGTCTACGGATTGTTGCGTGAATTGCTCGAGTTCCGGTGAGTTGCTCGCCATCATTTGTGGTTGTTGAAATACCACTATGTAGCGATCTGCAATGGCGATCTCGTCCGGTGCGAGCATTAATGTGGCTGGTAATATGTCCGGAGCTTGTTGTAACTCTGTACTGTACACAATCTCATTGGATTGCGAAAAAGCGAGAGAAGAATGAAAACAGAGCGCGGAGGTGATACAACAACTTAGTAGTTTCTTTAACATAAAATATTCCTTGAAATCATAGTCTTGTTGATTTTTACCTAGTACCAAACTGTCAACACGAAAACACAGACAATCAGCGTAGTACGTGCTGAAGTGACGTTACACAAGTCAAACTAGACAATGAGCAATCATATGCATAACCGATAATAATTCGCATACTCAGAAACATGATCAATAACCAAGCTTTATTGAAATTGAAATGCAAAGATTCATTTAGACTTAGAGCAAAATCCCTAAAATAGAATAATTCTACACACCTGACATATTGCCTGTTATATGACTTCATCTTACCGATGATTTACGCAATAAAAACCTAATTATCCTTTTATTGGTCATAACTCAAATCGGTTGATAGATGTTAATATAGCCACCTGATTTCTGATGTTTTTTAACTCATGGTTACTATCCAAGTTCAATGTCGTTTCTATAATAAAACTAGAGCCCGTTCGTGAACATGGAAAAGGGCATTCTGGCTTTCCTCGCTCCAGATGTATCGAGTGTCTAAAGAGCTTTCAGCTCGATTAAGTTTACGAAGCCTGCAAGCCAGATGAAAAAGAAAAAATTGTCGATATGTCAACGAATAGTTCTGGCGTTAGGGAAACAGTAAAAGTGTTGAATTTCGCTTACAACACGGTATTGAGTACTTTAAAAAATCTCGCCAAGGTAAGTAACCTCAATGCCTTTCGATAAAGCAAATATAAGACTAATTTGTAAACTTGAAAGGCTAGCTGTATTGGTTGAGGAATATGAGGAAAACACTTCCCCATTTAAGAACTGAAACACACTTTTGCCCCAAAATCATTTGGTGCAAATACTCTTTTAAACTTTGAGGGCATATGTTTTCCATACCTTAAGTTATACGAATCCTAAATATAGAAAAGTATTGCGTTACGGGCTGCCACCTCATTTCTTAAATAACTATTGACTGATTTTGTATTGAAGAGCAGAGTGAAAAAACTGCATTTTTAGATCAAAAAGTGATTTGTTGCTAAAGAGAAATCATAAGATCTGACTAACGAATCTTTTCATCGAGTAACTTAAATTAGGATATGATATTTTGAATACGGCCCCAATACGACGCCTTAGACGCCTCCGCAGTTCCGAAGCTATGCGAGATTTATTAAGAGAAAATTATGTGCAGCTAGGTGATTTAATTCATCCTATATTTGTCGAGGAACATATAGAGCGAGCTGTGCCAATTTCTACTCTACCTAACATAAGCAGAATCCCAGAGTCTCATTTAGCGGATGAGGTCCGAGAACTTTATGCTTTAGGTATACGCTATGTGATGCCTTTTGGTATATCTCATACTAAAGATGCGCAAGGAAGCGACACATGGAATGATCATGGTTTACTTGCACGTATGATTAAAATAATAAAGTCTGCTGTGCCAGATATGATGGTCATTCCAGATATTTGTTTCTGTGAATATACTGATCATGGACATTGTGGAGCAATAAAGAGTAGTAAAGTGTGTAACGATCTTACGGTTGAAAACTTGGTCAAGCAAGCTTTAGCAGCAGCTCGAGCGGGTGCTGACATGTTAGCCCCTTCAGCAATGATGGATGGTCAAGTAAAAGCGATTCGTCTGGGTCTTGATGCTGCCGGTTATCATGACGTGGCAATTTTGGCACATTCAGCTAAGTTTGCTTCTTCCTTTTACGGGCCATTTAGAACGGCAGTAGATTGTGAACTCAATGGTGATAGGAAAGACTATCAACTTGACTATGCCAACGGTCGACAAGCTTTACTCGAAGCTTCACTTGATGAAGCTGAAGGTGCTGATATCCTTATGGTCAAACCAGGTACACCTTATTTAGATGTGCTTTCCCGCTTAAGACAAGAGACTCATTTACCGTTAGCAGCTTATCAAGTAGGTGGAGAGTATGCGAGTATTAAATTTGCGGCTCTGGCTGGTGCTCTAGATGAAAAGTTAGTGGTGAACGAAACTTTTATTGGGCTAAAACGAGCGGGAGCAGATTTAATTGTCAGCTACTACACCAAGCAGTATGCGAAATGGTTAAGTGAAGAAGTTTAGCTGAATATTTGACTATGAATTTTAATAAGTAACATAAGTTCTCTGCCGCAACAGGACTGTGGACTAAAGGAATGCTCTTCGTCCACATTATTCAACTTTCAGATTTGGCATATTCCCAAGTGTTTAAAGCTTTAAGGTTTCAGCCCGTTCTGGCTGAAACATTTCTGCCCCTAAGTGTGTTAGAACTCATGGTTGCAACATTTGCGAAAGTTCTCTTTTGACTCAATTAATCTAATACACTTAATATGCAACTATATATCACTCTAATGCCGATTAAAGAGGTAGCTATGGTAGCGGCAATTCAAGACCGTATTACAGAAGTTCGCTACTTTCTGCAAGTACGATTAACTGATATACATGAGATTCAAGCACATCCGGACAACCTCCCCGTAATGCAGGCTGTATTGTACTCATCCTTTATAGATGCATTAGGGGCTACACGATATGGTAGTAATGTTGACACTCGAGAACGCTTTACTCGTGTAATCATAGAACATGGCAATTGGCTCGAAGCTGAAAAAATATGCCCAATGCATCTACATCGTTTTTTGGACATCTCACCAGGCTTGCCCAAACTAACACAACACTTGGCATTTTTAATCGATGATTGGAGAAGCAACCAGGATGGTATGATTTTTCTAGATTTAGCTCCGACCAAAATTGAAATAGCGGTATTATGGCCGGACAATGGAGAAAAAAACATCATAAAAAAACACTAAGTCATTTCACTTACGCAAATTTACTATACGGTATGAGAAATGGACTATTACACCAACAGTATGCTGCTAAAGGCTTGCCTCTATTTCCGAAGGAACAAGAAAACGTACATTACATTTTCTGGAATAAACTTGAGAATGGCGGTCAACTAGAACTTATTTACCCTACTCAATTTTTGGCTAAACTATGTGATACTTTGCTCGAGAGCGTCATGAATGACTTCGAAGCAAAGAATGAAAAGCCATGGGATATCGGTCATTTTCCAAATTACTTAATTGATGGGCTGTAACAAAATAGCTTATTTTTTCCCCATTATAAGACAGAGTAAATACTCATTCATATCCTGTTAATTGGGTTTTGCCTTACTAAAAGTAATCCATTCTTCTAATTCTGTTCGTTGTTAATCCTCGTGTTGTATTACGGGGGGGGGGTTCTTAAGTTGTCTACATCGTATACAGAACCGCCATGTTGTATTTATTCAAAATGGTGCATTTCGAAAGAACGTCTTCCCCCAACGGCACCCTTAAACCTTGCTTGAGGAGCTTTGCCATCCATCATCTTTTTAAGGTTCTCAGGTATAAATTGACTTGAATCGGGAGTAGTTTGCCAACTTGCTTCACCGTTTTCTTCTGGCGTCCAATTGATGGTTGGTCCGTTATCTTCAATCGCAATGGACAAAATGTTATGTTCACCGAGAACAGCCATAAGGTTCTGACACAAGAGGACTTTGAACTGTTTTTAGAACAGATTGAATCGTGTGAATAAGAAAAGGCGTCATCGTGACTCCTTTTGCTTTTTACTCTTTTAAGCAAGGTTTTCCTTGATTAGTATACTACTCTTTTATTTCTAAAATAACACCGTCAGGAGAGTCATCTCTACCTGGGGAAGGGTGGAAGATCACAGCATTACCATCAGGGTGAGATACTAACTCTGAAAAATGAGCGGATAGATTTGATATATGCAAGTCATAAGCTTCATCATCTAAATCGTTAGTGTCGGTATCTTCGAAAAATTCTTCTAAGAAGCGATACAATTCCGCCTCGGTGTAGTCTTGTAAGGCATCTTTAATCACAAGCTTCATATTATTGAACCTTATGTATCTCAGCAACAGTAGTAAATGTCCGCTTTGAAAGTGTCACAAGAGAGTTTTGAGCTGATATTAAGCATTAACTTGAGCATATTTGATGATTCGCTCGACGGTGATTTCAGGGACACCTTCAAGTAATTCTTGCAGTATAAATACTTTTAAGAAGTAGTCATACCCCTTCGGTAAGCCTCCATCCTCTGGCTCTGTGCAAAGTAAAATATGGGATTCAGGATTCCATGTACTGTCAATGTAAATAGTTAAGTCAGGATCTAAATGTAAATGCCTATTGTTTTGTACTATTTGTGATAGATTCATCGGAGCCGAGGTTTTCTCATATTTAGTCGGCAGTACCTAACTGATAATCATACTCTGGTTCATAGAAGTATTTATCAATCAACTTCTCTATGTCTAAAGCTTGCGCGTCACTAATATCAAATCCGCCAACCCCACTTGTTAGGAACTGAATATCATCTTCTTTTAACCCTAATACTTGAGCAATTCCATCGAGGTGTTCTTGTTCAATGGCTAACTCTGAAACGAGTAACTCAGTCTGTTTGTCGAACTTTTCAATAACAATTTTCATTATTTCTCTACCTTTCTAGCCGGGTCTGCTTCTTTTGTTTGCTCTCCCGATATGTGATCAAACTCGCCGATATGTTTACCATTTTTCGTATAAATTTCGACTTTTCCATGCTGAGAATCCCACTCGTAGATTCGTCCTTTTTTATCTTTCCACCGTTCTCTTAGTTTCCCTCCACCTTGTACTGACGTTTTTTTCTTTGCTTTAATTGCATCAGGGAAAACGGGTAATGGTGGGCTCCCCTTAGGGGCTGGAATGTACTTAATATCGCTATTCGGTTTGTTGTAAACCACATAGAGCGGAGCAATACCTGAGCTTTCAGGGAACACTAAAATCGCATCACGCCAGTCTTTTTCTTCTGGCGCAGGCGTAACGGTGACGTTCGCATCGCTACCCGAGTGGATTGGCGTGACCAGTATATCGTCTTTTTCAAACCCATCACTATGATCGGGGGTAGTTTGCCAACTTGCTTCACCGTTTTCTTCTGGTGTCCAATAGATGGTTGGTCCGTTCTCTTCAATCGCAACGAACAACTGACCATTGTTCCCCTGTTTCACATATTTGATGGGGATTCGTGTGTCATCTACATGATAGCCCTGTACGTGCGGATAAAACTCGCCATCTTGGGGCTCGGTAATGTGGACACGAACACGGCTTTGCGCTGTGGTCACTTGGCGTAAATCTTGGTCTGTGTATTGGGTGTTATCACCAAACAAGCTTTGCTGCATGGCAAACAAAGCGCCAATGCCCTCGACCTGCCAGCGGTAGCCCTCGACGATTTTGTCTTTCAATGTGCCGGCCAGTTTATCTAACTGCATCGCTGCGGTTTGAGTTTGCTGCATTTGCTCTGGGGAACCGGCGACAGCTGCGGAACTGCCCATAGCCATTTGTGCTTGTGTCGCTTGAATGGCGGGTATGACAGCAGCTGGGTTTGCATTGGCTTGTGCAAAGAAGAATGACCAAGGACCAAAGTTACTTATTGACTCTTGTTGGTCGCCAATTTCAATACATCCCTCTGGTCTGGTGCAGGATTTAGCGAACACGAGCAAGCTTGTGGCGTCTTTTAAATTGAGGATTACCACATCGCCTTCTATGCAATCGGCAGTGTTAATGGCTCTATATTTGGTCAACCCGAGCAATGGATCACTGTGCTGATAATGACTGTTGCGGATGTGGTTGTAAGTTTGTGGGCGCAGCGGCGGAAAGGTATTCTTTTTGTCCGGTGCTTGTTGTTGCTGTTTCTCAGCAACAGTAATTTCATCACCGACCGCGAGTGACAGAGGGTCGGCCTCAAACACTGGGTTAAGCAAGAGCAAGGCTTTAGCTCCCATACCATATAGTTCAGCGATGCTTTGCCAGTCTTCCCCTGCTGTTACGGTGTGCGTCGCTGCGGTTTGTTCCGCTTGCGTCTCATCGTTGTTAACTTCTGAGCGCGCTTCTTCCGGCTGTTTGACCGTATCAAACAATGCGGGGATATCCAACTTTATCCCGTTTTCACACAGCCAATCTTCACTGAGATTATCGAGCTCTTCACGCGTGATTTGTCGCTCAAGATAAATGATGTATTGATTTTCGATGATTTGATCGGCTAATTTCCAATACACCAAAATAGCGCTTTGGTCTTTAGTAAAACCACGCTCGTCATTGAGCTTGTCTTGTGTCGATTGCGTAGCGTAAAACGCCCACTTTTCTTCCCCAAGAATTTTGTATTCTTGGACAAGTTCGCCATCATTAAAGTGGTAGTAATAGCCTTCTGTAGGCAAACCTAAACGTTCACCCAATCGCACTGCAGGGACAACAGGTATAAAACCTTCCTCAGCTTTATGGCTGCCGGCTTTTTGTAATGTGACGGCTTCCAATGGTGTCAGTCCGAGATTGTCATCAGCGATGTGGATATTTAAACGCTTTGGCTCATCAAACACACATAACGCTGTGTAGCGGGTGCCTTGCTCGGTATTGGCTTGCTCCCAACGGGTCACCGCGTTCTCTTTTTCAGTTTTCGCTAAAGCAAAGTCACTGTGCACCATTTTCTTTATGGTGGTATCCGAGCATCCGACTTCGAAGCTGTACTCAAACTCCTTGATTAGTTCCTCTTCACTTGCGGTTGTGATTGGCGGCGGCGTGTAAACTCGTTCGGGCGTCGAGGTTTCCCCGATACAAGAGCGGTAACCTCCCGTTGCTCTGGTGGTTTTCGTTATTGCTAACAAATTATTAGCCGCATCATCCGAAAGCTCAGAGATAACCTCAGAATTCAGCCGCCAAGTTTTAGGACCTATTGGGTCGTTGTAACTAAGCAGAGCGGGAGTTTGAGGCGTATCACTCACGAGTGCGAGATTGCCTTCGTAGAGATGCTGTTTTAGCTGTTCAAAAGTAAGATGTGAAGGAATAGCAGAGGCGATATCTGCTTTCGAAATATTATGGAAGTTGCCCTCTATCAATCCAAATTCATGAGACATCACTTCCGAAAGAGGGAGGACTTTATAGGACACACAAATACCTAAAGTAAATACTAGTTATCACGGAAATAAGCAGTAAGCATGCCATTAACTTTCTTCTGAAAAAATCAGCTAGGTAGGACGATAGAAGTATACGCCGATACAATTTTTTGTTTTCAGCCCTAAACCACCTACTTCAGTAGGTGGTTATCATCCGTTTCGGCTTTGCCTGTAAAACTACTCAT